>JANQSL010000153.1 GCA_028284075.1 Candidatus Sumerlaeia bacterium | reverse complement strand
CGCGAAAACCGGCACGTCCAGTTCCTTCGCCAGCAGCTTCAGTCCGCGCGAGATCTCAGCCACCTCCTGCTGGCGGTTCATGTCGCGCCGTCCCGGAGGACCCTGCATCAGCTGCAGATAGTCCACCACGATCAGTCCCAGATCCGGCCGCTTCTGCTTCAACTGCCTTGCGCGCGTTCGCAGCTCCATGATCGTCAAACCCGCCGAGTCATCAATGTACATCGGCACATCCATCAGACGGCTCGCGGTTTCGCGAATGCGCTCCCACTCCGACTCCTTCAGCATTCCCTTTCGCACCTTCTGACTTGCAACACGCGCCTCGCTGCAAAGCAGACGCAGACTCAGCTGCTCCGCACCCATTTCCAGCGAGAAAAAACCGACCGGCAGATTATCGATCACCGCCACGTTGCGCACGACGTTCAACGCCAGCGCCGTCTTGCCGATACTGGGCCGCGCCGCCAGAATAACAAGCGCCGTCGCCTCGAAACCTCCGACGATCTTGTCGAGATCCTTCAGGTGCGTTTTCAGCCCTGTTTTCGGTTCCCGCGACTCGTACAGGTGCGCGATTTCGCCGATGGAATCCTCCATCAGCGACTTCAAATCGCGAAACTCGCTGGTGCGATGCTGCTCCCCGACCTCGAACAGCAACGCCTCCGCCATGCGAATCTGATCCGAGACGTCGCGACGCTCCTCACCTGTTTCCCGCAACACCGTCTCCGCGACGCTCATCAATCGCCGCGACGCCGACTTGTCCCGCACCATCCGGGCGTGTTCCGGCGCCGCGCTTGTCGAAAGAACAAACTGCTCCAGCGTCGCCAGATAAACATAGCCACCCACCGATTCAAGCTCACCGGCCCGCTTCAACGTGTCCGCCAGAAGCGTGAGCTCCACCGGCTTGCCCGCATCGTGCAGTTCAAGAACACGACGGAACAGAATCTGATGGGCGTTCTCGTAGAAATCCTCCGCCTGCACCAGACGCATGACTTCCGGAATCACATCCGGATCCAGCATCATCGAACCGAGCACCGCCCGCTCGGCCTCGACATTGTGCGGCCACTGGCGCTGCTCCGCTCGGCGCCCCGCTCCACCACCTCCCGGCTGACCCGGACCTTCCGCCATCGTGACCTCATGCACCCGCTTCATGGAATCGACGCCCCGAAACCGAGGCACTAGCTGGAACAGGAACCGGACCGGGACACCTCAAACGCGACAGCACCAACAGGAAAAAGAAGACGACGCTCCTCGGTTCCGAGAGGCGCAGCCAATCGGCCGCCGTGGCCAAAGTCAACGGCCTTGAAAAAAAAGAATTTCCTTGAAGCGATGACATTTCTGCAAACGCCGTTTGCCACAGGCTTTCCACAGCGTTAGTTGCGTTCTCACAAGGTTCTTCACAGAGTTTTCCACTATATGTCCACAAGTTCCCTTACTCTTCGAAATCTTGGGATCGGTGTCACCGAGCCCGTACGCCTCATGGCCATCATCAACACCAGTCCCGAATCGTTCTACGACGGTTCCATCGCGGCAACTGACCACGCCCTGGCGGATGCCGTACGCCAGGCCGGGGAAGAAGGCGCCGACATGATCGACATTGGCGCCATGTCCACCGCCCCCTACAAGCACGCTGAAGTTTCCGTCGACGTCGAGCGTGAGCGCATGGCTCGAGCCGTCGCCGCCGCCCGCAGCGTCACATCGCTCCCCATCACCGCCGACACCCAGCGTGCCGAGGTCGCCAAAGCCGCTCTCGATGAAGGTGCCGATGCCATCAACGATGTCTCCGGCTTCGCGGCCGACCCCAACCTGGCTCAGCTTGTTTCGGAACGGAGCGTGCCGGTTATCCTGATGGCCAGCGAGCGTCCGGGAGAAACAGCCATGTCCGCGGAACCCTGCGATATCGTGAAGATCAAACTCCGCGCGGCTCTTCGCCGTGCCCGTGAAGCCCAAATACCGGACGAACGGATCATTCTCGATCCCGGCATCGGTTTTTTCCGAAGCCAGACCATTCCCTGGTACGAGTTTGACTGTGAAATCCTCCGCAACCTCGACACATTTCTCGAATTCAACCGGCCCCTTCTTGTCTCCGCCTCACGCAAGTCCTTTCTCGGCAAGCTGCTTCAACAGCCCGACGCTGCCGATCGACTTGGCGGATCCATCGGTGCCGCCACCCACTGCGTCCGCAAAGGCGTGAATATCATCCGCACCCACGACATACGGCAAACACGAGACGCTCTGCGCATTCTTGAATTCTTGTCGTAGTCGCATGGAACACTCACCCATCCTGATTTGTCTGGCGTTCCTGTCGTTCGTCCTGATGATTTGGTGTACATACAGCTACTTTGGGATCCTGCGTCAGATGGAAGAGCACCTCAGAGATGGAGGGGTGACCGTTAGGTTTGGATGGCTGCGCTATTCCAACGTATGGGCTGGCAGCGTCAGGGCGGCATACAAAAGAACGTTCACCGAGCTTGATAAAGATGAACTCTGGAAGCGATTTCAACTCCGGGAAATAGTGTTCTACACCGTCGGAGTTGCTGCATATGCCGTCTTCTTTTTTATTGTCCTGTTTCCCTTGCTTGATTCACCGGGAGTATCAGCCTCGAAGTAGAAATGTTTCCTTTAACCATGTCTCGCCCTTTTCTTACCGCCCGCTGGTCAAACCTCATCCTTGCCAACTACGCAACACCTCGCGAACTGCTCGAACCCAGTCTTCCGGGAGGGCTCCGTCTCGACGAGCGTCACGGCAAAACCTGGTGCAGCATCGTCGCCTTCGATTTTCTCGACACCCGCGTGTTGGGAGTGCCGTGGCCGGGCTTCCGCAACTTCCCGGAGATGAATCTCCGTTTTTATGTCACTGACGGTAAACGGCGTGGCGTCTGCTTTGTCCGTGAGATCGTTCCTCAGGCATTCGTCTGTTTCGTCGCACGCCTTTTCTACAACGAACCCTACTCCCCTGCCGCCATGCGCTCACGTCAGTCTCGAACGAACGGCAAAATCACCGCGAAGTATGACACATGGTGGAAAGGCAATCGCCAAACCGTTGCCGCGGAGGCGAAGAACAAATCCTTTCGCCCCGATGCGGATACGGACGCGCACTTCTTCAAGGAACACCAGTGGGGTTTTGGAACCGGCCCCTCCGGCAAAACGCTCCTCTACGAAGTCCGTCATCCTCACTGGGACGTTTATCCCGTCACAAACACCCGCATCGACATCGACTGGGCATCGCTCTACGGACCGCACTGGAGTATCATGCAGGACCGCAAGCCCGACTCCGTCATCTGGGCGGCGGGATCAGCCGTCGAAGTTTACCCGAAAGGTCGATTATGACGCAGGTCCGAGCCACTGCTCGATGGCATCCGCACGTTTCGTGACCGGAACGAGCCGCCGCGTGTTCATCGTGTAATCCAACCGGCACGCCTTGCGATACTCGCACCATGAACACGGCGTCGACTTTCCAATGAGCGCGGGCTTCACCTCCACATTGCCTGACAGGATTTCCCGCACTCTCTGAACAATCGATGCTTCAGTTTTCCTGAACAGCTCGTCGAACTGCCGGTCACTGATGACATCCCCCCACGCTGCCGTTTTCTCATGCGGCTTCGGCCCGCTGACAACAAACTTCTCTCCGTCCGCTCCCCCGCCAAGATCGAACGTATTGACCGCACCCGCGGGGGCGATACCGAACAATCTCCGCTGCTCCTCTTCTTTCGATACAATCTGAAGAAAAAACGCGCCACCTGGTTTCGCCTGCCGCTCCGTCGGGAGGGCCGACAATGCGAACAAATAAACAGGAAGCTGCAGGTTCGACCCGTCCAGCGCGGCAGCCCAGTTCTGCTTCCGCTGCGTTAACTTGAAATCGATCACGAACAACCATTCCCGGCCGTCACGATCCACTCCCGCCGTGACGTGGTCGATCTGACCTCGAAGGCGAACCGTCACATCTCCAGCCTGTGTTTCGACCCTCCCCGCTCCCTGCCCCGAGCCAAAGCTGATTTCCGCAAATCGCGGAGTGCTCTTCAGTCGCCGCTGCAGAGCCGCAAGGTAGTTCGCAACATCGCAAACATGCTCGCGAATCATCAAAGCCATATTGTCTGCACTTGGATTCTCGAAGAGACCCGCCGTCGCCAGGCGCCGGTAAGGCGTCTCGAAACAGGCGAGAACCTCCGCACGCAGTTCCTCATCCGTGACATCGTGAAACGCCTGATCACGGCGGATGAATCTCTCTGTCAAATCCTTCAGCGTCGCATGAGCAAGGTTCCCCACATCCGCCGGTGAAACACGTGGCGCAATGGCCACCCGCGGTTCGATCATGCGAGACATAAAATACTGAAACGCGCACTGCCGGTGTGCCTGAATGGCCGAAACACTCGTCTGGAAAATATCCGGTGTGAATTGTCGAGCGAGACCGGGATCAAGCTCCGCACGATTTCGCAGTCCGGCGCCTCGAACCACCGACAAAAACTCGCTCCGCTGCTCCCGCGACAACGGCTCCAGGACGGACGTCCAGGGAACCTGCGGCGGCGGTGCCATGTCCCGTCCCCGCGTTTCAAAGACTGACCTGCACACAACGGCCGCCGCCTCCCGTGCACACACAACCTTCTCCGCTTCATCCGTCTCGGCATCAAGGCGCGGCTTGATCCTCGGAAACAGACGGCGCACGTCTTCCCACCACGGCGACGCATTCAGAGACTCTCCTGCAAACGTCAGCGGCCGTGTCAGAACCAGCCCCTCCGAGGCTCTTGTAAACGCTATCCACGCATGAAATGCTTCACGCTGAAACAACTGCCGCGACGAGGGGCGGAAACGCACCGTCCTGCCCGCCAGCGCTTCCACCTGTTCCCGTTCGCGATCCGTCAGGAGCGACGAATTCGATCCCGGTGGCGGAAACTCGCCTTCCGCCAAACCCAGTACAACAGCCCCGCGCACGTCAGGAAACCGTGTGCGATCCACCTGGCCAACGATCACCTGGTCGACGCGTGGTGGAATGCGCGGAAGCTCCAGCTCTCCCAGAGACTCCCGGAGCAAATCCAACAGAACCTCGCGCTCAAAGACCTCCTCACCCGCTGCGACCCCCATTGCCTCGAACAATTCGCCGACCCGTGCCAGAACCTTCGCGTCTTCCTCCGACGGTTTTAACAATGCAAGCCGCAGCAATTCGCAAACAGGGCGCAGGAACCCGCCCATCGTCCACCCTTCTCCCGTTTGTGAAGCATGGAGAGAGATCTCCAGGCGCCGAAGCGGCTCGACAACAGCGCGTCGTGTCACATCCACCGTCCGGCTTTGAACAGCTTCCTGCGCGGCCGCGAAGTCCTCCTCTTCAAAAGCCGAACGCGACGGGGGTTGCGACCAGGATTCCCTGTCTGTCCAGTCCCGCGAACGCCGCGGGAACTCCTCCACAAACTCCTGCAGTCGCGCAACATCGTCGGGATCGAATTCGAAAAGGCGGGACGTTGCGAACTCCAGAATGCGTTCCGTTGTCAGGCCCATCATCGCCGCTTCAACCGCGGCAATCGTTCCCTGAATAGCGGGGTGTGTTTCCAGCGGTTCATGTCTGTCGAGAAAACAGGGAATGCCAAAAGCGGCGAACAGATTCTCCACCTCCAAACCATATGTATCCATCGACCGCGCAACGACTGCCATCTCCCCCCAGTTCCAGCCTTGTGCGCGCCATGCCAGCAACATCTCCCCCGCCGTCCGCACCTCATCCTTCACGGACTCGCATTCGACGAACTCAAGACCCGACCCATCACTGTCCGTTGAAACTGCAGACTCGGAGCGAAACCCTTCGCACACCCAACGCAATGCCGCCTTGCGAAAACGAACCTCATCCTGTTCGGACGGAAGTTCGATAACATCTCCTGTTTCAACACCGGCATCCGCCGCGAGCGCCAACAACTCCTTTGCCGTCTCCTCCGTCGGCAACGAACGGGACCATTCATCCGGCTCAGAACCTTCACGCAATTCCGCAAAACGCCATCCGTTCATCGTCAGCGTAACGTTCAGCTTTGCAACCCGCTCTGTCAGACCGCGCAGAACCTCCATCTCCACTGGTGTGAACCCGTGGAATCCGTCCGCAAACACCCGGGCACCCTGCAAAACCTCCAGAGACGAAGCCGCTTCCCGCAACGATGCAAGCGACGTCTCCGGGTCCATGAATCGACCAGTCACACGCTCATCGTATTCAGCCGCTACGGCCGCGATTTCCGACAGCTTTCGCGCCAATCCGGGATCCGCTTCCGTAAAGCGGTTTGAAAGTTCCGCCAGCGACTGCGCCGTCACTCGAAACAACTTCAGTTCCGACACCATGTCGCCAACGCACCGGTCGATGTTGCGGACCTTCGCAACCGCCAGATCCTTTCCCTCCGCGCGCATTTTCGCAAGAATTGCCGTGACCAGGACACGGCGATGCAAATCGTTCAAGTGCGGTCGTTGCGGCCCCGGACTCAGAGACCAGACCCAGTGTGCAAGCCGTTGAAACGAGAACACTCGCGCACGAACGGTTCCCGCAAGTTCACCCGACAGCAGCAACTGCTCCGTCTGATAACTCGCCTGCTCCGGAACCAGAAGAATCAGTGGTGGTCCGACGGGCTCCTTCAGAGCCGCACGCCGCACCTGCTCGATGCACCACGCGGTTTTGCCGCTGCCCGGTGGCCCGACCACAAACCGCAGACTCATGTCCTACGCCCCGACGGGCGCATACCAACTGTCCGCCACCGTTGTTTCAAAGCGTCCCGCCCTGACATCTCCCAGCGTTGTCACAAGGTGATCATACACCGTCGTTTCTCCGCTCACCCTGCCATCCGCTCGCAACGCCTTGAAATCCGGCATACGCATGAACTCAACACCCGTTGCCATGCGAACCGCAAAACGAGGTGCGCTCAGCATCGGAACGCCAAGACGCTTTTCAAAGTCCATCAGAGTATGCGTCAGCTGATCCTTGGTGCAGCCTGACAAGTCCGCCCCCGCAAGATTCCACGCGATCAACAGGAACCGACTCTCGGCAACAAACGCGGCTGCGCCATCCGTCACAACACCCCGTTCCCTCCACTGACCCACCAGTTCATTCAATACCGCCAGCAACGCATCCGCCTGATCCTCCGGCAGCTTCTCCGCAATCGGCACAACCCGAACCGCGGCATTGTCCGCCAGCGCATCGAAAGCACTCAAATCAATCATCTTTCCCTTCCTTCTTCGCCATCGAATAATAGTCACCCGCGAACAACAACCCTGCCGCCGCCGGAACAACGTATCTCAGAGACACCAGAAGACCCGCCGCAACCAGCGATTCCTTTGGCACAACCGCCGACGCAAAGATCGCAACAATCGCCCAGTCCCGCAACCCGATCCCCGCGATTGTCAGAGGCAGTAACCCGGCAAAAATCGCTGCCGGCATCTCTGCCAGAGTTCTTGGCAGCCCCACGTGCGCACCCGCCGCCTCCAGAAAACACCAGATCTGTAGCAAATGCAGCATCCAGATTGTCAGACTCCACCCCGCCAGTATTCGCCTCCTGCCCCCACGCGCGCGAATCAACGAAGCAACATGCGGCGCCTCCTCCACCAAACGCGCAACCTTTGCCGGCTTTCCGTGTCGTGCAAACTCCGGCACAAACAGTCTCATGACTCCCGGTCCCGCCTTCGTGAAGTACAGCAGCCACACACCGCAGACCACGGATGCTCCCAGAGCCAGAACCGCCAGCAGCCAGACGTCCGTCCGCCGGACGAACAGCCAGCCAATCAACATCCAGGCGCTCAACGCTGCCAGATCCAGAAGCTTCTCGAACACCACGACCTGCAGACCCTCCCCCAGCGAGCACCGTCCCTCCCGATGAAGAAACACACCCTTCGCAAGATCACCCATCTTTGCCGGCAGCACCAGATTCAGACATCCCGCCGCCAGGACCTGACGTCCCGCCTCGCGCCACGGGACCCGGGCAACCGGCGACGCAATCATCGACCAGCGGCGTGCAATCGCGAACGTTTGCGGCAGGAACAGAAACGCACCCGCGCCAAACCACCAGACATTCGTCGACGCCAGCACACGCACGACATCCTCCGTGCCCACGTGTGTCAGGAGAGCCGCCATCAACAACAGCGAAATCAACAGACCCGTGAGGCGCTTGACGGATTTCAAAACCTGGCGTTTACCCCGTCTGTTGAACGATCAGATTAATCGTGAAAAGAACGAACTCGATCACCGTCCAGATTTTCACAAATCCGGCACCCTTGCCATCGTACTTCGTCCATGCGTAGTAACACTTCATTGGTCCGTAACCGCAACATAACAGCCACATTCCCGCGATCTGGAGCCACTCACCTTCCTGCGCTGCATGAACAGTCATCCAGACCGCCGTGCCCAGCCACAATACCAGTGAGATGAGATTAACAATAACGAGAATCAGAAGAATCCCTCCAACCGCCGCCCCAACCCCAACCAAAGCCATAAGCTCCTCGGTCGAAGGCTCCTCGGGCTCATCAAACGTGAACTCCTCAGTGCCGGAGGCATCCGCTGCGTCAAAATCCGGCCCGGTGCTTTCCGGAAGAGGTGCGGTGGCAACCGGTCTGGCGAGTCCCGAGTTTCCAAAACTCATCGCGGGCCGTGTCATGCTGACAACGCGGTTCGCCGGAATGCCAAACGCCTGCGTACTTCCCGACGGCATCGCCTGAAACAACGTTCCATCGAACGAAAGAAACGTCGTGTCCGGATGTTCCAGAACGCCGCCCCCTTCATCCATCAACGTCAGATTGAACTTCGTTCCCTCGCCATTTGCTCCAAAGCTGATGCTTTGAATCCGCGACACCGGTAACGGCCACCCCTGACCCGATCCGGGCGGAACCACTTGAAACACCAGAGTCCCGTTCGCCTGCGCCGCTCCCTCAATCGTGACCTCCGGGAACGGGTTTGCAACACCCTGCTCATTGACAATCGTCGCCTGGTCCGCCCCTGCCTGTCCGATAATCAAAACAAGCAACGCGAATAAGCCGACCCAGCATTGCGCGAAACCCCTCGTCGCCATCGCAAACATCCCTGTCATTGGAAACACTGCGGACGGCATTTGAGTTCCATTCCCCCGAGCGGCAAGGGAATTTCCTCCGGTCCGGCGAAGCCTCCTCGACATGCTCCACCCTCCGTTCCCATCGGGTCAGAGAACACGGAAGTTTCGCCATGTACCGGACCGGATCTCTCGCAAACTGCGGCGGACACCTCAAGCCGCCGGTATCCGGCTTGAGAGCTTTCAATAAAACCGAAAGCTCTCGAGTTTGCTCATCGCTCCATCTTCGGGAAAAAGCGGAGCGTCAAAAAAGGGCTTCGAAAAACCGAGTCCGGACACGCAACTCAACGATGAAACCGGTGTTTTGAAACAGGTTCTTCCTAATACGTGAAACACGATCCTCCGATGAACTCCCGCAGCAGCGAATGCCGTGGCACATAGTCCGACCGGATATCTCGGAAATAGCTCAGGAACTTGATCAGACGCGCCGCCTCCGCGTATTCCGGATGACTCGCCTTCACCTTCTTCAGAACCGGGATTGCGAACTGCTTCAGTGCCGACAGCTCATACGGCAGCGCGGAATTGAAAATCACATCCGCGCAGTGCTGATACGGAAAGATATTTCGTTCCTCGCCGCGCCGCACCGACGGCCAGCGCATGATTGTCGCCAGAGCATCGTGGCCCCGGTAATTGTTATCGCGCACGATGCGCCGGATCAAACGCGCGTCTGCCGACGAAATGCGGTTATGGTCGTCCACGTTCAGATGCGTCAGCGGACTTGCGTAGATCTTGAACTTCATGCCGTCCGGAATCGTCGGCAGCAGCTGATCGTTCAGACCGTGAATGCCCTCCAGAATCAGCAGACTGTTGTCCTCCAGCTGCAGTTCCTCGCCGTCGACGCTGCGGCCCGCCTTGAAATCGAACTTCGGAATGCGAGTCTTGCGCCCGCTCATCAACTCCCGCACACACTTCTGCAGCCGTGCCACATCGATCGCGTGGAACGACTCGAAATCCAGCTCACCGTGCTCGTCTCGCGGCGTCCGGTCGCGATCCACAAAGAAATCGTCGAGCCCGATCACCACCGGCTTGCGCCCGTTCACCCGCAACTGAATCGCCAGACGCTTGATCGTCGTCGTCTTTCCTGACGAAGACGGTCCCGCCAGCAGCACAATCTTCGGCTGCTGCTCGTGATTCGTGATCATGTCCGCAATCTGCGCCAGCCGCTTCTCGTGCAGCGCCTCCGCGATCAGCACATACTCGCGCACCTGACCGCTTGCGATGATATCGTTCAACTGAGCCACCGTGCGCCACTGCAGGATACGCATCCAGCGCTCATACTCATGCATCACGCCGGCCATCTTCTCAATGTTCTGACGCGGCGGCAGCTCCTCCGGATTATTCGACCGCGGGAACCGCAGAATAAAACCCGGTTCCAGCCGCTCCAGCTCAAACGTCTTCAACGCCCCCGTCGACGGCGCCAGCTGACCGTAGAAGTGATTCACATGTCCCCGCAGCCGGTACACCGACACCGCCTTCGGCGCCATGTACTCCAGCAGCCGAACCTTCTCGTTCATCCCCGCATCGCCGAAAATCTTCAACGCATCCTTCAACGGATGAGACGACCGCTCGATCGGATCGTCCGCCGCGATGATCTCCCGCATCCGCCCCTCGATATTGTTCACATCCGCCTGACTCAGCCCCAGCGGCCCGTCCTTGCGGTAATCGTCACAATACAACTCCGCATAGTAACCGTGATCCATCGAGTGATTGATATAAACCTCCACGCCCGGAAACAGCTCCTGCACCGCCGCCACCAGAACAAACGTCAGACTCCGCCGCGCAATCAGCGCACCGTCCCGCGTTCCCAGATGAACCGGCGCCACCGGCCCCGACCGGTCCAGCGAACGAGACAGACTCGTCACCTTGTTGCGAAAACGAACCGCCACCACCGGGTGAGGAGTCACCGTCTGCGTCGCCGTCAAAACCTGCTGTGCCGTTGTGCCTGCGCGAAACTTCCGCTTCGTCCCGTCCGGCAACGAAATCGTCACCATCTTCGGAGCCTTCCCGGCCTCCTCCGCAGCCCCGGCATGACCGTTTCCATTTCCCCTCGACGGACCTGTTGCCGTCGGATTTTGCCGTTTCCGGCTCTTTTTCATTTCCCGGCTTTTGCCGGTCCTTCTTGCTGTCATTGCTGTATTTACTCCCAAACTCGGCAGACCAAAGCCATCGCCTCTCCGCCGCTTAATCCTCGAACTAGACCACCGAGACCCTCCCACTGTCAAGGTTGTTTGTTTCGTGCAAAGACACCGCGCCACAAAACAATTCTCTCCTCGGTATCGGAATCGGCATCGCAATCGCGCACTAAACCGAGCGAACACAGGGACGAGAAAGCCCCGGACAGCATCATCAAATCACCCGGCTGGTGCGAAATTCATCGATTCGACATCGAGCATGTGAGATATTGAATCGAATCGTGAAAATCGCAACAGTCGATTAACAAACCGCTGCGGTAAATGCTCTCTACAACAAGCCTCTAAATCTATCCAGGTCCGAATCGCTGCCCACGTTTTTCATTAGCGGCCTTCATTTCCTCACAGAACTGATCTTCTTCCGCCTCTTGCCGCTTGCTGGCTCCGAAAGCAGCCGTGGAGTGCAGTTGGAAACAGACCATGAGAACGCGATATAATGTCAAAGTTGTATTCCGGCATTCCATGCATTTCTCTGCGTCCTCCGCGTCTCCGCGTTAAATAAATCCCTCCTTTCATCTTCTCCATCCCTCCCATATTTCCCAAATCTCCCATTTCTCCCAAAACAGCCTTTCTCGTTAAAATTTCCCATTCCTCCCATATTTCCCACGGATTCCTGAAATCCCGGGCGACCTGTGGTTGACTTCCTCCCGTCAGGCCTGACCGAGCAAGACCTCACGCCAGGCCAAACATCCTGGCGACTGTCGCAAGACAACGAAAGAACCAAGACCACGCAAGACCATGACACCAAAACCGGGCGCGCGCCCACTCACCCCAACCCCTCTTTCCGATTGGCAACCGGGCATTCCCCACCGCCTCGTCAACCTTCAGAACCGGCAAAGGAAAGTTCCCATGCGCAAACTTCGGTTGTTCGCCACAGCCCTTCTTCTCCCCGGCCTTTCCCTTCACGCCGACGTCGATCTCGCCATCGGCTCCGGAGACGGCTTCCTCGAAATCAACAACATCGACGAACGCGGCTGGCTCAACGACGCCGACCAGGGCACCTACGACGCCGGACCCCGCACCGGCGACACCATTTGGGAACTCTTTCTGGCCGTCGTCGAGAACGGCAACGTCACCTACTTCGACGGCGAAACCACCCGCCACGCCGGACAGCGTGCCGGCGGAGGCAGCACCGTCACCACCCCCGCAAGCTTCGAGACCACCGGCATCTCTCTTCCAGGACATCCCGACATGACCGCCGACATGCAGGTGCAACTCACCCAGCCCGTCATCGGCACAAACGGCTTTCTTGCCCAGGCGGACTGGACGCTCACGCTCAACGACACAAGCGGTTCACCCCGCAACGTGAGCATCGCCTGCTGGTTCGACGCCGACATTTACATCGACGGAAACTTCGACGACAACATCTGCGCCTTCGGCAAAGGCGTCGTCAGCGGCTACACACCCGGCAACCCCAAAGGGTTCGTCGGCCTCAGCAACGGCCCCGCCCCCGTCAACCTCAACGAAGGCGTCCTCTTCGACGTCATCGTGCCCCCCGGGACTCCTGCGGGAGACATCACCTTCGCCACCGTGCAGGACACCGTTGCATCCTCCCAATACTGGTTCTCCGGCGGCAACTTCACGACAGTGGGCTACGACGCCAACCTCGGCATTCATCCCGGCCTTGCCGACAGCATCCAGGGCGACAACAACGGCGACGGCCTCATCGACAACAACGCCGACATCGGTGCCATCATCGAAGTCGCCACCACCGTTCCCTCCAACGGCTCCCGTTCCATCACGTTCCGGCTGCTATACGGACTGGACGAGGGCTTCCAGCCCATGCCACTCACCTCCGATGACGCGGACATTTGGGCCATGAAGTAAGACATCTTCGGCCCCTGTTTCGCTTTGACGCAACTCAGCGTTCAACTCTCACTGCCATCTCATCTCTTTGGGAGATCACCTCCACCGTGCACATTGGCGAATCCGTTCGTATCGGCCTGTCGGAAATCCGCATGCATAAAATGCGGTCATTGCTCACCATGCTGGGCGTCATCTTCGGCATCGCCGCCGTGATCGCCACCTCTGCCATCGGAGCCGGTGCCGCCGAGGAACTGAACCGCCAGCTCTCCGCCCTGGGCACAAACACCGTGCGCGTCCGCGCAGTGGAACTCCGTGGCGCCGACGCGCTGTCCGCCTCGCAGAGATCCCCCTACGGCCTGACCCGCGCCGACGTGAACTCCCTGCGCGCCATCATCGAGCCCGTAACCCACGTTGCGTCTTTGAAGAAAACCACCGCCCAGGCCTTCGTGGACGGCAAATCCATCGCAGCGGAGATATACGGAACTTCCGCCGACCTGCCCGGCATTGTCGGCTACGGTCTTTCCGCGGGCCGCTTCGTTTCCGACCTCGACAACCGCGAAGCCACCCAGGTTTGTGTCATCGGCGACGAAGTCCGCCGCCTGGCCTTTCCCCTCAGCGACCCCCTCGGTCAGACGATGATGCTCGCCGGCCAGCGCTACATGGTCATCGGTGTACTCGAACCCCGCAGCACCGGCGGCGAAACCGTCGTCAAAGTCGGAAACGTCGACCGGAACATCTATATTCCCATCAACACATTGTTCAAACGCTTCGGCACCGGCGGCGACCCCCGCGCCGACAAGCTCGAGGAGATCATTCTGAAAATCGGCCAGGAGAAATATCTCCGTGAAACCGCAGCCCTGGTGGGACGCATTCTGGAACGGCGCCACAACGGTGTGAAGGACTTCGAAATCATCGTCCCCGAGGAACTCATCCGCCAGCAGCAGGAAACCGGTGCCATCCTCAGCAACGTCCTGATCTTCGTCGCGGCAATCTCCCTTCTTGTCGGTGGGATCGGTATCATGAACATCATGCTCGCCACCGTCACCCAGCGCACCCGCGAAATCGGAGTGCGGCGCGCCCTTGGCGCCACACGCAACGACATCCTGGGTCAGTTCATCGTCGAATCCCTGATTATCAGTCTTCTCGGAGGCACCATCGGCATCGGCATCGGCTATGCCCTCGCCTACACCATCGGCGGCTATGCCGACTGGATTGTCATCGTGCCACCCATGGCGGTTTTAGTATCCAACGCCGTGGCGGGAGGTATTGGCTTCCTGTTTGGTCTTTACCCGTCCATGAAGGCCGCCAGACTGGACCCCATTGAAGCCCTCCGCACCGAGTAGCTGCCAGTTTGACGCAATGGTGCTCCAAAATCACGGGTCCGGCATATGCACTGGAAAGTCCCCCTCACAACCCTGACCATCGGAGAAGAAGAACAGACCGCCGCCATGCGCGTCCTGCGCAGCGGCTGGCTGTCCATGGGTCCGGAAGTGGAAGCCTTCGAGCATGAGTTCGCCCAGGCGGTCGGCAGCTCCTTCGCCATTGCCACCGCCAATGCAACGGATGCTCTCGCCCTCTGTTACGACGCAACCGGTGTCAACCGCGGTGAGGAAGTCGCCATGTGCGCCCTCACGTTCGTGGCGTCTCTTAACGTCGCCATGCGCCGCGGCGAAAAACCGATCCTCATCGACATTACGAGCGAGGACGACCTGACGATCTCCGTCGATGATCTGGAGAAGAAAATCAGTTCCGACACAAAGCTCGTCGTCACGATGCCCTACGGCGGATTTCCACCGGACATGAAGCGCATCATCCGCGTCGCTCAGCGTCACGGCACCCCCATTGTCGAGGACGCATGTCATGCAACGCTTGCAAGGCATGACGGAAAACACCTCGGCACCTTTGGCGACGCCGGCGTGTTTTCCTTTTTCGGCAACAAGAACATGACCACCGGCGAGGGTGGCATGATTGTCACCAACCAGCGTGCCATCGCCGAACGCGTACGCCTGATGCGCAACCACGGCATGACGCGTAACACGCACGACCATTACATGGGCCGCCGAACCGACTATGACGTGATTGTTGCGGGACACAACTTCCGCATGGATGACATGCGTGCGGCCATCGGCCGCGAACAGTTGAAAAAACTCCCGGAAGCCAACAAGCGCCGTGGTGAAATTGCCGTTCGAATTCGTGAACGCCTTGTGAAAGAGGCCCCGTCACTCAAATTCCCCTTCGCCGGAGCGAATCAGGAGGAAAGCAGCCACCATCTGCTTCCCGTTATCCTCCCCGCCGGCAACCCGCGGGAACGTTTTGCCCGGGAAATGCACCGCCAGGGTGTGCAAACAAGTGTCCATTACCGGCCTCTGCATCGTCTTCGTCACACAACGGGACTGTGGCGGGAGGACCCGAAACTGCCGGTTCTGGAATCCATCGAGGACCGCCTGGTAACGCTTCCTCTGGGACCGGGCTTCACCGAGGAGCAAATCGACCTGGTTGTCGAATCAACCGTGAAGGCGCTGCACTAAACCGCGGTGCGCGATACAACGTTCGGAGGTCATCATGAGCAAGACTGTGGGAGTCATGTTATCAGGTTGCGGAGTCTTTGACGGCAGCGAGATTCAGGAAGCCGTTTTCACTCTGCTGTATCTCGACCAGGCCGGTGCAAAAGCCATGTGTGCCGCGCCTGACCTTCCTCAAATGCATGTTTTCAATCACCTGAAGGGCGAAATCGAGGAAGGCGGAGCTCGCAACGTTCTCGTCGAGGCTGCCCGTATCTGCCGCGGAAACATTCGCAGCGCAAAAACCGTCAAGGCAACGGAGCTGGACGCTCTTATTTTCCCCGGAGGTTTTGGTGCGGCAAAAAACCTCAGCGATTTCGCCGTCAAGGGAACGGACTGTTCGGTTCATCCGGAGGTTCGGCGCCTGATCGAAGAGATGATCGCGGCAAAAAAACCGGTCGGGTTCATTTGCATTGCTCCGGCTGTTGCCGCGAAAGTCATCGGCGATGTTCGACTCACCATCGGACGTGACGCGGACACGGCAGGCGCTCTGGAAACAATGGGAGCAAGACACATCGAGTGCAGCGTCGATCAAATTGCCGTCGATCAGGACAAGAAGGTCGTTTCCGCTCCCGCTTACATGTACGGCGATGCAAGCCCGGCGGCAGTCGCCAGCGGAATCGAGAAACTGGTGGAAAAGGTCCTGGAACTGGCGTAGTTTTCGATTAGCCGCCAGGCGGAGGACCGTATCTCATGTCACTCGATCTCTACGCAGGCCCGTTGTTTCGTTATTACCTGGGCGACTGGGAAAACGTTGCACAACGATACGCGCGCGAGCACGGCCTGCAGTACATCAGTGTCGACCCCGAGGGCGAAACCGCGGAGCCGGACGGCAAACTGGAACCGGACACGGTGCGCGCCGCCGTGAACGACTGGCGCGAGGTTATGACGGAGGGGCTCGGCACCAACATCTCCGAGCCGCTTGACTGGGACGAATCCAGCGAGGCGCCGCATTTCACGGACCGCCCCCACTGGAACGGCTACGCCGCTCTGATGCTGCTGGCGGCACACGAGGAACATCCGGAAATCGATCCGCCGGTAACCGTGCCGGACGAATGGCGTGAGGACGATGCCTATGTCCAGTCAACAGTCCGGGACTTTTCCACAACAGAGTACATTCAGATTCTCGCGGCGGAGTTGTGGCTGCCGACGCGGTTCGAATTCACGTTCAAGTTCATCGACCTCACAGGCCGGCACATCTGCATCGGGTCGGCTCCTGAAATGCTTGGCCAGTTGAAAATACTGAACGAGCGCACATACAAGGGGCAGGAATGGGATCTCAAGTCATGGCGTGAGGAACTGCCAAAACCGGAAGGTCCGTTTGACGTCGCGGCCCGGTACGGAATGTCGGTATTCATGGATCTCACGCAACGCGCCATCGATAACCGACTGCCGTTGCGGCTGGACTACTAGTCCGTCCGGAAGTCGTACATTGCACCGAATTCCTCCTCAAAGGAGGGATTCACTTCCCGCGCAAAAACGCGTGCGGGATGATTGTCCGGCAATTCCACGAGAAAAAACGGAACACCTTCGCGATGAGCCTGCCGCACGCCGCCGGCCATGCCGCGGAGATAATCGATGAAGTCTTTTTCGCTCCGGGCAAGCCGATCACCCTTGAAAACGAGAATGGATGCTTCCGTGCGAAAAGGAACTTCATAGCCGGTGGCCATGCCGGTGCCGAATCGAAACAGGGAACCGGGCTCCATCAGAATACGTTCTCCCCCGGCGGCGAGAACCCAGCGGCCCGCGACCGTGTAAATAATGCTTTCCGAATCATGAGAATGAGCGTCGACATACATGCCCGGCGGCATTTCAAGAAAATGCGCCTGAGATCCCTCTCCCAGCAGAAGGGGGCCAATGCGCCCTTCGAGAGTCACAACGCCGGTGGTGAGACGCTTGTCGGTGATATCGCGAACGATTTCAACGCCCGGTGCCAGTTCGATGCGCTCCGGCGTCCACGCGGTCCTGGATGACACGTATCCACCGGTGCGACCGGTGAAGCGGAGCTTCTCCGCTTCGGGCGATTCGACGGAAACAGTCGTGCGTTCAAACAGGGCTTTTGAAAGACCGTTGTTGTTGAAAGCACGCCATCCTCCTGCAATCTCATCCTCCTTTTCCGGTTCCGAGGCGAAGTCGGTACCGGAAACTGCAAAGTCGGTGTGAGCGGTGAGATCCCTGGCCTCGAACTCCGCAATCCAGACCGCGCCCGAGAGGCTGTGCATGCGAACGGACGGATTGATGCGGTCTGCGCCGTCAGGCACAAGATACTGAATGGAGGCACTGACCCATTCGTCACCCGCATGAATGAAGTTATCGCGGCTGTCGCCCCGCCATTCCTCGCCGTTGAATGCCGCGATGCGAAGCAGCACATCGCAGGATTCGCCGCGGCGGACCCCGCGGATGCGATAGCGCAGCATGATCCGGTGCCCGCCCGTGACCGGGATCGGAGCGTCGGCACGGTCGATTCCAATGTCCATGCCGGAGATCCACTCCGCATCGTTGCGCTCCATCAGGATAGCGGGAACTTCTTCAACAACGGCTGCTTTCTTCCGTTTGCCGTCAGCAGCTTCAGAGTCGCCGGCGACTTCGCCGATCCATTTGGTGAGTTCGGCATAGAGGTCGCCTGACCAGGGACGTTGGAAGGATGCCAGAGTAAAACGCTCCCTGAGGGCGAACGCCTCGTCGTCCGGGGCCATTTGGAAATTGTGATCCGCCTCGGGAATCATTGCGAGACTGACGTGACTGTTTCCCGCTTCTCGAAGGATGCGTGCAGCGCGCCGGGCATGTTCCGGTGGAACATTGAGGTCCCGTTCTCCCTGTAACAGGAGAACGGGCCGGTCGATTGCCGCAAACATGTCGAGAGGCGGTTTCTCCACTTCCTCCCGGCGCCGGTCAAGTTCGTAGCGAAAACCGAAACCGTTGTACTCCAGGGGAATGGACGCATCGCCACGCCGGACGGCCTGAAAGACGGCATCGAGGCTGGCGGCGACGGCGAGTTCCGCCTCCGCGTTTGTGCGCAGCCATTCGCCGAGTTCGTTCTCTTCCTTCGAGAGTTCCAGCATCCGCACGTGGTTATACTCATACAGCTCGCGGGAAGTCCCGGCGAACGCTCCAAGAAATGCATAGGCGTCGGCCTGGGGCGCCCCCTCCGCGGCCAGACACGCGACATAGGCGCCGCTGCTTTCTCCCGCGACGATAACGGAATCGATGCGGTCGTCCGCTCGAAGGTGTTCCAGAAGGCAGTTCACGATCCGACTCCGGTCGCAATAACTTCCGGACCAGTCGCTCCCGGGGCGGCTGCCGCCGAACCCCACCTTGTCGTAGCGAAACGACGCGTATCCGGCGGCGCGAAGTTTCCGCGCGATTCGTTTCAGTGCATCGCGTTCCGGCGCTCCCTTCCGGAGAAAGTCGCCGTCTCTGAGATCGGAAAGCGTGCCGCCGACGATGAGCACACAGGTTACTTTTCCATGAACATGCGGCAGCAGCAGACTGCCGGACACATCCGCGATGCCACAACGGATGGTGACGGATTCCTCCGGTGGAGGGACATGGGCATCCGCCGCACGGATCAAAACGGCGGCGACAAGCAGACAGAATGTCAGACGTATCCTCATGATCACTCCCCTTGAAATCATGTTATTCCGAGCAGGGCGGAAGAATGACACGAGGGGAAACCGAAAAGGGTGGCGTTGCCGGACGAAACGGGCGGCCATCACCTGGCCGCCCGTTGGTTCGAGACTGTCATGCGTTGCGGAGTTATTCGGCAGTCAGCCGATGGTATCCCGTTTCACCGTGATCGACGAGATCGAGACCGGTCATTTCATCCTCTTCCGTCGGACGAATACCAATCGTCTTGTCGACAAGGATGAGAATCAAAAGCGTGGCGACAACGGCGAGAACGATTGTGACGACCACTGAGAGAATCTGATGAACAACCTGGCCGCCATTGCCCTCAAGCAAACCGCCCGTTCCTCCCACGGCTTCCGCGGCAAAAACACCGGTGAGAATCGCACCCACCATTCCGCCAAGGCCGTGGATACCAAAGACGTCGAGTGAATCGTCAAAGCCAAGTGCCGGCTTCATGTATGTTACCGCGGCAAAGCAAACAACGCCGGTGATGAGGCCAATGATCAGACCGCTGACGGGAGTCACAAACCCGGCCGCGGGTGTAACGCCCACGAGTCCTGCAACAACGCCGGAAATCACTCCGAGGAGACTTGGCTTCCCGCGGGTCAGCCACTCCGCGATCATCCATGAAACGGCCGCTCCCGCAGCGGAGAAATGCGTGGCGGCGAACGCGTTGGAGGCAAGACCGTCGGCGGCAAGCGCGCTGCCCGCATTGAAACCAAACCAGCCCACCCACAGAAGGCCCGCCCCGATCGCGGAAATCACAAGATGGTGTGGAGCAAACTCGTTGCCGGGATATCCGCGGCGCTTCCCGAGATAGAATGCACAGACGAGAGCGGAAACACCGGAACTGATATGAACAACGGTTCCTCCGGCAAAATCCAGTCCCTCAATCGTCGGACCGAACCATTCGCCACCGGCAAGAATACCGCCGTTCCACACCCACTTTGTCAGAGGAAAGTAGACAATCGTGGACCACAACATGATGAAGGGAACAAGTGCTCGAAAACGGAAGCGTTCCGCAAAAGCCCCGGTGATGAGAGCGGGTGTGATGATGGCAAACATAAGCTGGAAAAACATGACGGTCATCTCCGGCAAACCCTCCGATGTATCAGTCGAAACACCGGCAAGGAATGCTTTGCCAAGACCGCCCCACCAGGAACTTTCGGCGCCGCCGAAAGCGACGCTGTATCCGTAAATGAGCCACAAAATCGACACCATGCCCATACAGAAGAAACTCTGCATCATGACGGAAAGGACGTTTTTTGCACGAACGAGCCCGCCGTAAAAGAGAATCAGACCGGGAGCGGTCATCATCAGAACAATGGCGGAGGAAGTCATGATCCAGGAGTTGTGAGCAAAGCTCTGCGCCTCCGTGATCATTGCCTTGAGTTCTTCAAGATCAGCGGCAGTGACCTCCTGCGCAAAGGACGCCGCGGCCATGACGAGAAAGGCCGCGAGGGCTGCGAAAACGGGTAGGGGGCGCTTGAATCTCACGATATTGAACCTCGTAGAAAAGAATGCAGCGGCCGCGCGGGTCGCCTGACAAGCCGTGGCACACAGGTGCGAGTTCCATTCCCCTGATTGTCTTCTGCAAGAAAGATGTGAATTATTGAAAGATCAGGCGTTAGGAAGTTCTTCGTGCTCCAACCGGCCAGGAGAGCACATTTGGAAGATGGTCCCAATTAGCCACTCTGGAGAATCGGCGCCGAATTGGACCGGTGCAAGAGTGTCCTAATTGGACAAACCGCGATTTCCGATGCAGAGAGCGGGTCGCGTCGTCAATTCAGCTCAAACGGCATTGTTGCAGGCGTATTCTGGTTTGTTTGGCGAAGCCTGTAGAACCCATACAGACCATCGCTATGAATGAGTTTCAGATAATCCCTTTGAAGCCGCTGCAGTTCCGTGTCTGACGACATATCGTTGCTGGTGAATACATGAGTTAAGTGCAGTTCACCTTCCAAATACTCTGCAACGTCCTGCGCGGATCGACCTTCAAGAACGCAGAGTTGATAAAGAATGTCAGGCCCGTGCATGTTGAGAAGCGGCATGGTCTTCACGCGCAAGACGGCGTTCATCGGAAGAATCTCCGTTGTCAGCAGGCGGCCGTCACCGACTTCTCGTTCGATTCGTTCGACCCACGCCGCATCGTCCAGTTGCTCATGATATCGCGTCATGGACTCTTCCGTCAGGAACAGGCCTGATGGCAGTGAACCTCGAACGACATAACGTTTGCCATCCCAGACCTGACGCACTTCAGACACTTTGACTGAGACGGCGGCAACCGCCAGCATTGCCCAGAGCAGCAGTGCGGGCCCGGGAAACCGAATCCTGGTCACACGAATCCAGTGTGTCAGTTCAATTGACGAAGCCAGGATGTACAACATTGCCGGCCCGAGTGTGAACCGCCGCGCGGGAGAGGAAAGCATGACCGGCATCAGCAGCAGCCCCGCCATGAACAGGTAACTTTCCACACCCTCGCTCCGGGGTTTGCGAAGCAGTCGGGCCAGCAGAAAAACAGGAAAAACCGCCACGGCACGGAATTGATCGACGTCGATCGAGACACGCGCCATATAGGCGAATTTCCAGACCTTCCCCATTAACGCATCAATGCCGAAAGCGCCATAGCCTTCGAAGTCATTATAGCTGCCAAGGAAATCCCGTGCCACGGCATCATACTGATGCTTTGCGGAAAAAAAGTCGGGCATGAACGGGTAAACCGGACTGCCGGTGATGACGATGTTCTTGATAACCCAGGGCGCCGTGACGATGAGCATCGCACCGCCAAAAATGCCGCCGGCGGGAAAAATCCTCAGCAACACCGTCCAGGAAGCTCCACGACGAATCATGCGAATCCAGCCTCTCAGCAGCATGAGTACTCCCGCCACTCCCGCAATGCCGGAGAAGGCTATTCCGCTGATTTTGATGCCATTTGCGAAACCGAGCAGCGCCCCCGCCAGGATCAGGACACATGCTCTTGCGGGTTTTGGAACAGACCAGTAGCGGCTCGCCACCAGGATACCGATCAGTGTGTAGAAAGCGAGTTGCAGATCAACGTGGGCGGAAGGGGCGAATTCCAGATTCTCACGCATGAGCATCGTCAGCACCGCAACGACCCAGCCTGTACCCGGAAAGCCACGCCTTCGAAGCTCAAGGTAAATCAGAAGTCCCGCGCCGATCACTGCAGCAACGGATTGCAGCTTCGGAAAGATCATATCCTGAGACGCCCAGGCAAATCCCCAGCAATTGAGCAGCTGTGCGAGAAAATGAAAGTTCGGAGTGACGGCGTACGGTGTCGCAAACAAATGACCATGAATCACATACTGCCTGGGAAAGGCGATATGGTACGCCCAGGAGTCGATCAGCAGAACAGGGTGCCAGGCCAGTCGAAGATGAAGCAAACTGACGGCGACAAACGCGGTTATGCCAATGACCTCGGCGGGATTCTTCCACCAGCCACCTGGAACTCGAAACTCCGAACGGTCTTTCACAAAGAGGAAGCAACCCCACAGCGACAAAGGAGGCAGAAGTATCCTGAAGACAGTCGCTGATCCAACTGACACCACCAGCATCGCCAGCGCGGCAAACGACAGAATCCCACAACCGATGGAGAGACGCGCGATGATGCGATACAGACTCTCTGGCAGAACCCGGCTTTCCCACTTCCCACAAATCATCCACAGTACCGGAGCACCAGCACCGTATGCAGCCAGCATCAGCAGTGTGAACCAGACCAAAGACACTTGCGACTCCCAACCGAAAGAGCACTTTTAGTGCAGGGGGTGATGTGTGTGTGTCATCTCAAATTGGCGCATCAGGACACTGGTCAACGGACTGTTGAATTGAACGGCCTGAGGTTTTGTAATTGGTCCGGGTGAGCCTGGCCGGGAACGGTGATGCTTAACGCTGGACATCAGTGAAATGGAATGGGGAGCTTTCAGATTCCTGAACGCCTCTTTCACTTCGTAACGGTCTTGCGGTTGAAGCTGAAACGCAGTCGTCGTTTTGACGCATCCATGATCTCCTCAAGCCAAAGGTTGTCCTTTGGAAGGCACTTCGACAATGGCCTGCGAAGCTGGAAACGGATTCCGGGAGGCTCGTCATTTGCCATGCGTTGTTCAAACGGTTCGCTCACCGTTCCTGGCTTGCGTTCCTGAAGTTCGAGGAATATCAAACCTCGGTTTTCAATAGATAAGCAACCCGGCGGGGAGGCATTGAAATGGTGAAATTTCCCAGAACCGCGGTCGTGGCCGCATCGTTACTTGCGCCAGCCGCAATGGTCATCGCGGAGACAGCAACCGGCGTGGTCTACCACGATCGGAATGGAAACGCATTGTTTGAAGAGATTGATACGCCGCTCGCCGGAGTCCGTGTTTCCAACGGGCGCGATGTCGTTGTCACGGATGGAAACGGCCGCTATTCAGTCGATGTCGACGAAGACGATGTCGTCTTTGTTATCAAGCCCCGAGGCTTTCGCACGGTTCTTGACGAGAAGATGATTCCCCGATTTTATTACGTTCACAAGCCCGCGGGCTCACCGCCGAACCTGAAGTACCCCGGTGTGGCACCGACAGGGCCTTTGCCTGAGTCCATCGACTTTGCTCTCTATCCGCAAAGCGAGCCGGAGGAGTTTCGTGCGATCCTGTTTGGCGATCCCCAGCCCCGCAACCTCAAGGAGGTTGAATACATCGGCCATGACGTTGTGGAGGAGCTGATTGGTTTCGACGCCTCTTTCGGTGTCAGTCTCGGCGACGTGATGTTTGACAATCTCTCGCTTTACGATGACCTGAATGAACGAATCGCACTGATCGGCATCCCGTGGTACAATGTCCTCGGCAATCATGATCTGAACTTCGACACCCCCAACGACAGCCTGTCGGATGAGACATGGGAACGTGTATACGGTCCGCCTTATTATGCTTTCGATCACGGCCCTGTTCACTTCGTCGTCCTGGACAATGTCGACTGGCAAGGCTGGAACGATGAAGACAAGGGATCAAACTACCGTGGCGGGCTCGGCAGTGAGCAGGTTGAATTCGTGCGCAATAACCTGGAACTGGTGCCGCAGGACAAGCTTGTTGTCCTTCTCATGCATATTCCTCTGACGAATGTCCGCGATCGACAGGATCTGTACCGTCTCATTGAGAACCGCCCCTTCTGCATGTCCGTATCGGGTCACACCCACTATCAGGAGCACCGCTTCATCACGTCGGAGGATGGATGGCGCGGAGCACAACCCCATCACCATCTGGTCAATGTGACTGTTTCGGGCAGCTGGTGGTCCGGAGCACCGGATGAGGTGGGCATTCCCCATACGACGATGAGAGACGGAGCACCCAATGGTTATTCAATTGTCACGTTTGACGGAAGCGATTATTCCATCGATTTCAAGGCCGCCCGTCGACCGGCTGATTATCAAATGAATATTTATGCCCCGGAAAGTGTTTCCGCCGCGGCTGTATCCACGGTGGAAATCTTTGTTAACGTTTTTACCGGTTCGGAAAAATCAACAGTCGAAATGAGTATGGACAACCGGTCGTGGATACCGATGGAGCAAGTGAGGCGCGAGGACCCTTATTACGCGGAGCTGAAGGTGCTCGAAGAGGAGGAATCACCTCCGGGACGCAAACTCCCGCGGGCAGTCAAATCCTCCCATCTGTGGACGGGAACGCTTCCGCCAAGACTCACCTCCGGGGTTTACACAATCAAGGTTCGCTCGACGGACATGTTCGGCAAAACACACCGGAGCGAGCGCATTATTGCGGTTGAGTAACGGCGTCGTCCTCACGATCAGCGCCAGGAAGGAGAATCGTTCCGCTGCGGGTCCGATCAATGTCCGGCTTCACCGGCAGCCAGACTGTGACGATCGTGCCCCGGCGCTGACCGCGTTCGAACCGCAATGTGCCCTGGTGGGATTCGATATGACCTTTAACAATCGAGAGCCCAAGCCCCGTGCCTCCGCGCTTCTCTGTATAGAACGGCTCGTACAAGTGGTGTAAGGCCTCCTCTGAAATTCCGGGGCCATCATCCTCTACAACAACCTCAATGCCTTCGATTCCACCACTGCTGGTGCGGGTACGGGTGCGGAGACTGATTCGACCGCGCCCGGCGATTGCCTCGAAGGCATTGCGACAGATATTGAAAAGGGCCTCTTCAACCAGCGGGCGGCTGCAGATCACGTCGGGAAGCGATGCCGCCAGATCCTCATCGATATAAATGAGTTCCTCGCGAACGATTCGATCAGCCTGGAGAGATTCGGCTTCCAGCCGAAGGAGTGTCGCCGCCCGGTTGACAATCTTGTTGATGCTTTCGCGCTGCATTTTAACCGCCGGCTTGCGGGCGAGGTCGAGAAGGTGCCGCACACGACCATCGATACTCTCGACTTCCTCGGAAATGATGGCCAGCTTGCGCAGAAACGATTCCCGCTCGGGAAAATCCTCCATCCGATCAAGCTTCTCCCGCATCAACTGGGCGTACCCTTTGATGGGGCCGAGCGGGTTCTTGATTTCGTGGGCGATGCGAGCGGCCATTTCACCAATCACAGACAGACGCTCTGCCTGACGAAGACGCTGACGGGTTTCGTTCAGCTCGGACTGCGCTTCACGCACGAGCTGGCGATATTCCCAGGCCCGGCTGAACATCAGCCGATCGAACACGGCCTGGACAGGCGGCAGGCTGCCCGCGACCAATACAAGGATCATCGTGATTGCGATCGTGAGGTGAATCGTCGGTGTCAAAAGAACGACGCCGGAAATTGATTCGTAAATCGTGTAGATCATGATGCTGAGAATAAAACCAATCAGCATGATGATGGAGTAGTAAATCCACCGCGACAGATAGAGAGGCCGCAGCACTTCTTCCTGGCGAATTACGGCGAGAATGCTGAGTTGGGCGGTAACCGCCAGCACGAGTGCGGGACTGGGAATCAACGCGACATGACTGGGTGAGCTGAGAATCGAAAACAGTGCGGAGAAAAGAACCGGTCCACCGGCGGAGAGAAGAAGATGTCTGGGAAGGTTCTGGTCCGGCCCGGGCTCCGACGTATTGTAACGCACGGCGAGACTGACAATTGCAAACACCAGAAAAAGAATGTTCAACAGGAGCGGTACGCCGCCTTCGGCAATCCACAGTTCGCGCCAGCTGGAATAGATGAAGATCTGGCCTTCGTGCATTCGGGTCGTGAGTTGATAGTCCGAGATAAAGGGAATAACGATCGTTGGTACAAAGAGGAGCAGAAGGTAACGCGTGTTCCTCAGGTTCACGGAGACGGGTACGGGACGAGTTACCGCGAAGATGAGAAGGTTAACGGGAATCAGCGAACTCGCGACCGCTGTCAGCCTGTAGTATCCCGTATTGAATTCAGTGGCGGCTTCATAGCGAAGAAGCAGTGTCCATAGAATCAGCGACAGAGCGTTGATCGCCAGGAACATTCCCGAGCGCGTGCGATTGCGTTCTCTCCATACGTAGAAGAGAACGATGAGGTTAAGAAGAACAACAGCGGCTGCGGGAATGTTCTGAAGCATCTGGGCTGCCTTGCAGACATGCTCGGTGCGCCACCTGTCCGCGCAACGGGAATCGGCGAGTCCGGGCCTTGACTCGCCGCTGAGGGCCCTGTCTTATTACGATATCCTGCAGGGACTGAACGGAATGTCGCAAAGCAACCGCATTGCCGAACTGGAAGCTGAAGTTGCCGCCTTGCGCGAGCGTGTGGGGCAGATGGCGGAAATCGGTGAGGCACTGACGGAGGCAGATGAAGCTGAAAAGGCCGAAGTCGACACCCTTCGCCAGTCTCAGACCCAGCTGCGGCGGGCGCTTGACGTCAGCAGCCGGCAGCTTCGGGAAATTTCGCGTGAAACAGCACGCTTTCTCCCCCACTCCTGGCCGGCCACCGGTGGCATCGAAGCCGCGGCCACTTGTCGTCCGTGCGCGGATGTCGGAGGTGATTTCTATGATTTCCATCCAA
>JANQSL010000150.1 GCA_028284075.1 Candidatus Sumerlaeia bacterium | reverse complement strand
AACCCCTCGCAAACCGGTATACTGCTGCCATTCACCGGACTGGTGGTCTGTCTGGCGGCGCTTCTGCTGACGAACATTAACGATCTCGACCATGGGTTCCATATCGCCCAGGGAAATTCGATTCTGGAAAACGGTCTGCCGGAGAGTCAGATTCTTGTCCCGGCCCTCGTGAATGAGCCCTGGACATCGGTCTATGCACTTGGCTCAATGGCTGTCGCGCTTGTCTGGAACGCGGCCGGTCCGGCGGGCCTCGTTCTTCTGAAGCTTCTTGGCTATGGCGGCGCGTTCCTGTTATCGGCGTGGGCGGCGGTTCGGCGAAACGCGTTTTCGTGGTTTGCATGTTTGATTGCCGGGTTGTGTGCCGCGAGTATGCAGATTCGGTACGTTGAACGGCCAACACTGTTCTCGGCATTGTTGCTGGGACTGGTTGTGTTTGCTTTCGCTTCCGATTCCTTTGTGCAGCGCATGAAACAATCGCCGCTTCTGATGGTACCTCCGTTTGCAGCTGTCTCGACCATCTGGGCGTTTACTCATGCGGGGTGGAATATCGGTCTTTTTGTAATGACAATGTTCGTGTTGTCAGCTGTCAAGAATTGGAAACCACGTCTGCTGATGATTGGAAGTATTGTGGCAGTGCCTGCACTGATGATCGTGCTTGTTCATCCAGCGGGATTTCGGGCGCTGGCGGGACCGGTCGCGTTTGTTTCCGGCGAGGGCGCGAAGTTTCGTGTCGCGGAGCATCAATTGACGGCCTGGAAAGCCATGCCTTTCGCGCCGGTCGTGTGGCTTGCCGCAGCTGTCACCGCAGTCGTTCTGCTGCGTACAAAAAGACTGTACGAGGCACTGGCAATTGCAGGTCTTCTTGCAGGAAACCTTTTGTTCCCGCGCTTTATCCTCCCTCTGGCAATCGTCTCCATACCGCTTGTTGCGGAAGTCGCGTCCGGTTTCTCCGCATTGAAGCAAGCTCCCCGACGAATGATGATTTACTCAACGCTCCTGACAATTCTTGCGGGGTTTTGCGCGACTGCCGTCACACCGTGGCGATCCTGGGGATTCAGCATCGATTCAACACTCGACACACGAGGTGTGGGGGATATTGCCGCACAACTTGACGGTGATGAGGGGCCGGTCCTGGCGTCCTTCGGGTGGTCGAGTCTGCTGCTTTCCAATATGTCGGTTGCGGAACTCGGGGTGGTGATGGACGGGCGGCTGGAAGAATACTCAGACGAGTATTATGAGGAGATCTACAGGGCTGCAATGGTGCCCGGAAGCGACTGGCCAGGCGCGGTGGAAACGACAGGCGCGGCACTGTATTGCGAGCCGTGGGATGTGAAGGGCACTCCGCGTCTTGCGGGGCGATTCACAAACGAGCTGGGCTGGTTACTCGTGGGTTGGGACAACAGCAGCCGTTTGTTTGCCCGTCCGGATGTTGCCGCTGATGCCGAATTGTCGGTGCTCCGTTTCGATCCGTGGAATCTCGATGAGATTCTTTCCAGCGACACAAGTCCGGATGAAGTCGAACGGGAGCTGCGCCTGCAAACCAGTCTGCTGGAAGAACGCGGGTATCCGTCGGCGCGCGGGCGCATTTCCGTCGCACGAGTTGCCGCGATGCGCGGTGATATTGACTCCGCGGAGGAGTCCCTGCGAATCGCGGAGCAGAGCGACGGCCAGCGTTTTGCATCCTGGTGGGGTGTCAAAGCCGCGTGCGCGGTAGCGCGCGGTGACTGGAACGTGGCACGAACATGTGTGAAACAACTTCGATCACTGGGAAGCGAAGAACTGGCTCAACGCATCGAATCGTCATTTCCTGAAAAGTAATATTCTCAACGCAGAGACGCGGAGCGCACAGGGAGGCTGATAACAACAAGCCTTGCAGGACTCTTCGCGGCTCTGTGTTTCCGGGTTGAGAATATCACAGCAGGCTGTCATCCCAGCATCCTGTTTAAATCCGAGCCGCGGGTCGGATACGCCCAGAGCGTTTCCTTCACCTGCGACACGGTGAGTCCCGCGCGAATGGCCAGGGCGAAGAGATTGATGATTTCGCCCGCTTCGTGACCAAGGAGGTGGGCACCAAGGATTCTGTCCGTCTCCTCTTCAACGAGCACCTTGAAGGCGGAGCATTTCGCGTTGATGCGGCGGCTCGAAAGCCAGCGTTCCCCGCTGCCTTTGTTTATCCGGTACTTCAGTCCCTGATCCTGGGCCTGCTTTACCGTCAGACCAACGGATGCAACATTGGGGAGCGTGAAGGCAACGCTCGCACATCCGGTGTAATCGAGAGTATGGGTGTTGCCCTCCAGCATATTCAGCGCGGCGGTGCGGCCTTCACGGCCCGCGACGGGAGTCAGGGGAACGCCGGGTGAGGCACAGCAGTCCCCCGCCGCATAAACATTTTCATTCGAGACGCTTTGCTGAAACTCATTCACGGTAACACCGCGTCCGGAGTATTCGATTCCCCATGCTTCGAGATTCATGCCGTCGAGGTTGGGAACGCGGCCTGCTCCGTGCACGATGGCACCTGCGCGTAACTGACGCTCGTTCGTTCCCGCCGTGTTCAGGAAAAAACCGTTCGTCGTTTTCTGCACGCTGGCAGCCTCCGCCTCCAGCAGGATGCGCAAACCGATGGAATTGTAGTATTCCGTCAGGGCGAGGGAAAGCTCCGGATCAAACTCCTTTAGCGGATACTTGCCACGATGGACAACGGTCACATCCGCGCCGGCATGGTACGCGATGGTGGCAAACTCCATGCTGATGTAGCCGCCGCCAATGAAGATGATTTCCTTCGGCAACTCCGGCAGTTCGAGAAAGTCGTCGCTGGAGAGAAGATGTTCTTCGCCCTGAATGCCGAGAGTTCCGGGACGAGCGCCGGTGACGATGGCAACGCGTTGCGGGGTAATCTGAATTCCCTCGATGTCGACAATGCCGTTGGCTTCGAATCGGGCCCGGCCTTCAAACAGTTCGATACCCGCATCCTTTATTTTCTTTCTGTCGTTTCCGGGAATGGGATCGGTAAAGCCGCGCTTGAACTCCATGAGTTCAGCCCAGTCGACACGCGCCTCGGGCGCATCGACGCCATTGCCTTTCATGCGCTCCAGCCAGTCCATCGCCTCGGACGCAGCCAGCAGGATTTTCTTCGGGCTGCAGCCGCGCAAGGCACAGGTGCCGCCAACGGGCCGGTCTTCGGCGACGGCGACTTTCCAGTCCGCCGCCGCGCAACGATACATGATCGATGAGGCGGCAGGGCCGCTGCCGATTACAAGAAGGTCGTGGGAAAATTCCGCCATGAGGAAGGACTCCTCCGGGATGTCGCCGCCACAGGACGTGGACCGGCTTCATGGCGCAAGGGCGGAAGTGAGAGTTTTCGACGGAGACGCGAGAGCCGGTTTGCCCGTTTCGCGCACGCGTCTCCGTGCAAGTGTTCATTTTTCAGCCGGATCCGCCGGCGGTCTTTCGTTTCTCCGAGTGCGCCTCCACGATAGGGATGGCGGCGTCTTCGAACTCAAGCTGCGAAACGGGACGAACCTCCACCGAGCCTCCCCGTGAAATGAACGGACAACGTGATGCAATCTCATCCGCTTCCCTGTCGTCCGCCGCGGATACGATAACCATCCCCGTGACGGATTCCTTCGTTTCGCTGTAGGGACCATCCTTAACGACCGTAGCCCGGGTAATCCGTCCTTTTCCGCCAAGGCCTGCACTGACGATGAGCCTGCCCTTCTCGATCATGGACTCGTTCCACGCATCGAAGTCGGAGAGCAGCTCCTGGGTTTCCTCCGGCGAGTAGGAGCCGAAATCGATGGTTTCCTTCCTCAAAAGCAGCAAATAGTGGTTCATGAAAGACCTTTCCGGCGGCATGAAGTCTGGTGGTTGGTGCCGCCCTTTGTCATTCTGACGAACGAGATGGCAAATCGGGGACATTTGGCGGAAACATTTCGCATTTTTTTTCGATGTACCGGCGTTCGGCAAGTGTCGGCGCGAGGCTTTTGGCCACTCTCCACTCCTCCCCCGCGGCATCGCCGCGATCGACGGATTCAAGCATGTCCGCCCGAACCGCGTGGAAAAGAAAGGTGTTCACGGGGAGCATGTCCCGCTGCGACTCCATTTCCGCAAGTGCCTGCGAGGCTCCTGAGGCATGGCGAATGGCAACGATTCCCGCCAGACGGGTTTGCGGAGTGTCCTTCAAGCTGATCAGGTGGCCATAAAGCGACAGAATCGTCTCCCAGTTTGTCGAGGCATGGTCGGGGGCCAGGGCGTGTTCGGCGGCAATTCTGGCTTCGATATGATACACTCCGCCGGACGACGCGGATGTTGATGAAGCAAGAGCGTCGAGCCCCGCACGAATGAGGCTCCTGTCCCAGCGGGACCGGTCCTGATCTTCAAGCCGAACGGGCATTCCTTCGGAATCGATTCTTCCGTCGAAACGTGCAAACTGCAGCATCATCAGAGCGGTCAATGCTGCAAGATCTCCGCGCCGGTCAGTTGGAACCAGGCCGCTTCCATCAAGCTCACCGGCCAGGCAAATTGCCTCTTCCGCAACGTCACGCCGGATGGGAGATGCGCCGGAGGTCGCTGAATAGCCTTCCGTAAAGAGCGCATAGAGTGATTCGAAAACATATGACATCCGTCCGGCAACGCGAACCTGGTCGATTTCGTGCAGGGTGGACGGATCTTCGGCGACGACGCTTCTTGCGCGGGTGAGCGATTTCTTTACAGCTTCATCGCTCATCCCCACAACGCGCGCGATCTCACGAACAGAAAAACCGCAGACGCACTTCAGAGTCAGACACACCTGCGCTTTTCCACCAATGTCCGGGTTACAACAAAGCAGCAGCATCCCGGCGCGCCCTTCCGGAAGTGTCGCGTCGTGGTCGATGGAATCCGGGGCGGCGGGAACCATGTGAGATTCCGTTGTTTCAGCGAGGGTTTCGAGTTTTTCCCTTCCGGTTTTTCTCCGGCGCAGCGAGTCGAGCATCGCGTTGCGAGCGGTCGTGTGAAGCCAGGCCTCGGGGCGGCCTGGAACGGCTCCCGTTTTCCAGTGCTCAAGGGCTTTGCGAAAAGCCTCCTGGACGGCTTCTTCGGCCATTTCGAAATGACGGTTGCCGTAAGTCGACAGCAGACTTGCGAGAATCCGGCCCGAGCAATGACGAAAAAGGTGCTCGGCCGCCTCTTCGCTTCCGCTGTTCGGCTCTTTCACGATAAGCGCCCTGGATGAGTCCGTCTACAGGCTGTGGTGTTTCTTGAAGAAGTCGTTGCCTGGCTTGTAAACGACCTTCTGGTCTTTCACAAGGAGTTCGTTGTTGCAGAAGAGCTGAACGGCCTTCGACAAAACGTTGGCTTCGAGCTCCTGACCCTTTCGCTTAACGTCGTCAAGGGAGTCCTCTCCCACGGCAATGTGAAACACGTCCTGGAGAATAATGGGTCCCTCGTCCAGATCCTCCGTCACGAAATGTGCCGTGCAACCTGCAACGCGGCGCCCCTGTTCAAATGCCTGACGATACGCATTGGCTCCCTTGTGAAAGGGAAGCAGGGACGGATGGATGTTCACCATCTTGTTGGGCCAGGCCTGGATGAAGCGTGGCGGCAGAATCTGCATGTACCGGGCGAGAACTATCAGGTCCGGATTTGCCCGGGCGAGAGCGGCAAGAATATCGTCATCGCGTTTCTCGCGATCGGGATTGTCAAAGTGCGTAAAGGGAATACCCGCTTCATCCGCCATGGGCTTGAGGACGGGATGGTTTGAGTAGACACCGATGATCTCGCCCGCAAAGGCGCCTTCCGCCCGGTCTTCCAGCAATCGGCGGAGACAATGATCCTCTTTTGAGACCATCACGATGACGCGCCTCGGCTTTCGCTGGCTGAGGAGGCGCATCTCGATGTCCATCTTCATTTCGGTGCCGAGATCGATCAGACCGCGAATGACTTCGTCCAGGGAGCAGGACAGTTCGGTGACGTCCACGAGCATGTTCATGATGAACAGGCCCTGCATGACCTTCTGCTCGATGTCCTCGATGTTGACGCTCTGCTCGGCGAGATAGGTGGAGACGCGGGCAACCACGCCCTTCTGGTCCTGGCCAACAACGGAAACGAGGGCGAGAATACGTCCGTTCTGCATGCGGTTAAGTGTCCTTTTCCAACAGACGCCGCGCCATGTTCAGCGCAACAAAGTCATAGACTGCGTGGGCGGTCATCGCCGCAATCAGGCCCGCGTGGTGGAACAGCACGCCGAGCCCCAGGCCAATCACAAAAACCACGGCAACGTAACGCACCGCTCCCCAGCCACCCCGCGGCAACAGCGCGTGAGCGGCGGCAAACAGGATGGAAGCGGCCCAAAAACCGATCCATGGCTGCAAGGCCCCGCGAAAGAGGAGTTCCTCTCCCCAGCCGGCGGCAATGGACAGGCCGATGGTACCGGAAAAGCCGGGATTCAGCATCGAAAGCATGTCGCGGGAGATGTCTCGAACGCCCTCGAAGAACTGCGCCTTCCAGACAACCAGCGTCACCAGAAGGCCTGCCGCACCTCCCGCTCCACTTCCCAAAACAGCCTGCTTCCACCAGCTCATCGGCCCGACGAACACGTCCTGCATTCCGATACCGCGGCGCCAGAACACGAGCATCGCCAGGACGGTCATCACGAATGTTGTCAGCAAAGTGATCTGCAGGAGCTGCCCGCGGGTGAGTTTGGGACTGGAAGTCAACAACGCCTCTTTCCGAGATCCGCGAAACAAAAAAGGCGGCTTCCACAGCCGCCCTGATCTCTTTTGTCATCGCCTGAGTGCCCGATCAGAGCCGCAGGAGCTTCTTGACCGCATGCACTGTCACTTCTCCGCCAATGGCCGCGATGGCGTCTGTCAGTGGAATGCCTTTCGGACAGACACGAACGCAGTTCTGGGCGTTGCCGCAGTCCACAACACCACCGGGACCCATCAGTTCATCGAGGCGATCCTTCTTCAGATTCTTACCGGTGGGGTTCATATTGAACAGATGTGCCTGACCGATGGCCGAGGCGCCGATGAAGGCCGACTTGTCGTTGTACTGTGGACAGGCTTCGAGACAACAACCGCAGGTCATGCACTCGGAGTATTTGTACATGGTTCCCTGCTGGTCGGGATCGATCTTCTCTCCGGAGCCCATGGCATACGTTCCATCGACGGGCACCCAGGCTTTCACACGCTTGAGAGCCTCGAACATGGGGGTGCGATCCACCATCAGATCGCGCAACACCGGAAACTTCGAAAAGGGTTCGAGGCGAACGGGCTGTTCAAGCTGATCGACGAGCGCGGAGCAGGACTGGCGCGGGCGGCCGTTGATACGCATTGAGCAGGCGCCACAGACCTCCTCAAGGCAGCCGGAATCCCATGTCACGGGCCTGACGTGTTTGCCATCGCGGGTGACGGGATTCAGACGAATCTCCATCAACGCGGAAATCACGTTCATTCCCGGCGTGTGGGGAACCTCGAACTCCTCCCAGTAAGGAGCGGAGTCAGGGTTCTCCTGGCGCTTGATGATGAGGTGAACTTTCTTGTCAGCCATGTGGTGGTGCCGTGCCTTTCGTCAGTCTTCCGTCGGGGGAAACGCAAACATCCTGCCGCACGTTACTTGTAGATGCGCGGTTTCGGCGGCTCGCAAGTCATCACGACATCGCGATACTCGATATCCGGTTCGGCTCCCTCTTTCCACGTTGCCAGGGTCGTCTTGCTCCACTGCTTCTGCTGCTCGACCCACTTCTCCATGTATTGCTCGAATTCCGGTGCAACGGCATCGCCTCCATTGTCCGGCTCCTTGAACTTCGAGTCGTACGTGACGCCGTGCTTCTTCTCGAGTTCCGCCACGAACTTCTTGTAGGCCTGTGTGAGGCGGTGATCGCCGAGCTGTTCCTTCTCAGGCTTCTCCAGATCAAACTCAGGCTTGTAATGGGCTCCGCGGCATTCGTTGCGCTGGAGCGCACCTTTCGCCATGGCCTTTGCGAGCTGAATCATGTCGTAGAGGGCACGCGTGAAGGCAAAGCTCTGGTTCACCGGTGTTGAGTCGTCGTTGACGTCGATATCGCTCCAGCGCTGTTCCAGTTCGCCCAGTTTGCCCAGCAGCTGCTGCAGGCCTTCGTTGGTGCGAACGACGGTGCACTGGGCGGTCATCGACTGTCCCAGTTCCCTGTGAATGGCGAAGGCGTTTTCTTTCCCACTGTTCATGGCAAGAACCGTTTTATTGATCTCCTCCTGCCGTTTCAACTCGTCCTGATAGACGGAAGAGTCAGCCTCCCCGGAGTTGCTCTTGATCCACTCGACCATGCGGGGACCGGCGGTGAACCCTCCGAAGATGCAGCTCAACAGGGAGTTGGCTCCCAGACGGTTCGCGCCGTGGTACTGGAAGTCCGCTTCACCGGCGGCGAAGAGGCCGGGGACATTGGTCATCTGTTTGACGTGACCGTTGCTGTCCTCGGGGCTGACCCAAAGACCACCCATGGAGTAATGCATCCCGGGGAAGATCTTCATGGGACGCTGAATCGGATCGTCGCCGGCAAATTTGCGGTAGATCTCGAAGACACCGCCGAGTTTGCGCTCAAGCACATCGCCATCCTTGCCGGAGCGGGGCGGAGTGATGTCGAGATAGACCATGTTCTCGCCGTTGATACCTCGGTTTTCATTCACGCACATGCTGAAGATTTCACGGGTGGCAACGTCGCGAGGCACCAGGTTGCCGTACTTCGGGTATTTGCGCTCAAGGAAGTAGTCGCGATCCTCTTCGGGAATATCGACGGCATCGCGCTTGTCGTCAGAGCTCTTCGGAACCCAGACGCGCCCGCCTTCGCCGCGGACGGACTCGGAGATGAGCCGCAGCTTGTCAGCGCCGGGAATGGAGGTGGGATGAACCTGGATGAATTCGCCGTTGCCGTACCAGACACCCTGCTGCCAGGCGCGGCTGGCGGCGGCTCCGGTGTTAATAACGCTGTTGGTGGATTTGCCGAACACGAGGCCGGGGCCGCCGGTGCAAAGACAGACCGCGTTGCCCTTGAACACTTTCATCTCGCGGTTCCAGATGTTCATCGCGGTGACGCCACGGCAAACACCCTGGCCGTCCTTCACAACTGACATGAATTCCCAGTATTCGTACTTCTCGACAAGACCCTGCGCCTCGTATCGGCGCACCTGCTCGTCGAGAGCGTACATTAATTGCTGGCCCGTTGTGGCACCGGCAAAAGCCGTCCGATTGAAGAGTGTGCCGCCGAAACGCCGAAAATCGAGGAAGCCCTCTGCCGTGCGGTTGAAAGTCACCCCCATGCGGTCGAGCAGATCGATGATGTTCGGTGCATCGTTGCACATGTTCTGCACGAGGCTCTGGTCAGCAAGATATTCACCACCAAACAACGTGTCCGTCGTATGAATATTGGGGTGATCGCCCTCGCCCTTCATGTTCTTGGCGGCGTTAATACCCCCCTGTGCACAGACGGAATGAGAACGCTTGACGGGAACCACGCTGAAAAGGTCGACAGGCACGCCCGCCTCCGCGACCTTGATGGTCGCGGCAAGTCCTGCCAGCCCTCCGCCAATAATGATCACTCGTCCTGACATTGATCGAGAACTCCTTCCGTGGTTCCGTTCAGTTACAATTCACTCTCAATGCGGCGCGTTATTCAACAAATCCTGCATTTGCTGATAAACGGCCGGGTCGTGCCGGAAATGGAAACCGGCAATCGAGGTCATCAGCATTCCGAACAGGGCGAGACCGGCACCGAAGGCAATCCATGCCATGATCTGCTGGCTTCGCGGCCCGACGGTGATGCCCCACGTCATGCAGAAAGTACACAAGCCGTTGGCAAAGTGATAAATCACGGCGATTCCGCCCACGACATAAAGAGCCATATAGATGACGCTTTGAAACTCTTCGGCCATGTGGATGAAGAAGATATCGCCCGCCGTCAGCTCCCGTCCGTTCAGCATCATGCCGCGGAGAGCACCGGTGTTGGCTTCATCGAGGAAACGAAGCTCCATTGTATGATAGACGATAAAGGCAAGGGCCGCCCAGCCGGTCCACCGCTGCAGTGTATAGGCCCAGTTCCGGGTGTAGCCGAGGTCCGTGGTATTGGACCTGGCGGTGAGAGCGATGAAAATGCCAAGGACGATGTGAATGGCGAGGGGAACGAAGATCATTGCCGCCTCGACAAAGGGCAGCAGCGGCCCAAGGGAGTGAATCAACTCCACTTTATGGGCAAAGGCCTCCTGTCCGAAGGCGGCCATACTGTTGGTGGTCAAATGGGCGAAAAGAAAGAGGCCGAGAGGAACGAGACCTGAAAGAGAGTGAACGCGTCGAATAAGGAAGTAATTGAGGTTCGACATTCGGTGTTCGTGAATCCTTTCACAAACTTTAAGCGGACCTTGCCCGAGAGGGGTCGATGCAGGACCTGAGGCAACCCATCATGGCCGCCGGAAGGGCGTCAACCAGGTTCGCCGAGTTGTTCCGCACCGTGAAATCTCACTTGCGGTAGTCTCCATCGGCGCCAGCCTCCTGGTCGAAAGCGCCAGGATATCCATGTCACAAACCGTCCCCAACAAATCCCGGAGCCGCGTGAAGCTTCCCCTGACTCCGTGGGCGGTGGCACTGGCACTGGGTCTTCTTGCGGGACTTGCGACATCGCTCGCCTCATCAACGGGCCTTCCCACGGCACCGCAGGGCGATGCGTGGATGTACCATCAATATGCACGCCAGTTTGCCTCCGGTGATCCCTATGTCTTCTATCCCGGCGCCGAACGAAGCACCGCTCTAACGAGTCATCTTTACCACTGGTTCGCCGCCTTGTGCCATTTCATCGGTTTCACGGGGGAGAGTGCGGGACTGGGGGGCTACCTCGGTGGCCTTCTCTGGCAATTCGGGATTGTCACGCTTGTATGGATGATTCTTCGGCGCCTGGAACCCAAAGTGGCTGTGTTGGGAGCCGTGCTGACGGCGCTGAGCGGACAAACACTGCTGGTTTGTCAGTCCCAGGTGGATATGGGCATGTATGTCTGCCTCGTTCTTGGTCTGACCGCGGCGGTGGTATGCCGAAGCTCCCCCGGGATGATAGCCTGTGCGACACTGCTCCCCTGGGGGCGGCCGGAGGGTCTCGTCCTCTGTCTACTCCTGGCGGCAGTGGCATTCGCGTTTCAAACGTTTCCAGAGCGGCGAGGCGCGGTTGCAGCAGGCATTGCCGGTGTCTTTTCCGGCCTTGGCGTGTTTGTTTTCAACCGGCTGCTGACAGGCCGGGCTCAGTTCGATTCGTTGAATCGTGGCGGTCTCCTCGATGATTCTCCGGTGTCGGGCCTGATCCGTCAGTCCTTGAACGCCCTGCTGACGACAGGAGAGTCGGCGTTTGCGGGCCTGAGCCTTTCCGCCGCAACGCTGGTCACGCTGCCTGTGCTGACCGGAGGGCTCTCCGGCGGGCTGTTGATGTTTAAGTCCGCCTCGGCAACGGGGCGGCCGGTGGTGGTCTGGCTGTCATTGAGTGTGCTTGCAACTCTCGGGGCCTCATCTCTGAGCGGCTACCCCGCGCAGTCTTTCTTCCGGCTGGCGAGCTGGGTGATTGCACTTCTGCCCGCAGCCGCTGTGCTTGGTGTACATCGCCTCGCCACGAACGAGCGATTCAATCTCGCTCGGGGACCGGCGATCGGAACACTCACCGCCTTTCAGGCTCTTTCCGCGGTGTACTTCATCGCCGTACTCCATCAAAGCACCGCAGTTGTCGAATCACGTCAAAACTTTGCGCGGCAGTTTGATGCCGTGTATCCGCAGGGAGCGCGCTTCGCCGCAAACGGCGGGGCCGGACTGGCTTATCCGCTCGGAGGCCGGAAGCTTGTGAACCTTGCCGGTTTCACATCGCCGGAAATGGCGGGTGGAATTCTGTACGCGATCGAGTCTCTGCAGCACGATCCGTTTAAGCGATATGACACACTGTTCGTTTCTTCCGATGCGGACCGGGGACGAACATGGACAATTATCACGGATGGCCGCATGTCGGCAATGCTGCCCGCGTGGGGAGAGTCATCCGCGTTGTCGCTGCTGCGAGCCGACTGGTCACGGCTTGATGCCGCGACGGAGCCCGCAAGCCTTGCCGTTTCCGGCCGGACAAAGAAACTCGACCTCAGCGATTCGATCGACGTTGCGTTTCTCGACGATGAGGCGCGCACGAATTTCCGCGTTATCGGGATTCCATCCGGCAAACGCATCCAACCTGCCATTGCACGAGGTGACATCCAGGAAGTCGCCATTTCGGAGGTTGGGCGCTATGCACCGGAGGGTGTGGAATTCGAGGCAGCGGTTGTTCCCGGAAAAGATGCGGTTTTTGCTCTGCGGACGTCTTTCAGCGCCCTGTTTTCTCTCTATGTGAATTCCGGCAACACCGCGGCTTTCGAGGAATTCGAACTTCAAAATCCGCTTCGACTGAAAGTCTTTGTGAACGAACGGGAAGCGGGTGAGCTTCTCATGCTGCGAGGTGATTCGGATCTGGCGGAGGCGGCGCTGACAATTCCCGGAGACTTTCTTCAGGCCGACAGGGTCCGCATTCGTGTCGCGGGCGAACACTATGCACTGCAAATGTGGATCTATCAATGAACGTGAGGTCCAGGACCGTTCCGCCGGTCGTCATCGCATGGGCCGCGACGTCGGTGGTTTGTGTGACCGCACTCGCCGCGGCGGGAGGGGGACTTCCCGGCGTCGCGCAGGCGGATGCACTCGTTTATCATCGCTACGCGCAAATGATGCGCGCAGGGCATTTCTATGCATTTAATCCGGGTGATGCACCGACAACCGGTTGCACCAGTCATTTGTGGCTTTGGCTGACATCTCTTCCGGCGATGGCGTTTCCCCAGTATCGGGTCCTTGCTCTCTTCCAGAGCATTGCCGGCCTGTTGCTCTTTGCAGCGACGGTATTCTTCAGCCACGATCTCGCCAAACGCATCGCACCTTCAACGGCGCCTTTCGCAGCTCTGCTTGTCGCCTGCAGCGGACAAACAGCCCTGACCTCCTTCTCCCAGGTTGACATGGCCCTGTACATCCCCGTGGTGCTGGGATTCGCGTGTGCAACCGCCGCCGGGTCAAAACGCTGGATGCTTGCTCTCGCGGCGATGTTGCCCTGGGTCCGCCCGGAGGGCGTGGTGTTTCCCGTTCTGTTGGCGATCGTTTTATTGTGTTCCGGGGCAAAGGGCTCACAGCCGCGAGCGCGGGCGTTGGTTGCCGCCGCATGCTCCGTTGCCTCCACGGCTCTTGTGTTCGCATTCAACCGCGCAGTCACAGGACGCTGGCAGTTCGATTCCATCGCGGGAGCGAAACCCAACGCCGGGCTTCCGGTCTCGGGTGTGGCGGCCAAAACGACCGAGGGAATCCTGGTCACGTGGGAAACGGCACTGACAGGTGCAGGTGGTGGCATGGTTCTGCTGCTCCCACCACTTGTCGGCACATTTGTTATTCTCGTCTTTTTCGCGCGGCGCGATCACAAGCCGGACACACGGTCACTCGTGCTATGGCTCGGATTGTCCGTCGCCGCGACAATCGCCATCGGTTCCGTTGGCGGTTACATCGGGCAAATGCACTTTCGGCTTCTGGCATGGGCTGTTCCCGTCCTGTTGATTTTTTTTGCCGCCGGTCTCGAAGCGTTTCGTGCCGCTTTCCCCGGAGTGCCCCGCTGGATTGTGCAAACACCCTTCGTTCTCTGGCAGATCGGGACCGTGCTTTTTTACGGGCATCATCTTTATGAAAGATCACTGAGTGTCGAGTCGCGGCTCTCTTTCGTTTATGAAGCCTCTCAGGAGCTGGCGCCCGGCTCACGAGTGGGAATGAAAGGGGCCGCGGGGTTCATCGTGGCGGGAGAGGATCTTTCCGCCACAAACGTTGCCGGATACACATCCGGCGAATTCAGCCTGGACGGATGCACGAGTTGCATTGCGGAGGTTCTGAAACACCAGCGGGAGGCACGTTTTGATGCGTGGTTGATCTATGATCCGGACACCAGGCTGACGATAACCACACGAACAAGCGGCGATGTCCTGGCACGGCAACGGCCATGGTTTGGCGGCGGTGCGGCCTTTACATTGATGGAAACGGACTGGGCAAAGCTGGATGCGGCGACCGGCCCGGTCACCCGGAGTGCAAACCGCTCCGTCGAAGGCAAGGAACTTGTGGCACGGCTTGATGTCGGCTATCCTGATGATGAGAAAAAACTGTCATATCAAGTCGAACAGGCTGCTTCGGACATTTCCATCCGCCCGTTTGTGATGTCGGGATTTCTGGAAGGTGTGGAAATGCTGGAGGCGGGCATCACCGTGACGGGCCGCGAGCGGTTCGTCGTACCGGCCGATCCGGCAAAACCGCTCACGGTTGTCGTTCGGGCCGCGGTCACGGCCCCGGTTCGCATCCACGCGGGTGGTGGAGAGTGGTCCGGCTCAGTCCTGGACTTTCCGGCAACAACCATCGCCATCAGTATCGACGGCAATCCCGCGGGATCGGTGGAACTGACTGCGGACGGTCATGATCACTTTGCGGAAAGAGCTTTCACCGTTCCCGAGGAACTGCTGAATTCCTCTCCCGCCGTGTTTGAGGTGACCGGCAATCATCACTCCCTGGCCTGGTGGTTTTATCAATAAACGAATGAATCCTTTCGAATTTACGCTTCACGCAACGGACGGTCTCGCGCGCCGCGGGACGTACATGACACACCATGGGCCGGTGGAGACGCCCTGCTTCATGCCGGTTGGAACAAAGGCAACGGTCAAGGCGCTGACTCCTCGCGATCTGAGGGACATGGGTGCGCACATGATTCTCGCCAACACGTTTCATCTGCACCTCAGGCCCGGTGAAAAAACCATCGAACGCCTTGGCGAATTGCACGGCTTCATGCGCTGGGACGGTCCGATCCTCACGGACAGCGGCGGCTTTCAGGTGTTCAGTCTTGCCGATATCCGCAACATCACCGAGGAGGGCGTTCGCTTCAAGTCGCCCATAGACGGCGCATTGGTAAACCTGACGCCCGAGCGATCCATGGAGATTCAGCGCGCCCTTGGGCCCGACGTTGTGATGGCCTTCGATGAATGCCCGAACGCGGATATGACAGGACGCGAACTGGAGGAATCAACGGACCGCACGTTGCGGTGGCTTGAGCGATGTCTCTCCGTGGAGCTGAAACCGCACCAAGCGTTGTTCCCCATCGTTCAGGGTGGCATGAACGGAGCTCTTCGGGAGTCGTCCGCAAGGCGCACCATTGAGGCTTTTCCGGATGCGAAGGGCTACGCCATTGGCGGACTGAGCGTTGGCGAATCGCGCGAACAGACCTATGCCATGCTGGAACACAGCATTGGCGAGTTGCAGACGGATCGCCCGCGGTACTTCATGGGACTGGGAACACCACGCGACCTTGTTGAAGCGGTGGATCGTGGCGTCGATCTGTTCGACTGCGTCCTGCCGACACGCAACGCCCGCAACGCCCGCGTGTTTCATCCGGACGGAAACCTGAATTTGCGAAACGCCGTTCATCGCGATGACGGAGCACCGGTTCAGGAAAACTGCGATTGCCCCTGCTGCACACAGGGCTTCAGCCGCGGCTATCTGCATCACCTGTTCAAGGCCGATGAAATTCTGGCGTGTATTCTGACAACGCAGCACAATGTGCGTTACCTCATTCGCTTGTGCGAGGAAATGCGCGAAGCGATCGTCAAGGGACAATGGGAGGAGTTGCGCGACCGGATTCTATGCGAACCATCCGAATAGCGGATGCTCAGCATGATCCGGAGTTCTTGATTTCAATCACCATGACTGTCACGTCATCACCCTGTTCAACATCACCCCGCCAGTCGTCGATGGAGTCCTCAATTTTGTCGAGAGCTTCCTTTGCCGTTGTCTCCGCACATGATCGCAGCATCTCCTTCAAGCGGCCAATTCCGTATTCCTGGTCATCATGGTTTACCTGTTCCGTGACTCCATCGGTAAAAAGCAGGAGCCGGTCTCCAGGTTGCAGCTCGATCGGTTCCGCGTCCTGGTAAAACTGTCCGGACGAGAGTCCCAACACCAGTCCTCCGGTTTTCAGCTCAATGAATGCGTCTTCGGCCGCGCGATAGAGCAGCGGCGGTTCATGCCCCGCCATGACGTAAGACAGTCTTCGGCCACCGTCCTCGATGCGGAGCAGCAGCGAGCTGACAAACAAGCCCGGCTCGAGATCTTCACAAAGAAGGGAATTGAGACTCGACATAATAACGGCGGGCGGCATGTCGGAGCAGGAAAGAATGGCTTTCAGGTACGCACGGGCGGTTGTCATGATCATGGCCGCACCGATGCCGTGGCCGGTGCCGTCACTGATGGTGAAGAGCGGCCCTCCTGAGGTCGGAAAGACGCCGAAGTAATCGCCGCCAATGCGGGCGGAGGGGTGGCTGAAGGCATGTGCTTCAACGGTTTCCGTCTCGAAGTGTTCCTGCGGCAGCAGCGCGGTGTGGATGCGATTGGCAACGTCGAGCTGCATCTGCACATCGCGGCTTTTCAGTTCGCGCCGATGATGAAGACAGTTGCTGACGGCAAGCGCGGCCTGGCTCGCGATACCGCCGAGAAGTTCAAGGGTGTGCCGCGGAAAGTCACGAGGGCGACTGATGACGTCCATGTAGAGGACGCCGTGAATCTCATCGCCTGAGACGAGCGGTACACACACGACGGAACCGATGCGACCGAGAACGATACTTCTGCTGTCGGCAGCCGATTCGTCCAGAGAGGTATCGGTAATCACGATGGCGGACAGTTCATCGAGTGCACGTCGAACAACGGTGCGGCTGATTTGCAGTCCGGTCGCGGGAGCAAGGTCTTTGGCGCATGTTCGGGACGCAAAAGGGGTCATTTCGCCGGAAGCCTCGTCCCTTAGCAACACTGCGGCGCGATCCGGCTGAACGACATTCATGACCGTTTCGAGAAGAATCTCCGCGAGCCGTTCAATGTCGAGGCAACCGCGCACGCGATCGCCGAAGGTATAAATCAACTGAAGACGCGCAACAGGGTCTCTCGCGACATCGAGGGACTGTTCATCGAGCCGAAGAACCGTTGTGGAGGCATCAACGACGGGAACGCTGACGACGCTTGTTGTCGAATCGTCGCCCGGCTTTTCCAGTCGTGAATCAGAAGGCCCAAGACTGATGCTGCCGGCTTTCAGAGGGTCGAACAGAAGAACCGTTCGTCCAACTTCAATCCGGTCGCCCGGTTCGACGGTCACAAGCCCGGCAATGCGTTCCCCGTTGTGCCAGGTGCCGTTGCGGCTTCCGCAATCCGTCAGCACCCATCCACCGCCGTCGGGACGCAGTTCGGCATGATGACGCGAGGCACGCCCATCGTTGATATAAACTTCATTGCCGGGGTCTCGGCCGAGAATCACGGATCGATCCGGCAATACCCATGCGCCGCCCTTGCCTGGCCCTTCCGTGGCAACAAGTCTCGACATTGAACACCCTCAGCCTTTCCGGAAAAACAACAACTCAGAGTTGCCTGCGAAAAGCCGGAGGTCGAGGGGGATTGTGCCAACAGGGACGATAGTGAAAAAACCGGACGGCCATGATCGGCCGTCCGGTCTCACGCGGAAACACGGAGGAGACAACCCGTGTTAAGCTGAATTTTCGGGAACCGCGAGGGCGGGAAGCACGAGACTGACTTTGAGTCCGCCGAGATCTTCGCAACGGGCCGCCTCAACACGGCCACCGTTCTCTTCGCAGAATTTCCTGACCATTGCGAGACCCAATCCGGTTCCCTTCGAACCCTTCGTCGAATAAAACGCATCGAAGATACGCGGAAGCTCCTCCTCGCTGACGCCGGGACCACTGTCGGCAACGGAGAAGACAACCCACCCGTCTGCACTATCGACGGAAAGACGAAGGCGTCCGCCGGCCCTTGTCGCATCCAGGCCGTTGCTGATGAGATTCGACAGGGCTCGCACAAGTCTGCGATCATCCAAAGGAATGGGGCGCGTGTCATTGACCTCAATGCCAAAGTCGTGGGATTCGGTCCAGGGTGGAACAAGGAATTCATCGAGAATCTCGTGAACGATCTCGGACGGGTCACAAGTCCGAAGGTCGGGCGTCGAGGGGCGGGAGTACTCCAGCAGTTCATAGACGAGATGCTGCAGTCTCTGCGTCGCGCGGTCGACGAGATGATGGCCCTTGCCGAGGATATCGTCCTGCTCATACCTGCGGGCGGACTGCCCAAGGAGATAAACGGATCCTTCAAGAATCTGCACGATGTTCTTCATGCAGTGGGCGATCGTGGCCGTTGTACGACCAATGGCGGCAAGGCGCTCTCTGGCAATCATGTCCTGCTGGAGTTTGTGGTTGGACATGCTGAAAGCGAGCATGGTGGCAAAAACGGAGACCGTTGACAAGTCCGACGGCACGAACTTGCGGCCACCATGGAAAGATGAAAACGAAACGGCTCCCAACAGCTCGTCCCGCACAATGAGAGGGGCGCAGACAGCGCTTCGAACGGCGCTTTTGCGTGAGGAGTTCGGGTAGTCGCCTTCAACAAGACGCGGCGTGCGATTGCGAAGCACCCACGACGTGATGCTGCCGGGAGACGGCTTGATGGTGTCACCGATCTTCAAGTCTCCTGGCATGCCGAAGCCCGCCACAACGCGAAGAGTATCATCGTCCTCTTTCAGTACGACGGTTGCACGATCAACCTGAAGCTGCGCTTTGAAGATCTTGAGAAGACGTGCGAGCTGTCCGGACGGATCTTCAGAAGGGAAAAGCTCCTCAGAGGCGCGCGTCAGCGCCCGCAGACTGCCTTCCATGGCGTCCCGTGCCTCATCGACCTGCGGCTCACTGGTCAGTTCCGTCAGAATCTCTTCGCAGGGGGCGCCTTGCCGTGCGAGGCAAACCGCGGGAATTCGGGAGAGAGTGATGATATCGCGAGGCTGCCGGGTCGGACAAACAACAACCAGACGGTTCGGCCGGAGAGTCAGCCGCACGAGGTTGGTCCATCGCGTTACCGCTTCAATGGACATATCCAGATTGATGACTGCCCACAGATGTCCTTCCGGCCGCTCTTCCTGCCACCGGGTGACACTCCAGTCCCCCGCCTTGAGAAGAATCAGGCGATTGCAGCGGTCTCCGATCCGGCCGCGCAACCCGCCAGCCATTTCCTCGTCGCCGCCCACCACCAACAACGTGATCCTGCCAGTATCCGGGGCGTTGTCATAACCTGTCGCCTTCTCCAGACAGAATGTGCCGTCGCCAGTCATTTTCATTCTCCGTTTCATGAGTCGAGGTTCTGAAACTACACTCTATTTATGGTCGCTTCGCTCTTCACAACCGGTCCCGTGGAAAGTGTACCCTCTCCCGCGAACGGTTGCGATGGCCGGCGAATCCGTATCGTCTCTGAGTTTTCTGCGAAGTCTTGTAACCAGCATGTCCACCGTTCGGGTACCGACGACGGAACGAGGATTGATCCGGTAAACGCGCGCGAGAATTTCGTCGCGTGTCACAGTACGTCCCGTGTTTGCGACGAGGTATCGAAGAAGCACTTCCTCGCGCTCTGAGAGATCCGCACGCTCGCCGTCGAGGAAAACAATCTCACGCTGGTCGAGATTAACGTGTCCGGAGTGAATATCCACGTGACGAACATCGGTCGGGCGTTCGGGTGAACGTCGAATAACGGCACGAATTCGAGCGAGAAGTTCCGGAGCGCTGAAAGGTTTGACGACGTAATCGTCCGCTCCGCCATCGAGCCCTTTCACCTTCGACCTTTCATCTCCGCGGCCTGTCAGCATGATGACGGGTATTGTCGGCCGGGTTGCCTTGACAGCTTCCAGAATCTTCAATCCGTTCGGTCCCGGCAGCTCGATATCCAGCAGAAGAAGATCGTATTGCATGCGAATGGCCCTTTCCATGGCGCTCTTCCCGTCGAATTCTTCCACCGTTTCGTATCCCGCAACCTGAAGTGTTGCCACTATACTGTCACGAACCGGATCGTCGTCTTCCACCACAAGAATCTTGTACTTCGCCATGCGCCACGCCCCTTGGCCTGATTGTCTTTGCACAACAGGATTAGGTAACAGGGTGGCGCTTTTGACGATCATTGTCACCCTAATTCGACGCCATACCGGTCAAGAGAGCTTCGACCGGCTCCACGACCCCGGCCGCAAGAAGCCGAACATTGCGCACCTGGGCGCGTGTCCCGCCCGGACCGGCTTCGCAGCGGAATCGCAGTCCGAGTTCCTCGATGTCGCCTTCAACGGCTGGAGCCGGAACAGTGCGCAGTGTCCAGCCGCGGTTGGATTCAATCCGGTCGAACGGCTGCCAGGTCTCGCCGCCGTCAGTTGTGAAGTCGGCGATCAGTGACTCGCCTTCTTTCAGACCCTTGATGCGATAGGAGTACTGAAGATACCGATAATCCAGCTCGTCCACGGGAACGATTGTTTCCACTGTCGAGCCGGACGGAACTCTTGCACTCTCCGATTTCAATTCGACAACGGATTCGGCGCTTTCGGTCCGGTCCTTCGAAACTTCCGCCTTCGGAGTCTTTTCTCCGCCCTTTTGGACGGGTGCGAGTTCAAGAGGCTCGCCTTCCGGTGTCAGCATCGTACCACCGGTGGGCTGCTGAACACTTCCAGTCAAAATCGGGGCCGCCGTGTGACCGCTGATCAGAAGCGAATACGGCTGATCACCGGAAACCGGCACGGCCTTTGAAGCGATAATGACTTTTGCAATCCCGGCCGCTGCGCTTCCCGCCGGAATTCGAACCTGCTCGATGTTGTCGACCACATTGTCACCCCGGACAGCGTCCGCCGCGGGGTTCTCGGGATCGAGCCTGAAGGGGAGATGAATTGTGCCATCAGGGGTCCATACGCGCAGGTCGAGATCGTTCACCAGCTTCGGTGTGCGCCTGTCGAGCTCGGGTGTGAAGTCCGGCGTGCCGGGAGCATCCGTCCAGCAAATCGTCACGACAAGATCCTCCGAGCCGTCCCAAAAGATGTTACGGGACTCGGAACGAATTTGCTCGTCGATGGAACTCTCAACCATGGCGTGGGAATTGCCGTTACTCGCTTGATGGAGAATCGGCTCGATGGCGCCCACAGCGTCCACCAAACCCCAACCGTACATGTAGTCGGGTCCCGGGTTTCCGATGTCAGTGGCGCCGTGAACAAGAAGACCCTTCACGGTGCTGGAAAGGGGCAGGCGGTCGGGAAAAAGGGTCTTCACTTCTTCAACCACCTGAGCGGCCACGGCAGTCACGGCGGGTGTCGAGAAGGATGTTCCGGATGAACCGTAGTAGTGAGTGTCGTTGGACGCACCGGCAACACGAAGGCTCTCGCCAACGGCAACGATGTCAGGCTTCACACGACCGTCGTCCACCGGGCCCCAACCTGAGAATCCCGCCGCGGTGGCGACATCGGGGGTCCGGACACCGTCCACTTCTGCGGACGTCACGGCACCGACGGTCAGAACGTTTTTTCCGACGGCGTCGGAAATGATGGTGTCGTAGCCTCCGAGGTCTCCATTCTCATCGACCGGGGCAGTTTCGGGGTTCCAGGTAGCGGTCCGCCATGAGTAGCCGCTGACATAGCGATAAGTGCCTGTTCCGTCCCGCGGTCCGCTGTAAACATCGTCACGATCGTTACCGGCAGCACGAATCGGGAGAAGGTAAGGAAGCCCGGCGGCCAGATTGTCATACTGCCAGGCGCGATAGGCGTATGCACCGAAGTTCGGATCCTCGCGCAACCCGTTGCCGGAACCGGGATTATGGCCGGCACCGAACCAATACCAACCGGTCCCGCCACCATAAGATCCGTAGGCCCACCCGTGGGTGGAGCCATAGGAGTGGTTGGAGATCTGAATTTTGTCCGTATCCGCCGGTGTTGCGGCTCCGTTGATCGTGAGTTCGCCGTTGTCGTTACCCCAGTTGAAAACCTGCACGTTTGCAGCGGGAGCGCCGCCATGGAGTTCGGGATTCACGCCGGT
>JANQSL010000141.1 GCA_028284075.1 Candidatus Sumerlaeia bacterium | reverse complement strand
TGCATGATGAGGACGGGAAACTGCTGGATGCACGAGATCCGGCTCGCTGGGCAAACGCGGTCCGGCAAATGTCACATCTGGACCGGAGGTTTCCAGCTCGGCGCGATGCACGGAGGGCAAGAGCGGAGCGACGGTTTTCAGGGCAGCGCATGATTATGCGTCTGGAACGAGTCTACAGGCGGGTCATTGCAGAGACGGCTATTCGCGCCAGGTAACTTTCCAACCGCGAAGATCCGCCTGTACGTAAGGTGTTCCAATATGGTTTGGCCCTTCAAAGGAGGAGCAGATGCCAATGCCGCCACGCCAACGATTCCTGACCATCACATCATCCACGATGTCCGCGAGCATTTGGGCATCGCCGACATCGATGCTGCCGTCGTTGTTTAAGTCGTCCATTCGATAATCGCGGTTCGCATCGATGATAAGAGCGAGGCAGTCGCCGTACTGAAAGCGGGTGAATTCCGCGAGTTGAATGCCCATGCGCTCCAGACGCGCACGTTCGTTGGGGGAGACGAACCCTCGAAGAACCCGCAACGAATTCTCTTCGGTTTGAAGAGCATCAGTGACCTGCCGGCTGACGGCTCCGGCGAAATCGGGTATCCGTTCATCCATTGCCACATGCCGCACGCTCTCGTCGGTAAAGACGGGTGGATTGAGGCGATTCAAAGTCCAGTCACCGACGAGCGGAAGAGTGGCCGTTTCGCTGTCGATGCGGTAGAGAACGTTTGGTGGAGCGTATGCACTTGAGTTTCGCCCCACTACTGCAGGGGCGGTGCTCCCGTGTTCGTTCGGATAAACTCCAATGACTGTTTCGCCCAGGGTGCCGTCACCGTCTCTTTCGAACGAGGTTCCCACGAGAAATTTCAACTCAGCGGATTCAGAATCGCCGGATCCGGAGGAAGCGACGGTCACTGCAGCCAACCCGCTCGTCAGTGGAGGGAACCAGCGGACTCTTCCGTGGGAGAGGCTTTGGAGGCGTCCCTGAGACGCGTTCCATACCAGGCGTTGAGTTGTTTCCTGAAGGAGGGATGCGCCTTCCTCCTGAAGGGGGCCGGGATTACCGCCTGGAGCGTCAATCCGGCAGGAGAGCGTGAGGGACTCCCGTGGCGTCAGAAGAATAACCGAGCCGTCTGAGACAGGATCGCCTTCATCCAGAGCGAGGGTGATGGACTGACTGCCGGCAGGTTTTGCCAGGCCAATGCAGAGAGCGAGAAGGAGAGAGGCTGAAAGTGGCGGATGCGAGCGCAAGGTTTGTTAACTCAGGGATCGGAATTGTCTGTTACTCCGTGATCAAATCTCCGGAGGTTCCCTGTGGGCAAATCGGAAAAGCGGGGGAAAAGTCGTTGCGGCAGGGACTGTGCGGCGGTTCCCTTGGGATTCCGTGTTTAGGAGGGAGACCGTTTGGGAATGGCAGATCACCTGAGGATTTGTACTTACCAGCGAGGTCTGATGTTTTTTCGAATTCCTGCCGCACGAATTCGGTTTTTAGTCTCGGTCTTTGCCCTGTTGGGGCTGGTCCTGTCACCGGCCCCGGCACAGCAGAGGAACTTCGAGCAGGATCGGCGGATCGAGGCGGCTCAGGAAGAACTGCGCAGCCTGATGAGCAAGCGGCGCTACGAGGAAGTGCTCCAGCGGGCTGATGCTCTTCTGGCGCTGGATCCGACCAATCCCTCGGCCGTTGTATGGAAGGAAGAAGCGCAGCGGCGGCTTGCGGCTCCGCCGACTCCCGAGCGCAGCACATTTACTGAATCCGGCCTCCCGCGTCTTGGGGAGGGAGTTACCGCGACGCCGACTCCCCGCGCCGCTCCCAGCTACACACCTGAGCCTTTGGCGCCTCGTGAGGCGAAGTCCGCTGGTGCCGGAGTCTCGCCTTTGATACTGATCGGTGCCGGCGTTCTTGTCCTCTTGATTCTGGTGATCGTGATTTTTGTGATTCTCCGGGCTCGCGCATCCCGAGCCGAAGTTCGGCAGGCGCTTGAAGAGGCGGTCAGAGAGCGCACCGGTCACGGGGAGGCTTCGGCGGATGTGCATGATGCCGTGACCCAGCATTCAGCCATTGGCGGGAAGTCGTCCGCCGTTCCCACGCCGGTGGCGGATGACGATTCTGTTGTGCAATACGGCAGTGTCGGACAGAGCGATCCGGAAACGCTGTCTGACAGGGATACGATACCGCAGCAGGCTGAAGAGGTGGCACAGCAGCCAACCGCTCGGCTGGAGCCGCCTCCGACACAAAAGCCGGAAGTTGAGACTCAGCAGGAAGAAGATGATCTTCCAATGAGTCTGGAGACTCCGGCAATACCGCCGGAGCCACCTTCCTCAAGCGGTGGCGGTAATGAGGACACGATTGCTCTGGACTTTGGAGGCCCTTCATCCGCGCCGTCATCGGAGGAGCAGGGGAGTGCGGGTGGTACGGAAGATTTGACTTTTGGCGGGTTGATGTTTGCGAGTGAGGATGAGACGAAGAAGCCTTCAGAGCAGAGTCAGGCGCAGGATGGCATGTCTTTCAACTCGTTGATGTTCGACAATGAGCAGGAGACGCGGAAACCGCCGGAATCGCCGGAGGATGATCCAAACGCGATGTCCTTCAACTCACTGATGTTCGAAGGAGCGGATGAGACCCGGATGCCGGGCAGCGAAGCGCCGGCTGAGACGGGCAGTGCGCCGGCGGAGAGCGATGATCCGAATGCGATGTCCTTCAACTCACTGATGTTTGAGGGCGATGAAACGGTCGCACCGGGAGCCGAAGGTGATCCTGCTGCGGAGACAATCAATCTGGGCGAAACGCTTCCACTTCCTGAAATCGCCGGCGATTCGCTGCCGGAAGATGACCCGGAAGCCACACGAGCCCTGCCGCCGCTGAATCCGCCGGAAGGTGCGGACCAGGCAAACACGATCAAGATTCAGCATGACAAAGTAGACAAAGACTAAGGCATGTCCTCATTTGGAAGCATGTCGCCATGCACCTTGCCGCTCCTACCAATAGGGCTCAATTGACCACAAGTCCCGGAACCTTTCCCGCTAACAAATTCCATCCCTACACGATGCTCTTAAAATTGCCCCTCAATGGAAAACCACTGCGAGAGTGCGCGTTGACTCTCGCTCTGATGAAGTGGAATCAGCCTGCCAGGACTGATCGAGTCGTGGCGGCAACTCTTGACGACAGTAAGCGGCAGGAAATGTTTTCCTGCTTACATAAAACCTCCGCTGTTGCTTGAAACGAGTTCGAATCCACACGATGCCTCAGCCCGTTTCCCACATGCATTCACTCGACGTTCCACTGAGGGCGGACCCTGTCCTTTTGCCTGTCGTCCATTATGCGGACACAACAGCCATCCATTTCCGGACCCACGATGAACGCTGGGGACGAGTCACATTTGAGCGTCTGGATTCACTGAAGGTCTCGCGCGGTGAGGCAGGGCCGTTTCCAGAGCCGCCGGGCGATTGGGAATGGTTCCACTGGGTTGGCACAGTCTCCAACTCGCAGTGGCTGACCGAGCGATACGAGTATGAAAAGCGGCACTATGGGGATTCGTACCAAATTTGCGGGAATGTGGACGAAATGCTGGAGGAGTACGCGCACTACGTCTTTACATTTCACGATGAATTCGTCGAAGCCATCGCGGCGGGAATCTGGTTTGATGTCAGTGATGAACTGAACCTTGATCGTGAACTGGATACTTCGCATCCTCTGGAGGGACTCGCACACATTCAGATTTCCGAAGAGTTCGAGAGTTCCGGCATCCGATGTTTCGTTCGCCGGAATCCTCTACCGGAAGCGGAACTCCATCGGGCGGCCCGACTCTGTTCGCAGACTGTTCTGGAGATTTCAATTGAACCGGACAGGATAATCAAACGGCGATGGTTCCTGACTCTTCGAGTAATAAATGGAACGACACGGTTCTATTTCAGAGACTCGTTCGGTAACTCCCTCGGCTCGCGGTCGGGAGTTCCATCCCTTAAAGAGATTCGGCGGCTTGTTGATCGGGAGCTGCAAGGCAACAGCGAGCCTGAGCAGAATAAATAGCAAAGACATGGCGCCGGGGAAGATGACGGCAATTTTCAAATAACAACATGCCCTAGTCGTTCATCAGTTCAGAGCTGCTCATTGCCACAGCTTCAACGGATTCGGGTTCAAGAAACTTTTTGAGCACTTCACGAACGATTGGTGCCGCCACGTCGCCTCCGTGACCGTCGGCATCTTCAATGTGTGCGACAACGACGTGTGTGGGAGCGTCGGCGGGAAAAAAACCCGCAAACCAGGCGTCCACTCCATTGCGGCCGTTTTCGGCTGTTCCCGTTTTGCCGCACATTCTCCAGTGTTTTGGAAACTCCGCTTTCCAGGCTGTGCCTCCATATTCGTTTACGGCGGCCTCAAAGCCATGGATCAGTGCGGTGCGGCTGGCGGAGGAGAGCTGAACTCCGGGCTCTTCCAGCACCGGAAGAGTCCGGCGTCCGGAACCGTCGCCGCGGTCAATGGCGGAAACGAGGCGGGGACGAATGAGCCGGCCTCCGTTGGCAAGGGTGGCATAGGATCGTGCAACCTGGAGTGGGGTTGCGAGAAGCGCTCCCTGGCCGATGGAGAAGTTCAGAATCTCCCCTCCCGCCGGAGGAGTGCCGTCGGACGAAAGGGAACCGGAGCGTTCACCCGGCAGGTCAATTCCGGTCTTTGTACCGAAGCCGAAGGATTTGGCTTCGGCAACCAGTGCGCTTCCGCCGAGGTCATGACCGGCTTTATAGAAGTAGACATTACAGGATCGTTGAATGGCCTCTTCCATTTGGAGAGTTCCGTGACCGCTGCGATGATCACAGTGAAAGGGGCGGTTCCAACCTGGCCAGCGAAACGCGCCGGAGCAGAAAACAGGTGTCTCCGGAGTCCATCTGCCGCGCATTGCCGCGGAGGCGGTAACGAGTTTGAAGGTCGATCCCGGCGGGTAAGCGCCCTGGCTTGCGCGGTTGATAAACGAGACGGGTTTGCCGTCGAGTTCCTGTTTCCACGGTGCCATCGGGTCGAAAGACGGGGTGGAAGCCAGCACCAGTACATCGCCTGTGAGTGCATTCATCAGGACAACGCTTCCCTTTGTCTCGCCGAGAAGCTCGTGGGCGGTTTGCTGTAGTTCGGCGTCAACGGTGAGGATCAGGTCATCGCCGGGGTGCGCCTGTTCAACAATCGACGGATCTTCGATGGCTGCGCCGCGAGCATCCCTTACAAGGCGCCGCAGACCACGCTTTCCGACCAGTTCGTCTTCGTACCGGCGTTCCAGGCCGGATCGCCCGACCCAGGCGTCCGGAAGGTAAAGAGGGCGTGAGAATTTTTCTGTTTCTTCCGGCGTGATTTTGCCCATGAACCCGACAACGTTGGCCAGAGCGGGTCCTCCTTGGTACTCCCGGCGAAAGTCCTCGGAGACGCCAAGGCCGGGAAACTCGTGAAGACGTTCGAGAATCGGGATGATCTGTTTTTGCGTAAGGCGTCTGGCAAGAGAGTGCTGTGTCCACGACGGCCGGGTGGACATGATGACTTCTTTTTTCTCCAACAGGTCGAGCTCCATGAGTTCACCGACAACCCGGAGCGTTTCGTGAACCTCGGCTTCCGATCTGGATCGACGGGTGTAGGAGAGGGCGTACGCGCGGCGATTCGATGCAACAGGCCGGCCTTTGCGGTCACGAATGTTTCCGCGAGGGGCTTCGATGCGCTGGAGCGACTGGAGATTTGCGGAGGCTCGAGAAGCGAACTCCTCACCACGAATAACGGACAGCCAGAACACGCGGCCAAGGACTGTTGCCGCAACCAGTGCACAAAGTATGAGGCTGATGGCAAGGCGACGAGGAAAAGCGCTGGATTTCGAGAGCGGCTGTGAACGGAATTCCACGACGAGGCAAACAATCCTTCAACAAAAGCGATCAGAGCACACAAGCTGGAGACCGCAACGGAAGAGCGACAACTAAAAACGATATATGGTTAGCTATCCGGTTTGAATCGAATGACATGGTAGCGGCGCTGTTCCACCGTGCCACCACCAGGCAATTCGCCGACATGAATTGCGTTGAACTGTTCGAGGGATGTCTCCGCGTCTGCGTAGAGTCTGGCGCGCAAAGCATCATGCCACGTATCGACGTTTTCGCCGACGCTGTAATCGATGATGTACTCGACGTTTTCCTGTTCCAGATAGCCTCTCTTGTCCGTGCCAATAGCCCAGTTCTCCGCGTAACTCTTCGTGTTCACCAGGCCATCGAGATTGACGACCGTGACGTGGCCGGGGGCACGAAAGGCGATGATCCCGGAGTTCCAGGAGCCGACAATGACGGGACGTGTGCCAGTGGCTTCCTCAAGGCGGGCAATTGCGGATCGAACTCCCTGTGTCGCGAGTTGTACGGGTTGATTGAGCAGGCAGAGTGCAATGAGTTGAAGCGAAAGAAGAATAAGCCCGCCGATGGTGGCAAGTCGCTGTGGCAACTCGTGCAGGAACCAGCCGCTCACCAGCGCCAGAGCGAGGTAGGAGGGGCCATAGTACCATTGGGCGTAGTGTGTGCCTTCCGGGATCATAAACGAGTATGTTACGGCCTGGACGAGAAGAAAGAGAATTGGCACAAAGAAAACAAAGCGTGCGGGACTCGTTGGCCGACAGGGTCGTTTCCAGGCTGTCGCGGAACCGAGAGCAAGAACACCCAGCACGCTTCCAATAACAATGAGTCCGTGGTTCCAGGGTCCGGGCGGCAGCCAGCCGGAAAGGAACCGCACGAAATTTCCAATGACCAGCATCGTTGTTGCACGGACACCTTCCATGCACCAGGGGACACTCGGAATAAGAACTCCCCTGCGGTCGAGCTCATACAGCTGGTCGATCATCTTGACGCGGCCGCTGACGGGCAGTGGGGATGAGAAAACCAGTTCGTTAATCGCCATCCAAACAATGAAGGGAACAAGGGAGCAGGCGGATGCAACGAGCAGGGAGAGCCGATTCTTTCGCTGACAGCTTGTGATAAGCGAAATCGCAAGCAAGCCGCTGAGGGCAAGTCCGTCGATACGTGCAAGAGGAACGAGGCTGAGTGTCACGGAGACGGCGGCAATTTGCCGGATGTTCGGACTGCCCTGTTCCACTGCGGAGCAGACGAACAGAAAAGCCAGTGTGGCGACAAACATGTACAGGCCGAACTCCATGCCGGAAGACGCGTAGTCGAAGACGAAGCGCGCGTTGATCCAGAGACAGACGGCTGCGAATCGAAGAATCGTTTGCAGAGTTTTGTCTTGAAGCCGCCAGAATGTCAGAAGCCACGCGGTGGCCTGGTAGAATACCGCTCCCAGCATCAGAGAGACGCGGAGCTGCACGTCTCTCTCAAGCAGGCCGGGGAGCAGCAGAATCCACTGCCATAACGGCTGAAAGCCATTGGTTGGATTGATACCGTCAAATGTGAACCCGTTTCCCGCGACAACGTGACGAGCGATCATCCAATAGTAGAAGGCATCGTCCACAATGGCTCTGGTTTCCAGAAACTCGATGGGAGCCAGAAGGACGAATCCGAAGTGCAGCAGTGTTCCGGCGACGCCAAGAAGCAGGAAGCGGGGTGAGGCCTGGAGGTGCGTCAACTTCTCAGATCAGCGCGCCAAACAGGACACCGATGAAGGAACGCACAACGCCCTGCTCTTCGCCTGCCTCGAAGCTTTCACCCACCTGGTTGACAGTACGGCGCGTGTCTTCGTAGAGTGACGGGTCGTTGACGAGCCGCCCCAGAGTGCCTTCGCCATCGTTGATCTTGCGGGTGATTTCCTGAAGGTCCCGGACGGCTTCCTCGATGCGAGGTCCGGCGTCCTTCAAAGCCACGAGGGCGTCCTGGATCTCCTCACGGTTGTCGCCCAGAACGGCTTTGACCTCGTCGCCCGCTTCGCCAAGTTTCCGGAAACTGTCCTCGGCTTCCTGGGCGAGAGAGTCATCGTAAAGCAGCTTGTTCAGGGTTCCTTCACCTTCGCGCAGGTCTGTCGCGATCTCCCGTGCTTCCGTGGAGAAGGTTTTCAGATCTTCGTAGAGGGTTTCGTCGGCGTAAAGGCGTCCAATGGTTCCTTTGCCGGCTTTCATGTTTTCCGTGATTTCGTTCAGGTTGTCGGCGAGCTTTTCAAGTTTGGGTCCTGTCTGGGCAAAGGATTCCGCTGTGCTTCGAAGGTCTTCGCGGTTTTCTTCGATGACCCTTTCGATCCGGCTGAAGAGTCCTTCCTGATTGTCCTTGAAAGAGCTGACAAGATCGCGTGCTTCGGTGCTCATCTTGGAAACGGAGGTCATCAATTCGTCGATGCCGGCAACCTTCTCCGTTTCGATTTCATTTCCGGCGGAGAGCATATTCGATCCGGCCCCATAACGAATGACAACAATCGATGTTCCGAGAAGAGCGGCCTGTTGAATTCGGGCGGTCGAATCCGTTGGCAGCGGATAGTCCTGCCGAAGGATCAGCGTCGCTTTCACCGCGCGCCGTTCAGGATCGAAATCCACTGATCGGACCTTGCCAATACTGACTCCGCTCAGGGAGACATCGGCCTGATCAGTCAGTCCCAGAGTGTCATCGAAGTAGGCCACCAGTTCATAGGATTCGCTGCTGCGCAACTCGCTCGTGGTGCGCAGGCTGAACATAATAAGGATCAATGTTCCCGCGACGACGAAGATTCCGATCTGAACTGCCAGACTGCCTGTTTTGTTCACAGCGCACTCCCTGTGATTGAAGCTGCCGGATCAAATTTCCAATGAAGGGTGAGTGGCAAGGGGTGATGATCTTGAGCGGCACAGGTGCCGAAAAGCGGGCGCAACTTGTTTTCCAAAGGAGACACTTTCGAGAGAGTTTCTTACCGGTGGCGTCTCGATATGAGATTTCAGGTTTTGAATATTCCTCGAAAACATCTCGGTTGGCTTACACTTGTGTATGCACAGGCGGTCCATGTTCGAGACACGCTATAACACTCCGATAGAACGATTTGGCCGGATACTCACGGGGTGCACAGTTGACCATGAAGCCTTTCATGGCAGCGACTGTTGCCTTCGTTTGGCATGTCGGAAGTGTGTTTTTTTCCCCCTGGCAAGCCGATTGCAGATCACTGTTCAGGCAAATCATTCATGCACAAGGCTTTACGGTCCAGATAAAACAATGAAATCTCTTCATCTTCTCCCCGATCATCGCGAAGTCGAGTGCAAGACAGAGAGCGCTGTCTCTGAAGGCTTGCTCGGACTGCAGCTTAACCTCCCGATGGCGTGTGGAGGCCAGGGAATGTGTGCAACATGCCACGTGCATGTCGTTGAAGGTGTGGATAATCTGAGCGCGATCGAGTCGCGTGAGGAGCGAACTCTCAACATGCTCACGAGCAGGTCGCCGAATTCTCGGCTATCCTGTCAGGCGCGGCTGTTGGGCGATGTGAAGGTCAAGATCCCAAATGCCGACTACATTCGAGAGGCGTCGGAGCTGGCGCCGATGGTCGGCAAGCGGGTTGGAAGAGACATTCGGCACGCCATTGACGGGCGGGTGCTGGTGAAGCGGGGACAAATCGTGACCAAGTACGTTTTGAAACGTCTTGGTGAATCCATGTGATCGAAGACTCAGGAGTTCTCAGCTATGTCACCTGTAAGCGTTGATGGCGGCGGCTCAAAAAAAATCCGGCACAATTACTACGACCCCGAAGATTTTTTCGAAACGGATCCGGAGACCGGTGTCATCCGGCGTCATGACGGTCAGCGATGCGTGGCGATCTCGGAGGATTTTGTCGCCTCACTGCTTGCCGGAACCGCCCAGGAGGTTGGTGAAGAGGCGGCACGCGCCATCCTTTATCAGACCGGGGTGCGCTGGGCACTGGAAGACATGAAAAACTTTCAGCCCAACATGGAGAAGGAATTCGGGAACGTGAAACTCAGCGAGATGCATCTGAGGTTCGTTCTTGAGACATGGTGGTGGCCGCTTACCACGCAGGGATGGGGTGGCTGGAATTATGACTTTGCCGCGCGGAGCTCCGGCATCATTACAGTGGATCTTTACGACTCTGTGATTGCGCAGAGTCTTGAGCGGCTCGGCAAACCTGTCTGTTACTGGTATGCCGGTCTGTTCGGCGGACTCTTTACGCATTTGAGCAAGCGGGAACTCAACTCGATCGAGATCCAGTGCTACGCGAGCGGTCACGATGTGTGCCGGTTCATGGTGGGAGCGGACAAACGTATCAATGCCGCGGCTTTCTGGGTGGAGGAAGGCGCGACGGCGGACGAAATTCTTGGTAATCTGACGGCATAACGGGACACGATCTTGGCACTGACGGTTCACATAGAAGAAGCGGCAACACTCCGCCGGCTTGCGGGAGCTCTGGCGACTTCGCTTTCGAAAACGGCGCGGTTTGAAGGGCGAATCGATCTCGATCTTTCGGCGGGGATGTTCTTTCGAAGCTTTCCATGGACAGGCGAGAT
>JANQSL010000136.1 GCA_028284075.1 Candidatus Sumerlaeia bacterium | reverse complement strand
GTCGTTCATTACAACCTCGCGCGTGAATTAGTAAACATCGAAGCGGCCGACGGGCGTGACAGCGCCTTCCCGGTCGACGCGAAACTCCATGCGTCCTCCGTCCTGCGGCCGGGCTCGGACCTCATATTCCTCGTTCACGGTACGATTGTCCGCCGTGGTGTAGGTAATGCGGAGAGGAACCTCGGGCTCAATAAAGTACCTCTGCTTCACTGTCGACTCTCCGCCATTCATGGCCGTCACTTCCAGAATCGGCTGATTCGAATACTCCACCCGGACATCATACAAGGGGCGCTCGCCCTGGTTAACGACACTGACGTCGAGTACACCAGCCTTCATTCCTGAAGTACAGGCCGCGAGAAAAAAAGCGGCAACGCCGCTCATGAGCAATGACTTGAAAAAATGCATGGTCGCCTCTTTCGCGTCTCGAGGGCCGCGGATGGTGTAAAGGGCCCGGGCGTGACGCAAGCCGAGAGCGGACTACTTTGGAGCAGGTCCCGTCGATGCCCGGGGAATAATCTCAATCGGGAGGGTCAGCTGCACAGGCTCCGGATCCTTTTCCTCAATCATCCGCAGCAAATGTTCAGCCGCCAGCCGCCCTGTCTCCGCCATGGGAAGACGGCCGGTGGTCAGCGACGGGGCCGCCAGCTCCGAGTGGGTTGTGCCGTCAAAGCCGGCAATCGAGAGGTCATCGGGAACCCGGCGACCCGCTGATCGAGCCACGTCGAGAGCGCCAAGCGCCATCATGTCGTTGGCGGCAAAAACCGCGGTAACCTCCGGATGGTTTGCCAGTATCTCCTCCGCACACCTGCGACCCCCGCGAACCGTGTAGTTGCCGACGAATTCGAGAGGCTCCAATCCCGCCTCCTTCATTGCGCTGCGATAACCGCCCTCGCGGAGATCGTCCACCAGTTCTCCCATACCACCGCTCAAGTATGCAATCCGGCGATGGCCCAGCTCAAGGAGATGCCGGGTCATATCCAGCGCGCCCTGCCGGTTATCGGGAACAATGTAGTTTCCTGCCGTTTCGTAAGGAAATGCCACGCAAATTGAAGGACGGTTTTCCTCCTTCAGATCGACGAGAGTCTGGGGGTTCTTGAAAGCATCCCATATCAAAAGCCCATCCGCCGTGTTGTTCCGCAGAATCACCTGCTGCCGGCCCGACTCCTCGAAATCTTCGTCAACCCCTTGAATCAAAATACTGTAATCGTGATCACAAAGAGATTCTTCCAGTGTACTCATGAAAAGCCCGATGGTTTCATCGGAGAAGAATGGACCGGGACTGTCAGGCCGAGTGCGGGGAATCAACAACGCGGCAATGTAGCTTTTCCGCTCCTGCAGCCGCGCGTAATGAACGTCAGGGAGAAACTTCAGACTCTCACAGATCTCGATAACCCGCTTCCGGGTCTCCTCGCTGATGGGAGCCGACTTCTCCGGCCCGCTCAGAACCCGTGAAACCGTCGATACCGATACACCGGCACGTGCGGCGATGTCCCTCACGGTGATACTGTTACTGCCTCTCGGTGGCACAGGCGATTGCTCCATCCGGGGATAAGCCACATTCGGGTACTTCGGCCGCGGCGGCAAGGTGGATTCAGTGAGCTCACACGATCCGGGAAGCGTTATCTAACTCGCGTCAGTCCCTTCGCACCAGGTTGCTGTTGACGGATGAGCATTCTGAATGGTTATTTTGTGCAACTTGTTGCAGAGAGGTTTGCCGTGAAGAAACCAAAAGCATTCACACTCATCGAACTGCTCATCGTGGTTGCGATCATCGCGATCCTGGCTGCCATCGCCGTTCCGAACTTCCTCGAAGCCCAAACCCGATCCAAGGTCTCTCGAACTCTTGCAGATATGCGAAGCGTTGCGACAGCCCTCGAGGCCTACCGGGTCGATTACACAAGATACCCCAAATTCAGTCGGCTGCCGCAGAGTTTCACCCTTCCCGCGGGCCCTGTCAGCGGACTGAGCGCGGATACCTGTCTGCCGTCCAGTACAGGAGGAGGACTCACTTCTCCCATTGCATACATGACTTCCATCCCGGGGGATCCCTTTGGAGAGGTTCTTCCGGATGACCAGTTCACGTTTGGCGGCAGCGCAACAATTGCAGACACCTATTACTACAACACGAAGGAATGGTATGAGTGCAGAAACTTTCCGTGGCTTGTTTCCGAGTCAGACCGGGACCCGGGAGAAAAGGAATGGGTTCTCCAGAGTAAAGGTCCGGACAAGTACTTTGCTCCCAACGTGCCCGGCGGCGTCGATCATGTCGATCGTCCTTACCGCTGGCAGTATGATCCCACGAATGGAACCGTGAGCGGCGGAAACGTGATTCGGTCCGGCCCGTAAAGGATCGCGTCCCGGCCTGTCATGCCATGTTGGAAAA
>JANQSL010000090.1 GCA_028284075.1 Candidatus Sumerlaeia bacterium | reverse complement strand
AGGCATCTCCCTTCAGGCGTTCGTTCAGAACCGCACGGTCGTTCAGTGACAGGATATAAAAGTGACCGTCGGAAACCATCCGTCGGGGAATCGCAAATCGCCGGAGACCGGGACCTTCAACAGGCCCGATGAACTGTGACATGCTTCGGTTCATTTCGCCCGGTTGATCCGGCACCCAGTAAACCATTGGCTGAGCAAGCGGGAGAGATTCACCCACCTCCAGTTCCAGTTGGAAGTTCCATCGATAACGATCGCTTCGAATTCGCGTCGCGATGTCGAATCCCGGAAACGCGTTGAGACGCTCCTCGACGACGCGTGCCAGAGGCCGGGTTTGAATCGAAACCGGCAAAGTCGATGAATTGACTGCCTGTCGGGGGCGCGATGCAATTGCCAGAGCGCACAGAATCGGTACCAGCACGGAAATGGTGGAGATCAGAATACCGTGACGCGACCGAAGCCGGGCCGCCGGAACCGGGCGGTCCGGATCGGGGAGCGGATTTGCGTTACGTTTCGCCTTTGCCAGGTTTCGCAGGAGAAACGGCCAGAAAACCATCATGCCGGGAGTAATGAGAATGTGAAAAAAAAGACCTGTCTTTTCCGTTCCGGTATCGAACCGGGGAAGCTTGCCGGCATGAAGCCCGATTGCAACCAGGAGCCCGACAAGAAGGTAGACACCTGCGACGGCGAGGATCAGTCCGGCCAGCGTTTCCATTTACCGAACCCCGCCGAATTCGATACCGGTTAATTCCGCCATCTCGCGCTTGAAAGTTGTCAGGTCGTGAATGCAGAAATCGTTCAAACTTCGATGTCCGCAGGCACGAGCCATCACCTTCATCAGATCAACGGAGGCCTCCAGAAAGTTTTGCAAACGCTTCGCCGCGGGATCGATCACAAGACGGTCTCGCAGGTGTTTCTTCTGCGTGGCGATTCCGACGGGACAGTTGTTCGTGTGACACGCGCGCATGCCCAGGCATCCGATGGCCTGAATCGCGGAATTCGCGACAGCGACTCCATCCGCGCCAAGAGCCATGGCTTTGGCGAAGTCCGCCGGAGTGCGGAGCCCGCCTGTGGCGATGAGCGTCACGTCGTTTGCGCCGCGGCGATCGAGATGACGGCGTGCACGTGCCACCGCGGGAATTGTTGGAACGGAAATGTGATCGCGGAAAATCAAGGGTGCGGAGCCCGTGCCACCGCCGCGTCCGTCCAGGATGATGTAATCGACTCCGATCTCCAGTGCCGCATCGATGTCCGATTCAATGTGCTGTGCTGACATCTTGAAGCCCACGGGGATACCGCCCGTTCGTTCGCGTATCTCGGCCGCGAAAAGCCTGAAGTCATTCACCGACGTCCAGTCGGGAAAACGAGCGGGAGAAATCGCGGGGGTTCCAGGCTTCAGCCCGCGTACTTCCGCAATCCTGTCCTGTACCTTCACGCCCGGAAGGTGCCCGCCCGTTCCGGTCTTGGCCCCCTGGCCACCCTTGAAATGAAAGGCCTGCACTCTGTCGAGCTTGTCCCACGAGAAGCCAAAGCGGGCCGATGCCAGCTCATAGAAATACCGGCTGTTGGCCTTTTGTTCGTCCGGCAGCATTCCACCTTCACCACTACAGATCCCCGTACCCGCCAGTTCCGCTCCCTTGGCGAGAGCGACCTTCGACTCCTCCGACAATGCGCCAAAGCTCATGTCCGAAACAAAGATCGGCATGCTGAGATGCAGCGGCTTTTTCGCTCGCGGGCCGATGACGAGTTTTGCTTCGACGGTTTCCTCATCCAGGAGCGGCAGCCGCGACAATTGAGCCGTCACAAACTGAATGTCATCCCATGTTGGCAGCTCAGCGCGGGAAACCCCCATGGCCGCGGCGGGTCCGTGATGTCCCGTTCGGGTCAGACCGTTTGCGGCCAGCTCATGAATGAATGCGGTATGCGGTTCTTCAATGGTCCCGTGCGCGGTGTCCTGATAGGTCCCCTGGTAAGCGTCGCGGTTGAACGGCTGAGGGTTCTCCTTGAGCCATTCCAGAACTTCATCTTCGTCGACCGCCACCTCACCGTTTTCGACGCGGCTGGTGAACTTCTTCAAGACCTCTTCATTGTTGTACTCACTCACGCCCGTATCGAGACGGTAGTCCCAGTCGTGAACCCCGCAGATCAGGTTGTCACCGTCCACGTGGCCATCCGCCATCAGTGCTCCGCGGTGAAGGCAGCGGCCGTAGAGGACCGAGACGTTTTGGTCATATCGAACAACAACAAGGTCGACGTTCCGCACCAGAGCGTGGACCGGCTGACGGTCCTCAAGCTCTTCCCATTTTGCCACGGTCACAAAACCCATTCGGTTTCTCCAGGGGCGCTCCAACAGAGCGAATCTGTAGCACTTGCAATGACGCTTCCACGACAGTCCACTGCAAGCAATCCGGTTTTCTGTGAAGAATTCCCGCGAAGGTGCCTTTGCCCCGCACGGAGACCCGTTTCCCTTCCCGTTGACACTGGAGCGTCGGCGAGCCACCCCTTCGCCCCCTGTTGCCGGGAGAATCGATCATCATGAGCGCCATTTACGACACACTCCTCGAACGCGGCTTTGTTCAGGATTGCACGGATACGGAAGGATTTCGCGAGCTGACAGGCCAAAAGGCCATTCGTGTCTACTGCGGGTTCGACCCGACGTCTGACAGCCTGACCATCGGCAACATGGTGTGCCTGATGGCATTCAAGCATTTTCAGCGTGCGGGTCACCGGCCGGTGGTTCTCATGGGCGGTGCCACCGGCATGATCGGCGACCCCAGCGGCAAGAGCGCCGAACGCAATCTCCAGACGGCCGAGCAGGTCGACAGCAACATGGCCGCGCAGCGAAAACAGTTTGAGCGGTTTCTGGACTTCGAAGGCGATGCGGCGGCCGGCATTGTCAACAACATGGACTGGTTTCGCGAAGTGGGCTTTATTGAGTTTCTACGCGATGTCGGCAAGCACTTCCGGATCGGAGAGATGCTCGGAAAGGAGAGTGTCCGTTCGCGCATCGACAGCGAAGCGGGCATTTCCTACACCGAGTTCAGCTACATGCTCCTCCAGGCCCAGGACTTCCGCCATCTGCATGAAGCGATGGAATGCGAGGTTCAGGTGGGGGGCGCCGACCAGTGGGGGAACATCACCGCCGGCATCGAGCTGATTCGCCGCACATTGCGCAAACCCGCCTATGGATTGACGTTTCCCCTCATTACGACGGCAACAGGCGAGAAACTTGGCAAAACCGCTGAAGGGGCTGTTTACCTCAGTGCCGCAAAAACGCCGGTCTACGATTTCTATCAGTACTGGATTCGCGTCGAGGATCGCGATGTGGAGCGATTCCTCAAACTCTTCACACTGCTGCCATTGACGGAAGTCGATGATCTGGTGGCCGCGCATGCGCAGTCACCGGACAAACGCGACGCGCAAAAGCGCCTGGCATTCGAGGTCACCGCGATGGTGCATGGTGTCGAGGAGGCGCGAAAAGCACGTGATGCGGCAGCGGCGCTCTTCGGGGGATTACTGCGGGAGTTGAGCGACGAAAAGCTGCGGGAACTGTTTCCCGACGTTCCCTCCGTCAGCGTGAGTCGTTCGGAACTGGAAACCGGTTTGTCCACGTTCGACCTGTTCGTGAAGGCAAAACTTTCCGGCAGCAGGAGCGAAGCCCGGAAGACCCTGGCCCAGGGCGGATTCTATATCAACAACGAACCCGTCGCGGGCGACAAGCGCACCGTCACTTCGTCGGATCTTGCCAGCGACACCATGATGATCCTTCGCGCCGGCAAGAAACGTTACTGTCTGGTCAAGGCGGAGTAACGCGGACCGTTACGTTTCGCTGTCCGCCCTCATCCTGTCAACAGCCTGACTTCCATTGCCGTCTTCACTCGGAGGCGGTCATGCGAATCCACCTTGTCGGTATCCTTGTTTATTCCGGCGTCGCGTTTTTTGCCGGGTGGCTTGCTCTGACCCTGCGTCAGGACATGAAAGAGCCGCTGCTCTTCTTTGTGATGCTCGGCGTGGCCATGGCGCTCATCAATGTCGTCAATGCGGTGAAGCACGGTTCCCGGTGGTGGGAAATTCTCCGCCTGCTGGACAATGGCCGGGTTGAGGCCTTTTTGCGGGAACTTGCGCGCGTTGAACGTCATGGCGTATCCTCCCGCGGACGGCGGGTCGTTGCGGTTCATCGAGCAACGGCATTGATCTACGCCGGCCGGTTCGATGCGGCGCAGCATCTCATGCTGCAAACGGATGACAGGCGGCTGCCCGTGGAGGCGCGCATGGCTCAGCACTATAATCGGGTGTTGTTTGCGATCTTAACGGGGCAAAGGGCCGAAGCCGAAATGCTTTTTCAAACGCGGCGATTCCCGGTCACACCGATTGTGAGAATGCTTCCCTTTTTCAGGTACCGGTTACGTTTGTTGGGCGGATTATTATCTTCCCATGGAGAAAGTCACAACAAGGTCGTCGAGCTTGAGGGAATAGCGGATTCAGAGTTTGCCGGCGCTGCCCTTCGAGCTTTGGCGAATGCTGAACTGGGCGGTTTGCAGAAGGGTGAAAAGGCTCGAGCCCGCCTGCTGAGTGCGCAGGCTCTTGGTTCCGAAATGGAGGTGAGTGTGCGTTCACGCCTCATTCTTGAGCGGAAGGCCTGATGTTGAGAAAGAAAAGCCTTGCCTAAGCGCAACGGAACCGGTTACGTAATCTGCATCAGTCCAAAACACAAGGAGCACCCGATGCCGGCCAGAAGAGCATTTACACTCATTGAGCTGCTGATCGTAGTGGCGATCATCGCCATTCTTGCCGCGATCGCCGTTCCCAACTTCCTCGAAGCTCAGACTCGTTCAAAGGTGAGCCGCACGCTGGCAGACATGAGGAGTCTCAAGACAGCGCTGGAATTGTACGCCGTTGACTACAACAAGTATCCCCTTGGGCGTGACTGCAACGACCTCACTCAGCCCGGTTTTCCGGAGGGACCGGTCAAGTACCGGCTGGTTCTGGTGACAACGCCCATCGCGTATATTTCGACACTTCCCGGCGATGTCTTCAATACTCAACTTGCCGGCGGTTTCCCGACCCCCTGCGATGAAGCGAGCTGGGTCTACCTTCTCAAGCAATTCCATGTGAATGAATCGAGCCCGTGGGTGTTGGGTGCGTCCAGTTCGAATTCTCCGGACTGGACGCTTTGGCCCATCGGCCAGAAGCCCGCGTGGCTTGTCATTGGCAAAGGCCCGTCGGGTCAGGCGGACAACGCCACCATCACCATTCAAGCAATTCCCTACGACCCAACCAATGGCACTGTCAGTGCAGGAGAGCTGGCAACCTGGGGACCCGGCGGCGGCCTGACCGACTGATCCGGAAAGACGGCAAGAGTCATTGTTCTGTTTGAGAGGGGCGAGTTGCGGATGTCGTGAACTCGCCCCTCATTCTTTTGCGTTTACATCATGTCGATGTTGGAAAGCAAACCGGTGGCATATGCCGGTGGGGTGCGAACGGGCGAGGAAGGAATGAATCTCAGGCCCGGGCGCTTACACGGTGGAGAATGGGTTGCAGACTCCTGACGGAGTCTTCGCCGGTTTCCACGGCGTCGGCAAGCAGTCGCTCGCAATCGTTCAGGCCTTTTCCTCCACGGTGATGAATGCGAACAAGTTCCTGACCTTTTTCAATTTCGTCACCAACATTCACAAGGACTTCCAGCCCAACGGCGGGATCCACGTCATCGGTGGTTTTCATGCGGCCCGCTCCCAGCATGTTGGCTGCAACACCGATCTGACGTGTGTTCATGCACTGGATGACTCCGTTGTCTTTTGCGACAAAAGATGTCCGGTCGGGCGCCGAACCCAGCAGGGACGAGTTGTCGACGATGTGTGGATCGCCTCCCTGTGCTTCAATCCATTCGGTGAATTTTTCGAGGGCCCTGCCTGAGTCGAGAAGTTCGACGAGTGTTTTTTTTGCCGGATCAATGCCGGGTGCCCTGCCTGCAAGGACGAGCATTTCCGCGCACAGCTCGATGGTGATTCCGCGGGTATCGGAGGGGCCGCCGCCTTTCAACACATCGATGGATTCGCGAACCTCCAGTGCGTTGCCAACGGTGATGCCAAGGGGTTGATTCATCTGAGTCAGCAGCGCACTGGTTTTGAGTCCGAGTTGTGTGCCGATGGCGACGAGCTGTTCCGCGAGGGCGCGAGCTTTCTCTTCCGATTCCATGAAGGCGCCGCTGCCGCACTTGACGTCCATTGCAAGAGATTCCGTGCCGGAGGCGGCTTTCTTCGAGAGAATGGATGCGCAGATCAACGGAATGGATTCCACCGTGGCGGTGACATCACGCAATGCGTAGAGCCGCTTGTCCGCGGGGACAAAGTCGTTGGTCTGTCCAATGATGGCACAGCCGACTTTTTCGAGCTGCGCCTTCAGTTCCTTTTCGGAAAGGTTCCACCGGTAACCGGGGACCGCATCGAGTTTGTCAAGGGTTCCACCGGAATGGCCGAGCCCTCTGCCGGAGACCATGGGGTTGACGATCCCCGCAGCGGCCACCAGCGGGGCGAGAATCAGTGAGACTTTGTCGCCGACACCGCCTGTGGAATGTTTGTCGGATTTCGGACCAGGGACGGTGGACCAGTCGTATGTGCGGCCGGAGTTCATCATAATGCGCGTGAGAGTGGCCGCCTCGTCAGGGGTCATACCCTGGAAGAAAACAGCCATCAGCAGTGCGCTGATCTGGTATTCCTCGATTCCGCCGGCAAGGTACCCTTCGATGAGAAAACGAAGTTCCTCCTCGGAGAGTGTTCCGCCTTCCCGTTTGCGCCGTATCAGTTCAGGTGTGTTCATAAGAAGCCAGTGTCGCAATTTGAATTGCCGCGGGGGAAAGGGGAAAACGAGCCAGGAAATGTGACGGGCATCGTTTTAGAGTTCCAGCATTGAAGGTGACCATCCGGCGGCGGCCGCGGAGGAGAGCTTTTTCCACTGGTGTTTTCCATTCTCAGGATCATTCCGGCGCCGCCTTTTTTGTCCTTTTGTTTCAATTCCCGGGTGGTGAGGTCTTTAATTCTTCGTCTTCGTCTTTATCCGCGCGCACTTCGCCTGTGTGTGATCTGTAGAGAATCCGGTTTCAAAACCCCGGGATTCTGATTCCGGATTCCCCTATCGCGGACGGTGAGCCGTCCACGCGCTGGGTCTTGCATACCGGCAGGGCTTTACGGGCCCTCCGTGAGGGAAGGAACCCGGGCCAAAGCGTTGTGTGCCGAGGCCGGGGCTCCGGTGCCGAAATGAGGTTTCAAGGCCTCATCCGTTGCTTCAGCGTTACAGGGTGAGAATCTGTTTCGAAAGCCCGGGCTCTTCGTTACGCTTCGTGCTCGGGCCTGGTCACGTACGATAGTACGCTCCCGCTGCCCTCGACTCGCGTGCCTTGATCGCGAACTTTCGATTCCAGATTCTCCGACCGGAAGGTTTTTGAAGTCTCTCCCGGTGTCTGCTCAGCTTGTTTGACGTCATGCGATGTTGTGCATGCGTGGGTCCTGCGGTGCCATCAGGCGAAGTTTGTCCGTCGTTGCTTTCGGGCGTGGACGGTCATGCGCGGATAAAGACGAAGATGAAGAAGAAACGGGTTCAGGGCGGGTGAGGCATGGCTGTGGAGTCCTTTCAGGTCAGGCTGACGAGAGTATTGAACCACAGGCCGTTTCAGATTTCAGGAATCCATGGGAAGAATGGGAGATTTGGGCAATTCTCATGAGAAAGTCCGTTTTGGGAGGAATGGGAGTTATTGATGATTTGGGAACGGTGGGAAATATGGGAAGGATGGAAAGATTCTTTAACTTCGCTCAGGGTCTGTGGCAGGATCTTCGGCGGAGAAGTGAGGAAGAGGAGGACGGGGCAGGAAGGGGATTAAAAGCAAAACCGCGAAGGCGCGAAAAACACAACGTGCTGCGCGGAAGCCGAGTTGCGATGGCGATCCCGATGCCGATTCCGATTTTGGTTTTTCGAGTCGTGCTGGTGGGTGGTCTTTTCTTTCGCGTCGAGGTTCGCGAAATATCTTTTGGCAATCGCTACGGACGGGCTGGAATTTATCGGTCCGCGGTTTTGAGACAAACTGAACAATCGAGCCGATGTCGTCGGGATGGACACCGGGAACGGTGACGAGTGTGACGAACGGTTGTCAGGCCGGAGGCGTTTTTTTCAGCCTGTTATTTCCAGACCATTTTGAGTACGTCGCTCACTGTAATCAGCACGACAAACCCGAGCAAGACGACGACTGCACCGTTGAGAACGGGAACAAGGATTCGCGGTGACATGGGTTTTCCGAAGAGGCCTTCCCATGCTGCAAGAACGATGTGTCCGCCGTCGAGAATCGGCAGAGGAAGAATGTTCATCACGGCGAGGGCGATGTTGAGCATGAGCATGAATTGCAGAAAGCGATCAAGACCCAGGTTGGCATGATAACCGGCCATGCCGGCGATGGCGGCGGGTCCGCCGAGGTCTTCGCGCACTTCCTTGAAGTGTCCGCGGAACAGGCGGCCGAAGATGTTACCGAGGTTTTGCGCGTAACGAATGGTGTAGTTCACAACGATCATCGGGCTTGTTGTGACGGCTTCACCCAACCCGACGTGTTCGCGAACGGGATTCGGATCTCTTTGTTGAATGCCGATGAGTCCCGTTTCGGGCCGTTTGGCGTTCTCCTCCGGTGTGATGATGTATTCCTTGATTTCATCACCCCGGCGAATTGTGAAGTCCAGTGCGGTGTTCGGACTGTTGCGAACGATGTGGAGCATTTCCTTCCAGTCATCTATCGGTTCGCCACCGATGGCTTCGATCAGGTCGCCCTCTTTCAGGCCGGCCCGATGGGCGGGTTTGAACTGCTGGACGTAACCGACGGATGCGGGCATCGATGTGATCGTTATGAGCTCGACATCGCGTTCCGATGGATTGTTCACGTCGATGTCGAAGGATCGTTCGAATTCCTCTCCATCCCGGGAGAATGTGATCGCGACGTCGCGGATGTAGCCTTCGGGAGGGCTTGCAAGAGCGGTCAGGAAGCCCAGGGGGACGTTTCGCGGGACCGGTTCGTAGAGCGCTTCCTGGTAATCCTCATCGGTTTCGACAGCACTGCCGTCCACGGCGGTAATCCGATCGCCGGACTGAATGCCGTATTCCGTGGCAAGGAGCGAGTCGCTCTTCAACCATCCGACTTCCGCCGGGTAGGGGGGATTCACCAGGTCGCCACGGATGCCAATGATGGCGACGATTCCCATGGCGAGAACGAGGTTCATGGTCACGCCGGCGCCGTAGATGATTGTCTTTTGCCAAAAGGGTTTTTTGTACAGCGCCGCCTGATCGAGGACCGCCTGTCCCGCGAGTGTGTCTTTGCGCAGGCGCGATTCTTCCGCTGTGTCCGTTTCGTTGGCTGTTTCGGTTTCCTCGCCGTTCGTGGCGGTATCAGTTTCCGGCGGCTGTTTGTTTTTCTCACTCTCTTCCAGGTACTTTTCAATGTCGGGGTGAACAACTCCCTCCATTTTCACGTACCCGCCAAGAGGCACGATCGAAAGACCGTATGTTGTTTCGCCGATCCGCTTTTCCCAAATGCACCGGGGCATGAAAGGAAGGGCTTCGCGGTCGAAGCCGATGACAAAGCGATCGACCTGGACCTTGAAGAGTTTCGCGGCAAGGAAGTGGCCGAGTTCGTGGATGAAAACAGCGACGCCAAAGGCTGCGATGAAGCCCAACAGTCCAATGAGGAAGCTTCCGACTTTCGTTACAAGAACATCCATGCAGGTTTGTTATCCGTGGAAATCAATTTGTGGGAGAATGCACCGCAAGGGCGGCAACAGCCCGCTCCGCCTCCCTGCGGGCCGTTTCATCCGCCCGCCGAAGGGTCGAGAGGCTGTCGGCGGGTTCGTTCTCATGGCAATCGAGAACCTTGCCAATGATTGTGGGTATGGCTCCGCAGGGAATTCGTCCGTCCAGGTGTGCGGCGACGGCGACTTCGTTGGCTGCATTGAGGGCGCAAGGAATCGTGCCGCCGCGGGCCGCGGCGTCGTAAGCCATCTTCAGGCAGGGGAAGCGGTCGGGATCGGGTGCGGCGAAGTCAAGCCGCGCAAGTTCCGCCAGGTTCAAAGGTTCCAGTGTGGTCGGACGGCGCCAGGGCTGGGTCAGAACGTTCTGAATCGGGAGCCGCATGTCAGTCAGGCCCATCTGGGCGATCATGGACCCGTCAACGAATTCGACGATGCTGTGGATGATGGACTGGGGGTGAATGACGACTTCGATTTTCTCGAGGGGAATATCGAACAGGTGCCATGCCTCGATGACCTCGAAGCCCTTGTTCATGAGCGTTGCGCTGTCGACGGTGATTTTTTGGCCCATGTTCCAGGTCGGGTGGGCGAGCGTTCGTTCCGGAGGCGCGATTGCGATCTCGTCCGGGGAGGAGCCGCGGTAAGGACCTCCACTACAGGTCAGAATGATGCGGCGGAGAGGCGCGGAAGCGCTCGCTTTTCCCGCATCGAGGCACTGCATGATGGCGTTGTGCTCGCTGTCGAGGGGCCAGATCGTCGCGCCGGATCTGCGCGCCGCCTCCATGACGAGATCTCCGGCACACACCAGAACCTCTTTGTTGGCGAGCGCGACGTCGCGGCCGGCCTCAAGGGCCGCCAGGGTGGGTTCGACGCCTGTCCAGCCCACGGTTGCCGCGACCAGAAGGTCCGCCCCGGACCAGCCGGCGGCTTCGATCAGGCCGTTCTGACCGGACAGGACGGTGATGCCGGAACCCCGCAGTTCCGCGGAAACGCGGCTCGCCA
>JANQSL010000231.1 GCA_028284075.1 Candidatus Sumerlaeia bacterium | reverse complement strand
TCCAAAAGCACCGCAACGCCGCGTGTAATGTTTTGTACATTGTCTGCGCAATGTATGCACAGAGTTCTAAAAGTTCATAAGACTACTAAAAGGCCGTTGCCGCTTTTAGCCCGACCTTCAACGCATTGCCTCGTCCACGCCTGGTCTTCTGGAAAATCACACGTGTGTCGGAAAACTCCTGGTGCTTTTCAAGCAGTTCACGAGTGCCATCCTCCGAATTGCCGTCCACAACGATGATTTCCTTGGAAACGGGAACGCGACGCACTTTTTCCAGCAGCAGCTCGATTGTGCGGGCTTCGTTGTAGACAGGAACAATGACAGAGATTTTCACGGATTTGCCGGTTCGCTCAGGGTGGTGGCACTTACCCGGTAGAGTGTGAACGGGGGCAAGGCCGGAAGGCGGTCCGCCGCAACATTCAACTCCTCCTCAGTGAGAAGTGTTGCAACCGGCTCAACACGGTACGTGCGTGCCAGCAACTGGAGCATGATCGGATCGGCGTCCGTGACGATGACGGGGACCCGGTCGAGGTTTTCCTCGAGCACGGCTTTCTCGATGCGTTGCAGAAACTGCATCGGGTCACGGGAAACGGTCATTTGTCGCGCTTCAACGAAACGGCCCCGTGAATCCTCACCTCGCTCGGGGATCATCGTTGCATACCAGTCATAGCGCAAAAAATTCGCACCCGCCACCAGGACGTCAGGCCTCTGGTTTTCCACCAGTTGGGCGTACCACATGGCGTAGATATCGTAGTCGCCCTGAGTCATCAGGATCGAATTTTCAGGAAGAGCTTCGCAAACGCGATTGATCCAGGAACGCGCGATGACATCGCTCCGATGAGAGGCGGTATTGAAGTTTGCGAGAAATGCCACAAGAATCGCTCCTGGAATGGTAACGCGGATGGCGGGCCGTTTCTCATCGAAGGGCAGAAGCGCAAATCCGGCCGTCGCAAAAGGAAGAAGGAGCACATAAAGACCCAGGAAGTAATCGGAAATATCCGCGATGTTATAGGCAAAGACAAGAACAAGTTGAAGCCAGACTGCACAGAGAAGTGAAAACGTGAAGCCGCGATGTGAACGCCACAGCGTTCGAGCGCCTGCAGCCGTTATGGCCAGCAACACCAGACCCAGGAGTGAACACACCGCGAAACCACCGAAACTCCGCATGGTCTTCGCTCCACCCAGGAATTCCGCGCCCGAGGACGCAGTCAGAGCGAGCACGCGATTCGCTGCGAAAGGAAGCCACGTCCCAACCGTAAAAGGCGTTCCCGGTGAGGCCATAAACAGGCGCATGTTTCCGTAATCGCCGCCACGCACCATCCACAGAAACTGCCGGAGTGATTCCGGGTCTCCCCAGTTAATCGGCGGGTTCTGTGCGGCACGGATCGGCAGGTACAGCCACGGCGATAAGCCGAGGCAGAGCGCGGCGAAACAGAGACAGGGACTTGAAAGAGACTGCCATGCTTTATCGCCTCCTTTTGCCCTGCGGCATTCCTGAACAATTGTCCAGCCAACGGGAGCGGCGAGGGCTACAGAGGCGAGATGATTCGTCATCGCCAGTCCCAGGCAAAGAGATGCCATTGGCGGTTTCCAGACCGGCTTGTTGCTTTCCGGTAACAGCAGAGCGGTGACGGCGGCGCTGAGCATGGCGTTGAGCCCGTAAACTTCCACGATCGTGCCCGAGCGCCAGAGGCTCGCTGAAAAGATGCAGATGAATGCGATTGCAAAGGGTGGAATTGCGGCCTCGACGCGTTGACTGCGCCAGACTGAGCGAACAATGAAGCAGATCAGGCCGGCCGCAACCGCCGCGATAACGGAACAAACGAGAGCGGCGCTGAAATATGATGAGCTTCCAAAGATGCCGATGAGTATTGTGAAACTCGGATAGCCCGTTGGATGAGGGATTCCTCCGGAAGCGGCGGCGGCAACAAACTCAAGACCGTCACCGAAGACCGGTTCTCTCGCAGCCGTGAGGGCATAAAGAGAAAAAGCGGCCAGACCAATAGCCACCGGGATTGCCGCGTTGTTGCTGAGAACGGACCGGGCACGATTCATCGTTGAGCCTCACCGCGAAAGCGGGATGTCACGCGACTCGCGAACAATGTAAACCCTGGTCGAGAACGTCTGCCACAAGTACCGGTAATTCCAGGCAACGGGGTTTTGGGCGGGAGCAATGGACATAATGTCAGGGAAGATCGGGAGGATACTCGACGTGAAGGGATTTGCGTCCGGGCGACTCGGGTCCGTCAAAAGCTCCAGCCGATACCATCTGGAAAGATAGCCGTGGAACTGGCTGGCTCCATAGGCGCTTGAGAGGACCAAAATGGAACCGTCCGGCAATCGTGTCGTCGGAGGCAGTGACAGATCCGAGGGAATGTAACCGGAGCCAAGATATTCGACCTGCCTCTCTGCATACATGGAAACCTTGTCACCCGCTATGACCTGAGGGGAATCGCGATAAACCTCATTGGTGAAGATGCGTGTTGATTCAGAGGAATTGTCGCGCGCAAACCGGGAGGCACGTGCAATATCACCGAATGCTTCCCGCTGCGCAATCAACACAAGCCCGGAGAATGCCGCGCAAAACGCGAAGGAGAAAATCATGACCCAGGGAAAGAGTCTGGCGCGCGTTGGGCGGTTCGAGCGAAGCCACCGTTCCTGAAGTGAGTACATTCCGGAACCGGCGAAGATCCATACGAAGCCCATGGCGGGCAGAAAGTAGCGTTCCTGGAAACTGGAAAAGGCGGACTGGGCCACAAGGAGCACGATTGCGGTGTACAGCGCCAGCCATCCGAGGAAAGGGCCGCGTCTCAACCGTGTTTGAAACATCCCCATGAACATGAAGATCGCCACGGGATATGTGACAAAGTAAGGCATTAGCAGAACAAAGCTCTCGGCATTGATTAACACGACTTTCCATGCGGGAAGGGGGGCTTCCAGAGTGCGGTCAACGAACTGTTGCGTGTGGAGAAATTCCACCTCGTTGATGGCGATCCAGACCGGGAGCACCGCCAGTCCGAGAAGCCACATCAAGGGCATCAGTGGTGGTTTGCGGAAGCGATGCCACACGACCCCTGCGACGGCAAGTACCGGAACCAGCAGCATTAACCCCTGATAGCGTGTCAGCGATGCCAGGACACAGAACATCGCTCCCATGGAGAGAGCGAGGCGTGCCTTCTTCTCATTCCGCTCGTCCGACGCAAAGCTGAGTCGTTCGCAGCACCACCAGAAAAACAGACTGAAGGTTGCATCCGTCATAAGGCGGATCCCCCAGCGGTTGGCCACTGGTGCGGTAATGTAAAAAATTCCCGCATAGAGAGCCGCACGAGTACCGAACGCTCTTCGAGTCATCAGGTAAATTGGCAGGATGGCGAGGCCACTCGCGATAGCGCTGATGAGCCGTCCGGCCCACTCAAACCCCACAAGAAAACGGACAGGGTACACCAGCGCCGAGTAAAGAGGTGGCCAGATGCTTCCCTGGGGATGCACAAAGTGCATGGCCTGGATCACGCCATCAGTGTATTCCGCCGCGTTGATGGGAGTCAGCGCGAGCCGCACCACCACACAGACAATCAGCAGAATCCAGATGTCACGGCGCGGATACTTCATCTCTCGTGAGACGATTTCCGGTGGTTGAATGTCGATGGGGAGCTTGCCGGATTTGATCATGAGCCATGCCGCACCGTGCCGGGGCGACCTGCGAATCGTCAGGGCGCGGACTCGCCGGGCAACCCGTATTCAGTTATCTCGGAAGGACCGACAAGGCGCGCAAGGAGCCACCAGTCGCAATAGCCCATCTTGAACATTGCCGGGTAGCCCGCCCATTGAGTGTGTTGAGGAACGTAAAGGCTTTCGACCATGGGGGCTGGCATAAGAGCCGGCGAAACCGGAACAGGCTGGTAGTTTGTCTGAGGCGTGCGGGCGTAAACATCGAAGAAGGGCGACATGCCCTGAACTTCGAAGGGCCGGTATGCCACTCGGTAGTACTCGCCGTCCGCCGGAGTACGGAACATTTCGTGATAGAAATCCATTGGTGACTGGAGTGCGCCGAAGAACTGGACGCCAATTCCAATCCCCGCCACGACGCCAATTGCAATTCGCCGGACGGATGAGAGGTGTGTGAACAGCAGACCCGTTCCCACCATCAGCGGTGCATGAATCTGCACAAGATGGCGTGGTCCCCAGCACCAGCCTCCGTCCCAGTTTTGCCAGAGTGCCATGGCCAGAGTAAAAGGCAGCCATGACAGCAAAACGATCACGGTTACCCATCGTTTTTCTTTGGGTACGCAGGTCCAGCCCCATAAGGCCAGGAGAAGTCCCGGGCTGAAATAAAAGAGGCCCTTGCCCGGTGAGAACAGGACTCCGTGCAGGCCCACAAGGGGATCGGTACTGAATTTGACTCCCTCCGACTGGTCCCCGTATCCACCGAACGGCGCGAAGGGAAGGTCAAAACGCCATGCGTTGAAGACGTTCAAGGCGATGAAGGATCCGGCAACCAGAGCACCTGCTATCGCATAATCGGCGAAGGGAAACACGCCGGAACGCGCTCCTCTCCTTCGCATGAAGAGATCCGTCCCCAACATACAGAGCCCGAGACCAAGTGCGATAAAGGGAGAATCCATCCGTGTCCAGATGGCGGCCGCGAGTGTGCCGCCAATCTGAACTGACAGCACGGCGCGTCGCCTTGCTGACTCGGGGCCCGGAGAGATCAGAAACCATGTGAGGATACGCTCACAAGCCAGCAGGCCAAACAACCCGGCAAGAGGTTCAGTAAACCAGGTGCGTGAATGTGGCCATGCGACCGTTGTGAATGCCCACAACAATGCCGCGCCGAAACCCGCTCGCCGATTTTCCGTCAGCAGTGTGACAAGTCGAAGAATGACCAGAGCCGTGAGTGCTGCCACAAGCGGATTGAAAAGCATCACCACGACACCGCGCCGCCACGAGTCCGCAGGCGGCTTGCGCTCATGAACAGCGGTATTCGGCAGTGTGCCGGTAAACCATTCGGCAAAGACCGGTGCCGTCAGATCGGCAAGCCGGACCAATGGTACGGCAAGCAAGGGCTGGAGTGGCAGGTATTGCGCGTGAAATGCGCCGTCTTTGTCGGGAACTGTTGCAAAGGTTTGGTCCGGCCGAACCAGCAGGTTTCCCTCCCCGTCAACCTCGATTGGCTGAATGGCGAGATGCCCCTTTGTTGCGAGAGACTCGGCGGTTCGGAACAGGAGTTCCTCGTCCGGCGACATCAGGTGGCCGGACATCAGAATCAGGTGGCCGAAGAAGACAGCCGCCGCCAGCAGAACGCACGCGAGGACTCCGTTTCCACCCCGCGGATTCGTGCCTTTCGTCATTCTGTCGCGTCGCCTTTGCCTTCGGGACGCTGAGATCTGTAGGGGATTGCCGTGTCGCCCGCGGTGCCGCCCAGCAGGAACTCGTGAAGAGCTGAAATCGAAGCCTTCAGATCCTCAAAGGGCTGCGGGTCCACCATCAGCCGGCCCACCGTTCCCTCCCCGCGCTTGATTCGAACGATAATATCGTTCAGGTTGGTGCTCGTTGTCTGAAGATTGCCGCTGAGAGCATTGAAGTCCACTTTCGCTGAGTCCATCATGTCGGTGGCTGAATCGGTGAGTACCCTGCTGCGCTGGTCCACTCGCGCAACGGTTTCATTCATTGTTTCAACAAGAGTCTCGACACGTCCCACCAGAGAGTTCGCGTCCGACCGGAAGTCCGAGAGGGTTTGCTCCGCATCGGCGCTGATACGATCCATGCGGCCACCCTCCTCCATGAAGATACGGGCGCGTTCTGAAAAGAGACGCATGTCTTCGGAGATATCGCGTATGTTCGCCATCGCCACCTGAACGTTGTCTTCGTTCGTTTCAAGGTAGTCGTAGACTTTTTGCACTGACTGGTTCAGGTTGTTGATTGTGTCGCGAATCGCGGCAATGTTTTCATCATCCGTCGTCACTTCCCGAAAACTCGCCACCGTCAGGCGCAGATCCGTTGCGATGTCGTCGGCCTTGCGGAAAACCTCTTCCATGTCGAACTGGGGTTCGCCGCGCATCGGTGCGTCTCCGCTCTGGACGAGCGTGCCACCCTCCGGTGATCCGGGATCGATTTCCACACGCCGGTCGCCGATGAAACCCTGCTGGACGAGACGGATGCGTGCATTGGTATAGATTGGAATATCGTCGCTCACAACCATGGTGACGACGACCGGTTGAACCTCGAGGTCGCCGTTTCTTACGGGTTCGTTGTCGTATCGAATGGAAGAGACGCGTCCGTTTCGAATTCCACTGACCAGAACCGGTGATCCGTATTCCAGGCCGCTGACGGACTCAAACGTTGCCTGGATGGTCACGGTTCGTCCAAACAGATCCTGTCGAATCACGAAGGTAATCATGACAAAACAGATCAGGGCCAGCAGGACAAACAGTCCGACGATTGTATCTGCGGTGACTCGGCGTTTTTGCACCTCAGGGCTCCATGTCTTCGGATTTCAGGCGGCGAACGATTTGTGAACGATGCATCAGATCCGTGGAAAGACGCGACACACGCTCCTCTTCAGTTTCGGTAATCGGACCATCCGCAAGCCCGTGAATGAACTGGTGGACGATGGGATTTTCAGAACACTGAATTTCTTCCGGTGATCCGGTGAAAATGATCTTCCCCTCATACAACATGCTGATACTGTCCGCCACCTTGTAGGCGCTTTTCATGTCATGGGTGACGATCACCGAGGTCACTCCATGGGCGCGGCTTGTCCGATGGATCAGTTCGCCAATGACATCCGTTGTGACGGGATCGAGCCCTGTTGTCGGCTCATCATAGAGAATAATCTCCGGCTGCACCGCCAGCGCTCGTGCCAGACCGACACGTTTGCGCATGCCGCCGCTTAACTCTGCCGGGAGGAGATGTCCCGTGCTCGGGAGATTGACCTCGTCCAGCAAGTCGTTGCAGAGCCGGTTGACTGCCGCCAGATCCATCTTGCCAAGATTGTCCTGATAAAAACCCACGTTTTCCCGTACCGTCATGGAGTCGAAAAGCGCCCCCATCTGAAAAACCATCGTGACTCGTTCACGGATATGCCGCAACGATTCCTTGTTCTGGATGTTGACCTCGACACCGTCGACAACGACCTCTCCACGGTCCGGCGCCAGCAGTCCACAGATGTGCTTGAGAAGGACCGACTTTCCTTCGCCCGAACGACCAATGATGGCATGAGTCTCTCCCCGCTTGATATGCAGGTTAAGGCCACGATAGATCACCTTGTCGCCAAAGGACTTGTGAACGTCGATCACATCGATCATAGGTTGCTGCAGAACCCTTGAGGAGCCGAGCCAAAAGAAAACCGGCCCCCCCGCGTGTCAACGAAGGAGGGCCGGGACTGGCGAGGTGTGCGAGAGGGAGGTCTTACTTTGCCACGGCTTCCACATTGGCGCTCTCCGAGCCGTTCTGCTCCGGAGCGCCCCCTTTCCAGCCACAGGCCACCTTGATTTCAGATTCGATTTGATCGCGAATATCCGTATTCTGCTCGAGGAAGTGCTTTGCGTTTTCCCGCCCCTGGCCCAGGCGTTCGCCTTTCCAGGAAATCCAGGCGCCGCTTTTTTCGACGACGTTCAGTTCCACCCCCAGATCGATCAGATCGCCTTCGCGGGAGATGCCCTTTCCGAAGATAATATCGAACTCCGCTTCACGGAACGGCGGTGCGCATTTGTTTTTCACAATGCGGGTGCGAGCCCGGTTGCCGATGTTTTCGCCCTGATCCTTGATGGCTCCGATACGCCGTACATCGACGCGAATTGAACAGTAGAACTTCAGTGCCCGGCCACCCGGCGTCGTTTCCGGACTGCCAAACATCACACCGATCTTTTCACGGATCTGGTTGATGAAGATAACCGTCGTTTTTGAATTGTTGATGGCTCCCGTCAGCTTGCGCAGTGACTGGCTCATCAGTCGCGCCTGAAGGCCCACGTGGGAATCGCCGATCTCGCCATCCAGCTCCGCCCGGGGCACCAGTGCCGCCACGGAATCCACGACAATGATGTCCACGGCATTGGATTTCACCAGCGTTTCGACGATATCCATCGCCTGTTCGCCGTAATCCGGCTGGCTGATCAGCAGCTCATCCAGGTTGACGCCCAGAGCCTTGGTATAGACCGGGTCCATTGCGTGTTCCACATCGATGAAGGCCGCCACGCCACCCGAAGCCTGGGCGCTCGCCACCGCGTGCAGCGCCAGCGTCGTTTTGCCCGAACTCTCAGGGCCGTAAACCTCAATGATGCGGCCCCGGGGAAAACCCCAGCAGCCCAATGCGCGGTCAATGGACAGAGCACCGGACGAGATGGCGGGAATGTTGTCATTAGCGAGGCGCTCGCCGAAGCGGCGGATGATTCCCTCGCCGTGGTTCCGCTTCACCTGAGTCAGTGCAAGATCGAGAGCACGCTCACGGTCCGTCCCGGCCGCAGCGGCCGCACGGGTTGATTTTGCTTTCGGAGCCATTGGGAAACCTCGGAAGTCAGACGGAGTCGTTTTCGCTTTCCCTTCGACTGTTTCTGGATGCTTGTGTCAGGTCAAGTGCAAAAAGCGAAGAAAAGGCAAATCCGCCTCCGTTGATCAAAACCATGACTCGGCAAGCCCGAGTCCTCAAGCGAAGCCTTATCCCCAGAACCGTTTTGGATGCGCCGCCATGGGGCGCTCACCATGGACTATTCCCTGAATCGCCGGCCCAAAGAAGAAATAGGGAAACCGGGAGGGAAGGCGGCTGACTTCCTCCAGTTTCCGCGACAGCTCGGCCGGGATATCGAATTCCAGTGCCGAAAGGTTATCCTCAAGCTGGTGAAGCTTTGTCGCTCCGATCAGCGTCGAGCCGATGCCGGGACGATTCACCACCCAGTTCAGGGCGACCTGCGCCGGAGACTTCCCGAGCTCCTTCGCCACATCCAGCACAACATCGACAATATCGAAGTTTCGTTCCGTCAGTTTCTCGAAGGCGGGATTCCCGGAATCCTTCATTGTCTTGAGACGGCCCTCCGTCAGATCGCCTTCACGTTTGTATTTGCCCGTCAGCACACCGCTTCCCAGTGGACTCCAGGGGCAGACGGCCAGTCCCAGGCTGTGGGCCATGGGCACAAATTCGTGCTCAATGTTTCGCTCCACCAGCGAATACTCCAGCTGCAGCGCGATAATTTTTTCCCAGCCGCGGAGTTCCGCGATGGTAAACGCTCTCGAGGCGTACCACGCGGGAATGTCGCTCAGACCGAAGTAGCGCACCTTTCCCTGTCGCACAAGCGTCTCAAAGGTCGAAACCACTTCCTCCACCGGTGTCATTGTGTCCCAGACATGCATCCAGTAGAGGTCGATGTAATCCGTCCCAAGCCGCCGCAGAGAACCCTCCACCGCCTCCATGATGTGTTTCCGGCCGTTGCCTCCCGCATTGGGATCGGAGGGCCGCATGTTGAACGCAAACTTCGTTGCGATAACCAGCCGGTCACGAACGCCGGCATCCTTCATGAACCGGCCGAGCATCTTCTCGCTGTTGCCGTTGTTGTACATGTCGGCGGTATCGATGAAATTGCCACCCGCTTCAAGATAGCGGTCAAACACCTGACGGGCAACATCCTCCTCGTTTCCAAAACCCCAGTCGTTTCCGAACGTCATGGCTCCAAGGCACAGGGGCGAAACACGCAGTCCGCTCCGCCCCAACAGGTGGTAACTTGCAACGCTCTCGATCAGTCTGCCGGACTCTTCACTCATGGAAATGCTCCTCATGCCAGGTGTGAGCCGCAATACAGCGAGGAAAGTTCCAATGAGCGTCTGGAGGAGGTCGGAAAACGATGCCTTTTCACATACACCTCGCGCCCCAGGGGCGGGCTGGGGCGCGCGGTGGAGCAGGGTGCAAGGAGCCCCGCTCGCAATGGAGACGGGGGCGGGAGCCCGCGCCGCCTCCAAAACTGTTTGTGAAAGGGCGGTCCCGGAGGTGCAGTGTCCGGTCGAATCTACGACGGCTCGAACTGGCCCGGCGTGCCACCTTCGGAGGAGAATCCAGCGACCGGCTGTTAACGCCACATCCTCCGGGGCCGCTCTATGATGGAGGTTGGAGCTCGCAAAGAGAACCGTCAACTCAATCGGTAATTGTTTTCAAACGGACAGTTCGAATTCGTCCCGGAATACAGAAAACGGCGCCCGATACTCCGGACGCCACCACACACATTGTCTTCGACTGTCAACCTTCAGTGGCTAAACGAGAATCAACAGCGGATCTTCCAGAGCCGTCTTGAGATCCTTGAGGTAAGCCGCACCAACAGCTCCGTCCACCACGCGGTGATCGCAGGAGAGCGAAATATTGAAGACCTTGCCGGCCACCAGTTCGCCGTTTTTCACAACCGGTTTTTCCGCCACCGCACCAACGGCAAGAATGCTCGCCTCCGGCGGGTTGATAATTGCATCAAACTGATCGATTCCGTACATGCCCAGATTGCTCAGTGTTTGCACTCCGCCCGTCAGGTCCTGCTCGCCGAGCTTGCGCTCACGAGCAAGGCCCGCAAGCTCCCGCAGCTCGCGGGCAATTTGCACGACCCCCTTGCCGTGGGCGTTGCGGATGACCGGTGTCAGCAGTCCGTCCTCAATCGCAACCGCGCAGGAAATACTGCCGTGATTGCGGCGAACCATTTTGCCGTCGACCCATTGTGTGCGCAGCCATTCGTGGCGCATGACTGTCGAGGCCATTGCCTTGATGATGAAATGCGTGACCGTCACCTTCTCCTCAGGATAAGCCTCTCGAACTCGAGCCACCCCTTTTTGGAGAGGCTCGGCATCGACTTCCACCGTGAGTGTAAAGGACGGAACATCCTGACGAGACTGCACCAGGCGGCGCGCGATGGTCTTGCGCATGCCGGACAGTGGAACCTCCTCATCGCCTTCCTGCGGGCCGACCGTCAATGCGGCAGCCTGCGGTGCCCCTTCGGCAACCGGCGCTGCGGCACCACCGCTTTCAATGGCGGACTCAACGTCACGCTTCACAATGCGGCCGTGCGGGCCGCTGCCTGTCATGTCGGAAAGGTTCAGCCCGGCATCCTCAGCCATTTTCCGTGCAAGAGGAGAGGCCAGAACACGTCCGCCTTCGCCACGGGATGCTTCCATGGTTTTCAGCGATGCGGTGGCTTCATCACCGGAAGGCGGCTCGGGTTTGAAGTTCACCTTCGGCGTACCGGTGGGTTTCTCGACAGCTCCCTCGTCTTTCGCGGCGGGTGCTGATGAGGCGCCGCCCCCGTTCATAAGAGATGAAACATCTTCACCCTTCTCGCCAACCACGGCAATCAGGCTGCCGACCTTCACGGCTGACCCTTCCTCCGCAACAATCTTGAGCATCGTGCCGTCATCGAAGGCTTCCTGCTCCATGACGGCCTTGTCCGTTTCGATCTCCGCGAGTGCATCGCCCGCCGAGACTTTCTCGCCCTCCTTCTTCAGCCACTTCACAATCGTCCCCTCTTCCATGGTGGGGGAGAGCTGAAGGAGTTCGATCTTCTGCGCCATGATATCTTCCTTGTGTCGACAGTCGGGGATAAGTCTCGGGTTACCGGTTCAGATAGCAGGCACTCTTGACAGCCTCGACGACCTTCGCCGGGCTGGGCAGCGTGGCCTCTTCCAGGTTGAACGCGTAAGGCATGGGAACGTCTTCCTGGTGAACATGACCGATGGGTGCGTCGAGGTAGTCGAAGGCGCGCTTTTGAACTTCGTGTGAAATCCACGAACCGACACTGGACTGTGGCCAGCTTTCCTCGACGACAACACAACGGTTGGTTTTCCGCACCGAGTTGATGAGCGTTTCGATATCGAGCGGGCGAAGCGTCATGACATCGATGACTTCGCAGCTGATGCCTTCCTCCGCCTCCAGCTTCTCCACCGCGGGAAGAACGGCGGATGTCAACATGCGCGACCATGTGATAATCGTCACATCCTCGCCCGCCTTTTTGACCTCAGCCTTTCCGATGGGAAGAAGATACTCTTCCTCCGGAATCTCGCCCTTCACGTTGTAAAGCTTCTCTGACTCGATGAAAATAACCGGATCAGGATCGCGAATCGCGGACTTCAACAAGCCCTTCGCGTCATGTGGTGTGCCAGGCATGACGACTTTGACGCCGGGGATGTGAACATACTGCTGTTCAAGAGACTGGCTGTGCTGCGCTCCAAGCGAGCCGCCAGCCCCGGCCGGGCCGCGGATCACAATCGGAACGGTGTATTGTCCGCCGGACATGTAACGCAACTTGGCTGCGTTATTGATGATCTGGTCCAGCGCCAGAATGGCGAAGTTGAATGTCATGACTTCGATGACCGGCTTCATGCCGACATGAGCGGCTCCAACGCCGAGGCCGACAAAGCCCGCCTCGGTGATGGGGGCATCGATGATGCGTTTTTCGCCAAACTTCTGCAGCAGTCCCTGAGAGACCTTGTACGCACCGCTGTACAGGGCAACTTCCTCGCCCATGAGAAAAATCTGATCGTCGCGTTCCATCTCCTCGGCGAGAGCCTGATTCAATGCGTCGCGATAGGTTACCTCAGCCATTGTGTTGGTTTCCTGTATTCTGTTTGCTGTGTTGCGTTCGCAGCCTCAAGGGTTCCATGTGCCTTCCCGACTATGAACTTGAGAGTTTCTACTTCGGGTATCCCGCACAATCGACGTAAACGTCCGTATAGAGTTCCTCCGCATCGGGAAACTCCGACTCGTCGGCGAACTTGATGGCATCCTGGACCTCTTCCTTGATCTTCTCATCCATTTCCTTCACCATGTCCTTCGTGAAGAGCTTCGGATACTGAGCCTCAAGGCGCGCCATCGGATCCCGCTCCTGCCATTGCTGGACCTCCTCCTTGTTCCGATAGGAAGTGGCGGGGTCGGACATGGAGTGACCGCGGTAGCGGTAAGTGATGGCCTCGATGAAAGTCGGGCGGCGATCATGACGAGCCCGGTCCGCCGCGGCCTTCACCTCGGAATAGACCTCCAACACATCCATGCCGTCGCAGCGGACGCCCGGAATCCGGTAAGCGCCCTCAGTGCGCTTGTAGAGCTGATCCTCGGCGCTGGCGCGGTGAACCGCCGTGCCCATGCCGTAGAGGTTATTCTCGACAATATAGATAATCGGCAGATTCCAGAGGGACGCCATGTTCAGGCACTCATGGAATACACCCTGGTTCACGGCCGCCTCACCCATGTAGCAGACGGTAACTTCCGGCAGATCGTTGTAAGCTGACTTGAAGGCGACACCGGTCGCGAGCGGAACGTGACCGCCGACGATCCCATTGCCGCCCATCATGCGCGTCTCGGCGTTATACATGTGCATCGAGCCGCCCTTGCCCTTGCTGCAGCCCGTTTTCTTGCCGAACAGCTCCGCCATGACCTCGCGAGCGGAAATCCCCCGGATCAGGGCATGGGCATGATCTCGGTAGGTCTGGAAGATGTAGTCCTGCTCCTCCAGAGCCGCCACGGACCCAACGGCAACCGCCTCCTGTCCGATGTACAGGTGGCAGAATCCCTGGATTTTGCGCATCTGGTACATCTGCGCCGTTCGCTCTTCAAACCGGCGGCAGAGAAGCATCTGGCGAAAGATCTCCACCAGCTTGTCGTCGTCCAGCTTCACCTGAGGCCTCCCGATCGGCACCTTCTCGTCGTCGGACGAATGCTGTGCCGCACGAGCCTTTCCGTGAGCTGTAACATGGGTCTTGATGTCGTGACTGTTTGAGGCTCTCGCCTTCTCATCACTTCCTGCGGATGACTTCTTTGACTGCGTCTTGGATGCCATGGAGATGCGGTGGCTCCCGGGGAGTTTGGGTGGAACCGGAAAGACCGGCTTTCCTGCGAAATTCCTGAATAAGGGTGTGCCGGTTACTTCCTCGGACACATTGGCGGGAACAGGTCCCGCACCCTGTGAGGATCGGCACGGTAAGAAGACCCTCACGGCGTTGCAACCGCGAACTGGCACTTTCAGGGCTTTCAAACGGTCCATTACAGAACGATCGTTCAGTTATTTGCCCCCGAAATCACTCCACAAGCCTGTCTTCACGATGCTTGCCGCCGCCCCGCCGCAGATGGAGGCTCCATACCCATGGCGGAACCCGATCTCCCCGATCTGTCCATCCGGCCCCTTGTTGCGGAGACGAGGCGTCAGTGGACGGAGAACCCTCTCCCGCGCCGAATATGGCGCCAGATTCGCCCCTGGGCTCTGGCGTTTGCCCTGGTACAAATGCTTCAACAGGGAATCGGGTTGCTGGCTCAGTACGTGAACACGGCTGGAACCGGAGGGACGTTCAATGCCGCATGGATTGCCACGGTGGGGGGGTCCTGCCTCTTCGGCCTTCTTCACCTCGTACTCTGGGTACTGGCCCCGGTCTGGTTTACGAAATGGGCGCGGAAAAAATACTGGCGCGACGATCCGAATCTCTCAGCAGCTCCCCTTCCGAAGCGTGATCGGTTCCTTGGGATTGCCGTTCCTGCCCTGATCGCCGTGTTCGTTTTCTACATTCCGTCCTTTATATTCGTTCCCTTCACCATGATTCTGACATTCACCGACCCTCAGATCGCGGGGTTGTTCGGGGGACATGGCTCGCTTTCGACCGCTTTTCTCGGTGTGTCGTCTCTTTCCCAGGTCGTGGTCAGCGTATGGTCCTACATGCTGCTCTTCGTGACGGTTATCCTGCGGGTCCTCCTGTTCGATTCAATGACCGGCCTTGGCAATAACCGCCGATGGTCCAGTGCAGTGATGCCCTATGTTGTAAACCTGCTTCTGAGTTTCGTCTGGGGATTCCTGCGCTCAATGCCCATGATTATCGTCGCAATGACCGGCGCTTTTGCGATGGGTCTGGGGGGAGCGGCTTCCACAAGCGATTTCATGTGGCTGGGCGTTTACTCATTTTCGATGCTGATTGACTGCGTGTTTTTTGTCCTGTCGTTTCGCGTGATGCGTTACTTCTGGAAACGGGACATTCCCCTGGCCCGTACATCCCTTTTTCTCGCCGAAGAATGACTCTTTTCGTTCCGCACTCTGTCTCCCTTTCCCGGAACAATTCCCTCAGTGATTTCAGTCGACAGGGGGACCGCGGTTCGTCACTGAAAGCGGCAGTCTGTTTTTCTTCGTCAACGGAGTCTGCCATGCTCTCTTTTGCGCGCTCACTCGCTGCTGTCCTTGCCGCATGCACTCTCACACTGTACCCGGCGTTCCCACAGCCACCCGGGCTTCCGGCGAAACCGTCACTGCCACAAGCTCCGTCCTCCACGGGGGAGGACTTGCTGACCGGTTTGACGGCTGAAATGCGAAACGATCTTCTCAGTTCACTGGCCGCCTATCCTGACGATGTTCTGGGTACGGTTTTTCAAGCGGCCCAATACGCTCCTCTGCTCAAGGCATTGAAAGCACATCCGACGGACAGGGATTTCAACTCAGCCGCCAGTTATCTCTACAATCAGCAGCCGGAGCTTCTTGAAATTCTGCGGGAGAACCCGCTCTCCACTCAGGTCGTTGGCTTGTACGCGAAAAGGAACCCGGAAGAAACATGGAAAATCATCGATCAGTATCGCAGGGATGAGAATTTGCTCCCGGATACCGGCAGCCGGCGGATTGCCGCCACTCATTCCGTGGCCTCCGGTTCCGGCAGCGCAGATACGAGCCATTCCGCGGCCTCCGGTTCGACTCCTGAAGATCTCACTGTCAGTGTGGATACGGCATCGCTGGAAAGCAGCATGGATGACCTGTCCTCATCCGTCGACGACTTGTCTTCATCCGTGGACGATTACACCGCGGAACTGGATGAATTGAATACCAACATTGATGAGGCGGAAGAAGAAGCGGAAGAACTGCAGGCGAAAGCGGATGAAATCGAGTCTTTGGCATCGGATGAGCGCACCGGTTTTCGTGTCGGGTCGACAGCGGCTTCCACCAGCCTGGGAAAAGGTGCATCGCCCTTTGGTGGTCTCGGGGGCGGGTCCGGCGGACCATCAGCCTTTGGTTTTGGCCGTTCCGGTCAATCACGCAACAGCCCTCAGGCGTTCAGTTCGAAATCAATGAATTCAAGGTCCTTCCAGTCCCAGATGAACCGCGGCAACAAACGCTCACGCTCCGGCCTCGGTCGTAGCGAATCCGGCTTGAGCAAAGCCGGTAGTCGTGGCGGAGCCATTGCAAGGCAGCCGTCGCGCAGCGGATCGTCGCCTGCCGCCGGTTCCTCCCGCCGTGGAGGAGGAGGGCCGGGTGGTCCCGGAAAGCGTCCCTAGCGGGAAGACGCGGATTTCAGGATTCAAGGAGGGGCGAGTGTAGATCGCGGTTCAGTCGAACGCCTTGTCAGCGGATCAATGGTTCACCAAGGCTGTCCGCACGTGCTTTCAGACTCACCTCAATACGATTCAGCTCCTCGTCCGACAGCCGCAGATTTCCCGCACGAACATTGGCCAGTGCCTGGTCTTTGTTTCGCACGCCGACAATGGCGCTTGTGATGAGTTCCCTGCGCAATGTCCATGCGACCGCGACCTGACCCGGCTCGCATTTGTGCTCCTCCGCAATCGGGCGAAGAGTGTCATCCACCAGTGCAATGTTTGCCGAGAGATGAGGTTCCTGCCACTCCCTGCTCTTCGTTCGCCAGTCGGAGCTTTCCATCGCCGCGACACGCTCATGGGTAACTCTGCCTGTGAGCATGCCACTCAGCATGGGTGAGTAAGCGACAATCCCGATGTTGTGTTGGCGGCAGTAGGGGACATGAGTCTCCTCAATCCTGCGGCGCAGCATGGAGTAGGGCGGCTGGAGCGAAACGATGTCCGCAGGACCAAGCCGGTCCATCTGTTCCGGCGAGAAATTGGAAACGCCTCCGTAACGAATCTTTCCATCCTCGACGGCTTGTTGAATCGCCTCCCATGCCTCTTCGATCCGGTTCTCCGGATTTGGCCAGTGGATCTGATACAGATCGATGACATCGGTACCGAGGCGCCGAAGTGACGCTTCGATTTCGCGCTGCACGCTTTCCTTGCTCAGGCGGTTAATCGTATCGCCGTCGTCCGCCCGAAGCAGGCCGCACTTCGTCGCCACGATGACCTGGTCGCGGCGGCCCTGGATTGCCTTGCCGCAGACTTCCTCGCTGTGGCCGAAGCCATAGACGGGAGCCGTATCGATCCAGTTCACCCCATGATCGATCGAAAGCTGAATCGCGCGAATCGAATCCCCGTCATCCTGAGTTCCCCACCCCCTTTTCCAGGGTCCTCCAATTGCCCAGGTGCCGAGGCCGACGACGCTGAGATGCAGGTCGCTGCTGCCGAGTTTGCGTTTTTCCATCTGCTTCTCTCCCATTGAGGCTGCTCACTGATCCGGAGCGAATTTCGTGACAGGAATGAGAAGGTTTGCACGTGCGGTAATGGTTTCCCAATGAAAAGCGGGCCCGCCTGAAGACGGACCCGCGCTTGATCGCTGGAACAACTCAAGACTATTCAACTCCGAATTGATCGAGCTCCACGGGAACATTCGCTGTTTGAGTGACATCGAGTGACCATCGCAGCGATCCGGTTGGGGAGTCACTCCAGCCATCCACTGCTGTCGAGGCGGAGGCGCCGGAAAGTGAAACCCGAATTTCCATCTGGGTACTTTGTCCTGCCGGAACATGGGCGGCCGGGTATTGAGTGACTTGAATGTCCGAAGAGCCCGTTAAACTGAACTGCCCCAGGTTGAGAGGACCCGTTCCACTGTTTTGAATTGTGTACACGAGAGTCGCCTCACTTTCGCCCTGGGCGAGATCCACGTCATCGATGCCATCCTGTGGAATGGTTTCACTCCGTGAAACGGTAACCACCGGACCCGTTGCATCGGTTTGGTCAAGAGACAGCAGGTAAGCCGAAAGATCCTGAATCTCCTGCGCTGTGAAACCGCGCACATGAGCGTTCGCGGCCGCCATGTCTTCCGGCGTGGAGAAAAGGATGTCATCGATATACAGCTGAGCGAAGCTGGCACCCTCCGAAAAAACGACCGTGTTTGCTCCGCTCGCAAAGGTAACCGGGATTCGCACGCGCCTCCACTCGTTTGGCTGCCACGACGGCATGTTGCCGGTTTGTGGCAGGTTCGCGGAATAGCCCGAACCGTTTACCGATACGGAAAGAACGGAATTTCCGTAGGCGGAGTTGAAACGGACCTCCACGAACCCGCTTCCGGCGATGGAGGAGGCCACATCATTAAACGTAACGGAGCGCGCGCCATCCAGTTCCACGAAATGACCCTGATGCCAGTACTTCATCGGCATCCACCCAACGTCCTGAGCGTAGGCGCCGTTGGCAAGAATTCCACTCTCAGCCTGTTCCATCCGCCCGCCGGCAATGGTGAAGACTTCCTCAAGAGACGCGGCGCTGCCATCGTGGAAGTAAGGCGCCGAGGCGTGAAGTCCGAGAAGAGTTGGTGTGTCGATTCCCGTGAGAGGGGATCCGAGCCGTTGTCCCGACGTCGCACGCAGCGTTCCCACATCATGGAGAGTGCGGTCGGTATAGTCCGACGCCGGATTGTGGCAGGAAGCACAATTGTGGCTGTTGAAAAGCGTGAGTCCCGCAAGGGCCGAAGTGCTCAACGTTCCATCGGCGTTGCGATGCGGGCTGCGGGGAAGCGAAGCGGCTCCAAGGGAAGTGACATAAGCGGAGAGTGCGTCGAGATCAACGCTCACACCGGCCTTTGGAGAACCGAGCGTGTCGCTGAGGCTTGCAAACTGTGTGTCTGTCAGAAAGCCGGTTCCGCCGAAGGCGGTGCGGATGTCATTTTCAAAGTCCTGAATTTCATCGAAGTTCGAACTCCAGTGAACGTTGCCGTGGCCCACACCGGAACGCCCCCGCAGATCCGTGGTGTTGCGGAACCCCTCACCACGGTTGGTGAAATCCAGTGTTCGGCCGTCGTGGCTTCCATCGAGGTGGCATGTGGCACAGCTCAGGTAGCCTTCGGCACTCATGCGTGGATCGGACGCATGATAAAAGATTTGTTTTCCTCTGAGAACACTGTCATGGAAGCGTTCATTCTCCACAACAGGTATGGCCGTTGCCGGAACATTGGCGGAGCCGGCTGTGATAAACCCGCCGGCTTCAAGAGATGTGACTGTGCGATCCATGAAATCGGCACTGAAGATGCGGTGAGTGCTGCCGTCAACCAGCACACCCTGTGGAGCGAGACCCGTCTGGAAGCGGCTGTGGATGGTGCCGGGACTGTCCTGACGCAGCAGGTCCGCCACGTCCACCGTGGCGATCTGACTGTTCCCCTGAAGAGCGATAAAGGCATAATCCCCATAGGGGCTGAAGGCGACCGCGGCCGGAGAATCACTGTTGTCGATGTCGAGGCGCAGAGAGAGATTTTCCTGTCCTGTGGAAACGTTGATGAGCATGAGTTGCGCCCTGACGCTGTTGTCATGGCCGGGAGTCATTGTCGGACCAAAATACGATCCACGGGTCGTGTTGTCTTTCTTGCCGACCACCCAGGCGTACTGTCCGTCCGGTGAGATTCGAATGCCGGCCAGATAATTGGGAACTCCGCGGGACGAGGCGCTGCTGTCAGCGGAATGATCGCGCACCAAGGGAATGATTCCGCTCAGCGCCATGCCGCCGCCGAGAGACACATTGTAGACCTCTCCACGATGCTCGGGAGAAATGAAACGCGTGACGAACGCTCGCGTGCCATTGTGCATGATAGCGATTGCTCGCGGCGAGGGACCCAGCGCAACCGATCCCGTCTCCGTTCGCGTTGCCACGGAGAATCGCCGCAACATTTCGTCCCCTTCACAGCTGACGAACATTGTGGCACCGTCGGGAGCCGGTGCGATGGCGATCGGAGCCGCCCCGTAGTCGAGGCCGATTGTATCGATGTTCGTTCCCGACGCCGAATTCAGGATGCTGATCGTATCGGAGTCCCGGCAAACAACCCAGAGTGTTCCGTCATGACCCGGAGCCACACTCCTCGGGTCGCGTCCGACAGGTTCCTCCCACAGTTTTGCCAGTGTGGTTGTATCGATGGCGGAAACCGTATCCGTATCCGGATTGGCAACAAACAGCATTTCGGTCGCTGCATCGATCGCCATCATGCTGCTGGCTGTTGAATTCGGCTCCGCCGGCACGGTGGCTACTGTGATGGTTCGTGAACCGGCGGCAACGGATCCCATGTTGTCGCGAGCCTGTACGGTGATCTGATAGTGGCCCGCATCGGTGTAAGTGTGATCGAAAGCCGTGCTCGTGCCCCAGGCGGTGCGTGAGGTGCCATCGCCCACATCCACGCGATACTCAATCACACCCGCTTCAGGATCGGAGCCCGTCCAGGATATTGAGACCTGGGTGTTGGGTGCGGCCACTTCAGGATTCACAGTGATGCTGTCCACCGAAGGTGGCTGGTTGCCGCCGCCGATACTGCCGCCGGTCGAGAACCGGAACGTGTAGGGTTCAAGTCCGTTGCCTGCAGCGTCCTGAATGTCGCTTGTCAGGATCACTTCGTAAGTCGTGTTGGAGTGCAGCACCTGCTGGGGCGTGATCGTCAACAACTTGCCCTGGCCGAAGGAATGCCATGTGTCGATGGGGGAGCCGCCCACCGGCCTGACAATCAGCGACGACCCGTTGACAATGGTTTCACTCCTCAGTGTTTCAGGGATGGAAAGCGTAATCGGGCAATAAATCGAGTAGTTTGTCTGATCGGGCTCGGGAATGTGATAGAGAACAAAGGGCGAGCGGGTATCCGGCGCGTTCTGGTGCGCCCAGATGGCGAGCCCTGGTCCGTCCGTCCCGTAGCCTCCGGTGACAACGAGATTGCCGACCGGAAGGGCAAACTGACTGGCATCCACCACACCGGGCGTCGTTACCAGCTCCAGCTCCACGTCAAACGTCCGCATATCGATCTTGTAGCGGTTCATGAAGGCGTACTCGTCCTGGAAAGTCACATACTGGTTCGAGCCTTCCAGGTTACGATCGGCAACAACCCGCAAATCCGTCGGGTCCGAGAAATCAACAACCATGAAGCCCGCTTCGCTGCCGGCTCCGCCCTCATTGTCGCGGCGTGGAAAAAAGACGTAGTGCCCGTAGACTTCGGGCCAGTAGCCGCCGGGATTTTCCTCCTTCAGCACATCCAGCAGAACGGGATTCGCCGGATCGGAAATGTCGTATGTACAAACACCGGTTCCCGTCATGTCCGCCGCATAAACAAGGATGTTTCCCATGATGAAGGGAAAGCCGATGACACCGGTGTCGCCGAGATGATCCCATGTCGAAAGGATGGCCGGTCCGGTTGCCGCTCCTCCGTTGCCCCAGTCGTAAATCCAGTCGCCGGGATTGCGCCGCACGGCAAGAAAGGAATCTCCACCGACGGGATTGTAAGTCCAGAAGTCCTCGGCGCCCCAGGGCGACTGTGTTCCCGACCGGTTGATCCCTCCCACCGCCAGTCCCGCATCGGTTTCCATGGACGCGCGCGTCAGGTTGCTTGTGCCGATCGTCTGACCCGGACCCCCGATGCGGAGGCTGTCACGATAAATGTTTTCTGAACCGTTGCACGGTTGAAGGGCACTGTCCAGGCAGTGCGGACCGACGTAGAGGTATTCCCCATAGTGAAAGTAGGCGTGAGCGTGAAAACCCGTGGCATGAGCTGGAAGTATTGTGACGATGGGATTCGCCGGATCGGAAATGTCCACCACCCGCATCTGAACGTCCGCACCGACCTGGCTGCCGGGAGCCTCCGGTACCGTAACGATGTGGTCATCGTGCCAGGCGATAATGGCAGTGCGGCCCTGTTCCGGGGCGACAGGCCCGGCAAGCAGCTCACCCGCGGTACGGGGAATGTTTGGAAAACCCTGGGCTACAGCGATACCTGCGAGCGAAGAAAGGACGACGGACGCCACGCAGGCTCGGCCGCGCGGATGCGCGAAGAGAGAAAACTCGGTCTGCATTGAGGGGCCTCTCAGGTCGGTCGCCGTCAATCGTGTCGGATGGAATACGCCGCGACCGTAAACCAATCTCGCCGATCTGAACCAGAGACGGCAACTGACCGAAAGGGTAGGCCGGAGCTGTATGGCTAATGAATCGTTCTCGCCTCGTCCAGAGACAATGGCTGGTGTTCCTGGATTTGAACGGCGCTCCGGCGTTGCCGTTCGCTGGGGTTAAACAAGTCGATCAGGTCGGACGTGACATCGACTCGCTCAGCGGACGGATACTCCATGAGGGCATTCTCATCCCATTTCGAGAGCAGGACTTCGACCCCGGTCTTTTCCCTCAACTCCGGCAGATCGTTTGCAACATATTCGAGGAGATCGTCAACGGATGCAGTGCTGAACGCCTGCAGATGCCTGCGTTTCTGGTGTTCTCTAACATTGGCCTCCAGTTCCTCAACGCGCTTCTGATCGCCCGCGGCAACAGCATTGTCGTGCTCTCGCTGAAACTCCGACAGCAGGACATTAAAGGGCTCGCTTTCAACAAAGGCGATCGCGACCGCTCGCGAGTCATAGACTCCGATTCGTTCCCTGTTTGCTTCCGGAGCCGGTATCGACGAACGGCTGCAGGCCGTTGAGACCAAAAGGAATAACGTAACGAGGAGCATCTCTCCTGTCAGTCGGGTGAGTCTGATTTCCATGGTCTTATCCCCCTTTTCGGGCTGTGATATGCCATTGGCGGCGACAGCTTGTCGGCGGGGGGCGGCCAACAAGTAATCATGCGTGTACAAATCGGGTCGGGGTCAATGAAAAAGTATCTGTTTATTTACTTTCCCGGTATGAACACAAAACCATGTCACATCGTTCGTCATGGCTCTCATTAACTCCGGGGCCGGTCACAACGGAAGGAACTCGGAGCCGGGCCTGCAGGTTTTTCCGCTGTGCATGAAATCCCGGACTCCGGCTTTTCAGCCCCGATTTGCCGGCACGTGCTTCTGCAAAAACTCGCGTATCGGTTCCCGTACCGTTTCGTTTCCGAGTTCCAACTCGCCCAGATCAAGGGACGGTCGTTCTTTGTCTTCAAAATGGGGCCGAACTTCGAAAGCCCTTTTGCCACTCTGGACAATATCCCCGCTTTTGTCTCGGAGTATGACGTACATCTCGTAAAACTCTGCCGGGAGGTCATCGATGATGAACGAGCCATCGGGCTCAACGCCTCGAAGGCCCACACGGAACCTTTTCGATTCCTCTGTTTCAAAGTACCGCAGGTAACCGTTGGACCGTACATAGGGCATTCCACAGATTGCAAATCCGCCAGGCGGAGGGTCCATGTAAGCATCACGCGGATAGACGTGAACATCGATCCGCGACCAATCGACTTCCGCATCATCAGGCACAGTCACTTTTCCCATAACACTCTGACCATGCAGGCCAGGATAGAGTTCGAGATGATCGCGCTCTTCGACGACAACAGGGTGGTTCCGGTTGGCGATGGGAACACTGTGCAGATGAACCCGTCCGCTCCGATGAGACACACCTCCCGAGTAATCGCCCGGCATGACGCGTTCAAACGCAAACGATCCGTCCGGTTGTGACGTCCCGGTCATCATGTACCGGATTCGGAACCAGTCGCGTTGATCCGCACGCTCGCCATTGACATCGAATTCGCTGGTGTTTGAAAGCGTGAACTGTCGGTTGGTGGCGACTTCCCCGGCGACATGGAGAACGCCGTGCACGCGCCCCCAGGGTCGCAGCATGATCTCAGTGCTGACTTCCAGTTCCGACGGCGTGAGCTCGCTCCAGCCATCCTCGTGAGTCACAACCAGCACAAAGCCGCGTTCCGGGTCCGGAAACTCAAACTGCCCGTCACCGTCCGTAAGGGTCTCGAAATCCGACCGGTCGAATTGAGCGTTGTCGCGAACGGCGTTGATTATCCGGCCCTCGCTGATCCATGTGACAGTGTTTTTGGCCGTTGCACCCGCCAGAACAAGAGAGACGGAGGCGTTTTCAACGGGTTCTCCCGCTGAATCGATGACTTGTCCCCCGACGGGGTCGGCAAAGGCCGCAACCGAGAGGGCACCGGACACGACAAGAAACGGCAGCAGGCGATACACGGGTACTCCTGACAGGAAGAGGATTTGGACACACTGGACTGACAAGCCGGCTCCGGTGTTTGTTCACGCGTCGGCAATCCGTCGGGAACTTTTGCCGGTCTGTTCTGTCAAAGCCAACAGACCATTTGAATGTGAGGGCGGATCATGAAAAAACGCCGATTTCTTCCCGAGGTGCCCGGTGCTCTGGCGATCGTGCTGGCCATTCTGGCTTTCGGACTGACGCGGTTGGGGCTGGCTGCAGGCACCGGTTCCGGGCAGGCCATCAAACTGACCGAACCAAAGGATCGGTTCCTGGTTCACGTTTCCACCGACAAACCCATCTACCGGATCGGCGAGAAGGTTTATGTTCGCGCCGTTGTTCTGAACGCCTTCGATAATGCGCCGCTTCTGGAAAACCTGACAGGTTCCGTGGAGGTTCTCTCGCCGAAGGGAAGCCCGGTCGCCTCCGTGCCTTACCTGCAGGGCAGGAACGGTTCATTGGGCTGGATGTGGGAAGTGCCGGAGGGCACTGCCGGCGGTGACTACAAAATCAAGGTTTCTGCAGGAGGTTATCCCGTTGCGGAACGCGAGTTCAACATTCGTGCATATCGGCCGCCCCGCCTTCGCACGCAGATTGAATTTCTGAAAGAAGGTTACTCACCGTCGGACGAGGTCGTTGCGACACTGGAGGTGACACGCACGGAGGGCGGTATTCCTGCCGGTGCGGAAGTCGACATCATTGCCCGTGTCGATCAGACCGAAGTTCATCGCTCGACGTCGACGGTCAGTATGGAGGGCGTCGTAACCGCTCGGTTCGTTTTACCCGGCACGATCGCCTTTGGTGACGGAACGCTGGTGTTCAACATCAAGGACGGCGGTGTGGTCGAACCGGCGTCCAAGACGATCCCGATTTTGCTCTCTCATGTTGACTTGAGTGCCTACCCCGAGGGCGGCGACCTGATTGCTGATGTTCCCAACCGCGTTTACTTCGAGGCCATCGCGCCCAATGGCCGTCCTGCGGACATCACGGCCGAACTGAAGAACGCGGCCGGAAGTGTTGTTCTGACGACCGGCTCGCAACATGAGGGCCGTGGATCTTTTGAATTCACGCCGAAGTTTGGTGAGACCTACACACTGGAAGTTGTTCAGCCGTGGACGGTTACCACAAAGGTTGAACTCCCGGACCCGACGATGGGTGTTTCCCTGCGAGCCGATCAGCAGGTCGTTGCCGCAGGCGAGCCGCTTCATCTCACGCTCATGTCTCCACTCGCCAGGCCCGTTCGTGTAGTTATCAACAAGCGCGACCGGGAACTGGCGGCGATGAGCTTTCCCCGCGCGTTTCAAAATGGCGAACGGCTTGCCGTTTCCGTTCCGTTGAAAGACGACGCGGAAGGCGTGCTGCGTGTGACGGTTTTCGACTCATCCGCGGACAAGCCTCTTGCGGAGCGCCTTGTCTTTCGTCGGCCGAAGCACGAACTGAAGATCGAGCTGGATCTGGATCGCGACGCTTACATTCCCGGCGACAAGGCCCGTATCATTGTGCGGGCTTCACGCAATGGTCAGCCTGTCCAGGCGTATGTTGGCCTGACGGTGACAGACGATGGAACTCTTGAAATGATCGAGGATCGCCGGAAGGCCCCGCGTTTGCCGGTCCAGGTGTTTGTTGAACCGGAAGTGCGCGAACTTGCGGACGCGTCGATCTATTTGTCGGACGACGAAAACGCACCGGAAGCTCTCGATTTGTTGCTGGGCACACAGGGGTGGAGGCGGTTCGCCCACATGTCCCTGGATGAGTTCGTCGAGAAACATGGTGACAATGCCAAAAGGGTGATCGCTGTTTACGACCCGCAGGTACATATCGTTCCCAGCCGGTTTGCCGGTGTGGGCGGAGAACCTCAGGCATGGTTCGCAATGGACGGGGCCCAGGTCAGAATGCGTGGTGCCCCTGTTCAGCGTTTGGGTCTCGAGAAAGGCGTCCTGGTCGCCCCCGTTCCCGTCGCCAACAACGCCGCGCGGGAGCTGCCGGAATTTGACGGAGACGATGATGGTTTCCTCGGAGAACGAAATGGCAATATCGTGGGAAACTTCGCACTCGAGGCGGACAGGAATGTTCCCGATGATCAGGCGGAGTTGCCCGGCCCGGCGGCAGCCGAGGTGGAGCTTGTATTGCCGGAAAAACAGGAAGAACAGGCGCGCGACCAGGACTTTGCCGGAAGGTTCGTTGCACTGGAAGCCATGATGGCCAACGATATCCTGCGTGCTCAGTCACTGGCGCCCATTGTCGTTCGCGAGTATGCCCACAAGGCACGGCCCGATCGCAGTCCGGATGATCGTGTCGATTTCACCGAAACGATTTACTGGAATGCGGGTCTTGCGACGGACGAGAACGGACATGCCAGCGTCGAGTTCGATCTGTCGGATTCCGTCACGACGTTCCGTGTCCTGGCGGACGCCTGGACGAAAGACGGGACACTCGGTTCGGCGGATGCGGAAATGGAATCGCGGCGCCCGTTCCACGTGGAAGTCAAATCGCCTCTCGCCGTGACTGCGGGCGATACGGTTGATCTTGTTGCAACCATCGTGAACGAAACGGACGACACGATTGATGCCGCACTTGTTTGCAGTACGGAAAGCGGTCTTGAAATCGGCGAACACGAAGGTGTCGTCAGAGTTCCGCCCCACTCGCGAGTCCGGACCCTTGTCCCCGCCAAAGCGACTGCCACGACGGGACTGCAGCAGATCATTGTCACGGCGTCCGGCGGCGGCATGACGGATCACGTCACGAGGACACTGAACGTGGCACCTTTCGGTTTTCCCGTGGCGATTCACGAAGGCGGCATGTTGGAAGGCGAAGCCGTTCACACGGTTGATGTCCCGGAAAGTGTCGTTCCCGGGTCAATGACTGCCACGGTGGCCGTCTACCCGACGCCGCTCGCCAACATGACGGAAGCGTTGGAGGCATTGATTCGCGATCCTCACGGCTGTTTCGAACAAACCAGTTCCACGAATTACCCTCTGGTGATGGCGATGCAGTACTTCTCCACCCATGAAGGCGTCGACCCGGCCCTGATTCGCAAAACGAAGGAGAAACTTGAAAAGGGCTACGAGCGGTTGATCAGCTACGAGTGCGAGGACAACGGCTACGAGTGGTTTGGCGCCAGTCCGCCTCACGAAGCGCTCACGGCCTACGGTCTTCTTGAGTTCAACGACATGGCGGACATTTATCCTGTCGATCCCGAAATGATGAAGCGCACGCGAACCTGGCTGCTGGATCGCCGTGACGGCAAAGGAGGTTTCGAACGCAATTCGAAGGCGCTGGATTCATTCGGCCGGGCACCGGAAGACATCACCAACGCCTACATTGTGTGGGCCCTTTGCACGACCGGTGAACGCGAGCTTGCCAGGGAACTCGACGCGGCCCTCAGGGAAGCCCGAACTTCCGGCGATCCCTACCTCATCGCGCTGACAGCCGGTGCGCTCCATCACGCGGAACGTGGAGCCGATGCCGCCCCTCTGTTGAGGAAGCTGGCTTCCCTGCAAACGGTCGAAGGAACCCTGAAAGGCACAACAACAAGCATCACCGGCAGCGGCGGTCAGGCTCTGGAACTGGAAGCGGCTTCACTCGCGGTGCTGGCGTGGTTGAATGACAAAGCCTATGCCGCGAATGTTGAAAAGGCCATGAAGTGGATCAGCGAACAGTGCAAGGGCGGCCGTTTCGGCTCAACGCAGTCCACCATTCTGGCACTGAAAGCCATCGTCGAGTACGACAAATCCCGCGCCACACCAAAGGCGGACGGTGAAGTAATTCTCACCGTCAACGGGATCGAAGCCGGCAGCGTGGATTTCACCAGCGAGACAAAGGGCGCGCTGGAAATCGCCGGCTTCGGAGAGAGGCTGACACCAGGCTCGCATGAAGTGAAGCTTCGCATGCGGGACGGTTCGCCCATGCCCTATGCACTCACGATCGACTTCCACGCGGAGCAACCCGTCAGCTCACCGGAGTGCGTGTTGGACCTGGAGACTGTGGTTGTCGACGGCGTCGTGAACGAAGGCGAGGCCACGGAGGTTCTGGTGCGGGTGCGCAACACATCAACGGAGGGCCAGGGAATGGCGGTTGTGGCTGTAGGTCTCCCGGGTGGCCTCGAACCGCGTCACGAGCAGTTGCAGGAGTCCGTCGAAGAAGGCGTTTTCGACTTCTACGAAATCATCGGCCGCGACGTTGTTCTTTACTGGCGCGATATGGCACCGGAGGAACAGCACGACGTGACGATCAGCGTCATTGCTGCAACTCCGGGCGAATACAAGGGGCCGGCAAGCCGCACGTGGCTCTACTATACCGACGAGTACCGGAAGTGGACCGATCCGCTGGAAGTTACGGTGAAGGCCGCTGAGTAGGACTGCCCGCTTCTATTCCGGCAACCTTGAAGATTAATTCGGCTCTTTGGCCTGAAACGGTTCCCCAGCGAAGCGCATTACGGAGGCCATCTTCGATGGCCTCTTTTTCAACGCCGCGGGAGTTCGGATATCGGTTGAGCAACGCCGCAACTCCATGGTCGCCCATCCTTGCCAGAGTCTGTCCGGCAGCGAATCTGACCTCGTTTCCAAGCGCCTGTTCCGTGTCCGTCAGGCGTTCGGCAAGGTAGGGTGCAGCCATGCGCGCCAAATCGATCCTTGCGTTCCGGTCCTCAAGGTACTCCGGGAACCGCGCATCGTGCGGGATGCTGAGTAAATTCATGCATGCAAAGCGAATCGCCGGTGTCTCACCGTGAAGAGCGCCTTTGCAGAGTGATGGATAGCATTCCGGCAACGCGGCACGAACCGCATCTCTCGCCGGATATCCGTATTCGTCATCGTCCATCAGTGAAACAAACCGGTCGGCAACAATCGATGTCAGGCCCGGCCGGTTTCCTGTCGCAGCGAGAAGCAACTCCGGGTACTCAACAAAGGCCTGCGTGTCGATCAGTGGCAAAAGATCGGCATTTGCCAATGGCAGCCTCCGGAGTATCAGACAGGCACGCTCGCGAACGATCGCATCACTGGAGTTCGCAAACTCCCCGATAATCTCAGCGGCGGGACTCGCCCCATTCCGGATGATGGCCTGGGTATGGGCGCGCACGGCTATGGCGGGGACCGGAAGGTCGAAATTCGTGCATGTTGAATCGTTCGCAACAGTTCCAATACCATGCAGCAGTGCAGTGGGATTGCCAGGGATATCGCTTAGCAAGTCAAAAAGCAGTGGCTCCGCATTCGGAGCCAGGTCGTGGGCAAGCAAGTGAAGAAACTCATTCTGTCTCTTGTCAGGATCCGCGGCAACATACTCCTGCAAGCTTGCGTGGCTGGGATTTTCCTCGTCCACGAGTCGAAGAATCTCTTCGAGATCCTTCGCCTGGAGTGGGGCGGCGAGGACAAGCAACAACAGGACGAGCCAGTGAAGCGGCATGCTCATGGTGGTTCCTCCTCCATCGGTATTGTACCCGTTGACATGAGCCTTTTGTTACGGGACGGGCAATCCTTATTCCGCCGCCGGACTTTCCGTTCCGGCGGCACTCCCTTTGTTTCCCTTCTCAATCTCCCGCAACCGCGCGATGATGTGTTCCCTCTCGTCCGCTGGAAGCGTGTCAATGAAGCTCGTCAGGTTTCTGTTGGCAAGCATGTGCCGTGCAAGCCGGTCCTCCGCGAAAGTGTGCAGGATCAGACGGTCGTAGTCCCACAGAGAAAAAACAAAGTGTTCCCCTGTTCGTTTTTCCGGGTCGCCCAGTTCACGCCAGATGTCAAACGCGCGACGATAGGCCTCCCGATCACCGGGGAGAACGCCGAGCTTGCTGCCCAGTAGTGCCAGAAACAGGACCGCGCTGATTCCAAAACCAATCGCGGAGACATGGTGATTTCCGGTCGATGTCCATGCCAGGGTGCCGAGCATGATTCCGAAAAAGATGAAGAACACCATGCGGAAGGGAGCAACTCTCACCAGCCTCTCAATAATCGGAGCTTTTCGCGGTGCACAAATCCTCGAATAGATCAAAGCGACAAGGCACGAGATTGTATCCGGATCGAGATTCTGCAGGAGAATGAGAGGCAGTGAGAGTTGCTCCCTTCCGCATGGTGTTCTT
>JANQSL010000037.1 GCA_028284075.1 Candidatus Sumerlaeia bacterium | reverse complement strand
GCAGGTCAGCCAGCGTGAGCTGGCCGGTCGCCTGGGCATTCATCATGCAACGGTGGGCCGCCGCCTTGAGAAGTCTCTCGGCAAGTTACGTGAGATGCTCGGCGAAGAAGTCCGTCCGCACAGCGTTCCCCAGGCACCTCTTGTCGCACGCACGGCCACCATGAGCTTGATAGCCGCTACTGCAACGATGCCTCTTGATGCGAAGGCCGCACTCGTCGCTGCTGCTGATGCGACATCCGTCAAAAGTGGTGTCGCGGAAATCATGATCGTTCTTCCAGAACTCCTTCAGACTACATCGGCGAGCTTTGTTGCAGGAGTTCAAGTCATGTCAGTTGCCCAGAAAGTCGCGGCCGCCGTTGCAACGGTTGCTGTTCTCGTGGGAGGTACTTACGTGTATCACGCCCAGGTCGGTGGGGGAGTGGGCTTATCGCTGAAAAAAGCGGCGATCGCCGCTCCGGAGTTCGACCGCGAGATTTCCTACGGCCTTGAACCGGCAGAAACCGTTCTCGACATTGCAACGGGAGAAACTGTCCGGGTTCACCTCGACGAAACCCTGTTTGATGCATTTCACCTCGATTTGACGGCGAGGACTGATGGCATGCTTCGTGTCGTGTCGCACACTGTCCAGGGTGTCTTCACAGAAACCGTCCCGCCATCTTCCAGTGATCCCTCCGAACCGGCCTTTCTCACGAACATCCAGATTTGGGAAGAGCGGGACCGCGTTTTCATCAAGTCGATTTGCATCGAAAAAACGGAAACCGGTCTGAGGCTGCATCTCTTTGCAAAAAACCGCCCGGAGCTTTTGGTGCCGCTCAAAAACGCCGAACGTGCTTATGCCGAGGGCCGTATCAGTCGTCGGCAACTGAAGGTTTTTGCTCAGAAAGTCTTCAGCGACAACGGCATGTATCCAGGCCATCCAGGCAACCGGATGCATGTGGAAACGGTTTTCCGCGAGGAAATCTATCAGTGAGGAGTCGTTGGGTCATGCTAAGCGGAGAGGGAGTTCTGGTCCCAAATGTCTCAGGCTAACCATGTTCTCTGTCTGAGGTCGAGGTAGCAACTCACACGAATTTGTTCTCTTTCAGTGGAGTGGACGCATCGGCAAAGCCTGTCCGGCAGATATTGTCTCGTGCGAATTCAATGGAAGAGACGAAGCGATAATCGGTCTCTGAAGGATAAAATGAAGATTCTCCCTTTTTGGGATAATATATATCCGAATTTCAGGGTTGACCAGCATCGGAACACCACTTACCGCATGTCCGCGACTGAACGGAGCTTCATTGTCCGACTTCATGACTCTTCGTTCATACATACCGAAATAAGGAGCCCCTGAAGTACCCATGTTCCCCGTCCTGGATCCCATTCCACTGCCGGCGCCGGTGTGGTTGATGAAGGTCCTCCATCTTCTCACTCTCGCGTTGCATTTTGCGGCAGTGCAGTTGCTTCTGGGAGGTCTTCTTTTTGGCTCCATCTGGGCCGTCGCCGGGCGTATGAGAAAAAGTCAGCCGATGCTGGATGCATCCGGGGCCATTGCCCATCGGCTGCCCATTATCATGACTTACGTGATCAACCTTGGAGTTCCTCCTCTTCTGTTTGCACAAGTCCTTTATGGCAGGGCGCTCTACTCCAGCAGCGTCCTGATCGGTGCCTGGTGGATCGCCGTTGTCGGATTGTTGATGCTCAGCTACACGTTTCTTTATATTATGTCGTCCCGTGCGACGGCAGGCAAGGCCTGGGGATGGGTCGGATTGATTGCACTGCTTGTCACCGCAAAGATCGGATACATCTACACTGCAAACATGACGTTGATGATTCGGCCGGAGGTCTGGGATCAGATGTACCGTACCTCCGCAGTGGGTGCACAATTGAACTCCGGCGATCCGACAGTTTTACCGCGCTTCTTTTTCATGATGGCGGGAGGTATCATGATCGGCGGGATTGGCATGATGCTTTTGAGTCTCAAGAAAACCATCGATACAAATTCAACGGCTTTTCTCCGCCGATGGGGCGGAGCGATTGCAGCCGCAGGAGCGTTTGTTCAGGCGGTTTTCGCAGTAATGTCCATGAGGGCGCAGCCCGCGGGCGTTGCTGAAGCCGTTTCATCAAACGGTCTTTGGTACGGTGCGGAAATTGGCTGGATGGTGACTGCGTTTTTTGTCGTTGTTTGCGGTGCAATTGCCTTTGTGCGTTCGACACTCTCCGGTTGGCTTCTTCCCACTGGAGGAGCTTTTATTGCTTTTCTGAACATCTCTTGTGCAGTCATCGTACGCGACGGGATTCGCGATGCCACACTACTGGCATACGGGTTTGACGTTTGGGATCGAACGGTCGCATCCAACTGGATTGTCATCATCGCCTTTCTTCTCTTGTTCGTGGCAGGACTCGGAATACTCGCATGGCTGACAAGCGTCGTTGCCAGAGCTCAGGGGGTACAGGAACGCTATGCATGATGAAGCCATTTCCTCCGAGCAGTATGAAACCTTCGACGATATTGAATCCACAGACGATCCGTTATCCCGGCGGGGGTTCGTCAAGCTTGGGATGATGCTGGTGGGGACGGCCTACGCGGGCGCCATTGGTTATCCCGTCTATCGCTATCTCGCGACACCCGTAACGCGCGCGGCCGGTGCTTCCGCCGTGACAGAAGTGGCGCTGCCGGATGCACAGTCTCTCGAAGCCGGAAGTGCCATGATGTTTCGCTTCGGCACACGGCCGTCGATGTTGATTCATCACACGGATGGTTCCTGGGCATGTTTTGATGCTGTTTGTACACACCTTGGCTGTACGGTTCAGTTCGAGCCACAGAAGAATCGAATTTATTGCGCGTGCCATGGCGGAGTGTATGACATGAAGACAGGCGATGCCGTTGCGGGCCCGCCTCCAAGGGGTTTGAAGGTTTATGTCGTGGAGGTCTCGGATGCCGAAGTCGTCGTCTCCCGTGCCTGATATTCCACTGCTCCGCACCGCCTGGGACTACGCCGATGAACGCCTTGGTCTTGGCGAAGTCATGGCTCTGGCCGCAAAGAAGACTGTTCCTCAGCACAAGCACTCCTTCTGGTACTACTGGGGCGGGATTTCACTTTTCTTCTTTCTGGTTCAATGTGTGACCGGAGTGTTGCTTCTCGTCTACTATCGTCCGGGGCCGGAAGCCTACGAGTCTGTCCGCGCGATCACCTATGACATCGAATTTGGGTGGCTCGTGCGTTCCGCTCACAGCTGGTCCGCCAACCTGATGGTTTTTTCCATCTTTGTGCATATGTTTTCCGTGTTCTTCATGAAGGCGTATCGGAAACCGCGCGAATTCGGCTGGTGGTCCGGGCTTGGATTGCTGGGTCTGGCGATGATCTTCGGATTCAGTGGTTACCTTCTTCCCATGGATGAACTCGCTTTTTTTGCAACTAAAGTCGGTCTTGAGATTCCGGCCACCATGCCTGTTGTTGGAGAATTCATCGGAAACATGGTGCGTGGTGGCCCTGACGTGAATGCCAACACGATCCAACGGTTCTTCGCTCTTCATGTTGTGATTTTGCCGGCACTCTTCATACCGCTGCTGATGTTTCACCTGTGGCTTGTGCAGCGGCACGGCAATGCGGTTCCTCCCGGTGAGGAAAAGAAGCCCGCCAGTGAACGCCGCTCCATTCCCTTCTTCCCGAACTTCATGGCCAAGGATCTTGCGATGTGGCTTCTTGCGTTGAACGTGCTCGCACTCCTTGCGTCACTTTATCCATGGCAGTTGGGACCGGAAGCGGATCCTCTCGCACCCGCACCCGTGGGTATTCACCCGGAGTGGTACTTCATGAGTCAGTTCCAGGTGCTCAAGGTTCTCGGCGAATGGTTCCCTGGTCTGACGGGAGAGATTCTCGGTCTCGCGATTTTCACCGGCGGGGGATTGCTATGGGCGCTGATTCCCTTGTTCGACACCGGGAGCAGGTTCGAGCAGAGGGCACGCATTGCGACATGGATCGGTTTTTTCGCTCTCGCGGCTATCGCTATCACCACAATCTGGGGTTACGCGGCATTGGAATGAGACGCGCTCCCTTGAGCTTCTCTGTTTGGAGGTTCTGACATTCATGAATTATCCCGTGTGGGATGTGCCCGGAATCGGAAGTGGATGGGTCATCGGCATGATTGCGATCTTCCATGTGATGATTTCTCACTTCGCCATTGGGGGCGGACTCTATCTGCCTATTGCGGAAGCCACCGCCATGAAGCGTGGCCGCAAAGACTGGCTCGAGTTTCTTCCGCGCCACTCAAAGTTCTTTCTTATTCTCACTGGAGTTTACGGAGCGGTTTCCGGTGTCGGGATTTGGTTTGCCATCGGTCTCGCGGCTCCTGAAGCGACCAGCACGCTCATTCACAACTTTGTCTTCGGTTGGGCCATTGAATGGGTCTTTTTCATGGTGGAACTTTCAACCGTCGCTGTCTATTACTACACTTGGAACCGAATTCCGGCCAGGTTGCATCTCAAGGTCGGCTGGCTTTATGCCGCAGCCTCCATTATGACACTCGTTGTCATTAATGGCATTCTGACGTTCATGCTGACTCCCGGTGAGGCCTGGCTGGCGGTCGCCGGAACCGGAGAAGAATCGTCAAAATTCTTTCAAGCCTTTTTCAATCCAACCTACTGGCCAAGTCTCATTCTTCGCACACTGGTTTGTCTCTCGCTTGCCGGCATTTGGGCTCTGGTGACAGGAAGTCTTCTCGATGGTGACCGTCAGGCCGCGCTCAAGACGACCGTCGTGCGCTGGAGTGTTCTTTGGCTGCTGCCATCGTTCTTTCTGATGCCCTTTGTCTTTTTGTGGTACCTTCTCGTGATCCCCGAGAGTGCAAAGGATCTTCTTTCCCTCGGTGTTTCCACCATTGGATCGGGAACCTTCACTCAGGTTACCCGAACAGTACTCATCTCAATTATGTCCAGTGCCACGATTGTCTTTGTGGCTTACTTTATTGCCTATCGTCATCCTCGTGAGTTTCGTTTCGGCTATGCGTGCATGCTTCTGATTGTGGCTTTGCTGGCTACGGCTTCGACCGAACAGGCACGTGAAATGCTCCGTAAACCCTACGTTGTAGGGGAGCATATGTACTCCAATGCCGTTCGCAAAACCCCGGTAAAAATCGATGGGAAAATGGTGACGGAAGTCGAGCACTTCAACACCAGCGGCTATCTCACCAACACCCCCTGGGCAACCGGCGATGAAAAAGTCGCGTGGGCAAAAACGGACAGCGAAAGAGAAACACGCATAGTTCCTGTCTCAACCGGTGAATCGCAGCGTCCCGCTGCCACACCCGAGACCCTGTGGCGTGGTGAACTGATGTTTCGGGGCCAGTGCCTTGCATGTCACACGCGCGAAGGCTATCGCTCAATGAAACGTTTGTTGCACGGGCGTGAGTACGAATCCATCGGCAATGCCCTGGGAATGCTGCATGATTATTCAGAAGACTCGCCCTATCGCGCCTTCATGCCGCCTCTGGTTGGTACTGAAGGTGAAATCGAGGCCCTGCAGGTTTATCTCGACCAACTCGTGAACGGGACCGCAGAATCCACTCCTTCTCAGTCTGTTGTCGCGGAACCTGACAAGGGTGATTCGACAGGCCATGCTGAGAGTGCCGGTGGCTGAGCGGCCGGGACCGTAAAGGTGTGTTTGCAACCGTCCTCCCTTTCAGGGGAACGCTATCCAGTCTCCGACGCCTGACGAATTGCCGGGAAGCACCGGGCTCAGGATCCATGCACCTCTTCCCAGTGTTCCCGCGACGAGAACATCGTCGGCTTCGTCGTAGACAAGGTCCAGTACGGGAGCATTCGGCAAATCCGCACCCAGCTGCAGCCAGTTTGCGGAGTCATTTTCGAATGCAACGTAAACACCGTTGTTCGAACCAACCACGATTGCATCTGTTGAACCTGGAACAGTGACAACCGAACGGAGGGTTTGCGGTGTGAAATCGGCGAAAAGGTTGCCAGTGATATCCATCCACGACACACCCATGTCTGTAGTCTCAAAGATCTGATTGTTGTCGATGGCATAGGCCGTTTCCCAGTCGTCGCGGTCCATATCGATGTCGAGGGAGAAAAAGCCGGGAAAGCTTGTGGATCTGTTGAGACCCGACACCGCGCTGCTCCGCACATAAACACCATCCAGGGCCGATACCCACATGATTTCAGGATTGGGGATGGTATCCGCGTAACCACCATAGGCCATTGCCCGGGGAAAGTTGATCAAATCCGTCGGTGGCACCGCGTCGACCGTGTCGAAGTGATCTTCCGTGATGTAGATGTTGAAAGCGGTACCGGTCACCCCCCGCCTTGGATCCACGCGATTCAATTCGACCGGCTGATAAAACCGAAGTCCGGCAACTTCACCGAGTGTGAGTCCGCCGGTTCCGTTCACAATGAGACCGGGGGCTTCGAAGCTTATAAGGTTACCGGAGGAATCCCACACGGAGCGGATGAGATCGATAAAAAACTGTGTGCTTGTGAATCGAATGGACTGACCCGGACTCGTCACGGTATCCACCGCAACTTTCCCGCCATCGGCCGTCGAAAAGCTGTCCCACAGGGCTGCACCTTCCGTCGGCTGATACATCGTTCCCGTGTCCTGAGCGCCGCCAAACACGACATTCGAGAGGGTGTCGTACTCTATACTGTGAAACTCGGTGACCTGCAGGTTGCCGTTTAAGCTGAACCAGTCACCCGTATTGTCCTGAGGACTCGTGCGCCGATAGATTCCTCCATCATCCCCCTGGATCAAGTCGCCTCCGGCATCGAAAACCATTTCTCGTGAATCCGCGTGCGGAGACGAACCACTTGCGGTGCCTCCGCCCGGAATTGTCGCGATGGCGTTGCTGTGGGTGAGGTGTTCCCACTGAGGGGAAAGAAGGCCACCCGTTGGTGGCACACTGATATCGCCGCGGAAGAGGCGGCCGGTGAAGTCTATTGCACCCAGGTAGTTCGGAAAAGGCACCTCCTGCCGGTCACCACCCACATAGAAGATGTTCTCATCTGCCGGGTCCGCGGTGATGGAAAAATGAATACCACCCTGTGATCCTGGTTTTCTTCGCGGGTTCAAGCCCGATAGAACAGTATAGCTCCCACCGCCGGTATAGGACCCGTTACCCATCGAACCGTCGAGTTCGAAGGCGTCGGAATCGACGGGAGTCACCCTCCATGTGCCGTTGGCCGCCGTGTTTCCCGTAACACCCGTCAGGTCAACCCGCCTTCCTTCACCAAGACCATGGCCGACCGAAGTCACGATGATCGGTGATGTGTTTGTGGCTTCAGTAATTGGAACAGGAGAACCCTGAGGTGTCAGGGGAAGATCCATCGCTGACCATGACATTCCACCATCGGTACTATAAAGAATACCCTCCGCCTGACCCGCATTGCTGACGGCAATAAAGACATGGTCACTGTTGGCTTGAGACACAGCCATCTCCATGTTGTTCGTACTTGTCCCGATAAGTTCCGGAGCGGCTCCGCCGAAATCGACGTCAGCGATCTGAGTCCAGGTGGAGCCCGTGTTCACGGACTTGTAG
>JANQSL010000036.1 GCA_028284075.1 Candidatus Sumerlaeia bacterium | reverse complement strand
CGTGACGCAGCGGTTTGCGCGTCTGGAGTTTCAGCCCGATTCGCATCCTGGGAGCACCGGCGGCGCGTTGTTTTTCCAGTGCGAAACGTCCGATGAATTCCGACGTTTTTTTCCGGGAAACTGTCCAGCCAATGCCTCCCTCGAAGGGCGAGATCGTTTCGTCGAGATCCTGTCCGTATAGACAATAGCCCATCTCAAGCCGCAGCGTATCCCGCGCCGCCAGTCCGCAGGGTTTTGCGCCGGCGTTGATGAACCTGTCCCACCATGCGGTGGCGTTTGCGGCGGGGCAGAGGAGTTCCACGCCGTCCTCGCCCGTGTATCCCGTTCGTGACACGATCAACGGGCATCCGCCGGATTCCACGGTATGAAGCGTGAAGGGTTTTGTGCCGGTCCAGGTTTGTTCCGGGATCAAGCGGTCGAGAATGCTCAGTGCTTTCGGGCCCTGCACGGCGATCATGGCCCACGTCTCGGACTCGTCCTCGATGGCGATGTCTGAATCGCTGTGCTGACTGGCCTTGTCGCGAATCCATGCAATGTCTTTCTCGCGGGTGGCGGCGTTGACGACGGCGAAGACTTCGCTCTCGGAAAGGCGGGAAACAATCAGGTCGTCAATGACGCCGCCCTGTTCGTTGCAGAGTGTCGTGTAAAGCGAACCGCCGTCCTCGAGGCGCGCGACGTTGCCCGGGACGAGCCATGTCAGAAAATCAAGAACGCCCCGGCCGCGGAGGCGAACCTGGCCCATGTGGGAGACGTCGAACACGCCGCAGGCGGTGCGCACCGTTTCGTGTTCGGCGATCTGGCCTTCGTAGGAGACGGGCATGTCCCATCCGCCGAAGGGAACCATGCGCGCGCCAAGCTTCACGTGAGCGGCGTGCAGAGGGGTTTGCTTTAATGAGGTCCTGTCGGAAGACATCGATGGCATCCTGGTTAACCCTGGCGGCGCCGTTGGCGCTCGCACCTCCCTCTGTCCAGGGGGCCTGAGAGATCACCGGCGGTGTGCCGGTTGCTCCTTCGGCGGCCCGGTGTTGCCGGGCACTCTCCAGAGGTCCGTCGGTTCGCAGTCCTTTTGCCTGAGAGTTTGGGAGGCGACTTACCCCTTCGGCGGCCCGCGGTGCGGGCTCTCTCCTGCGAACGTCCATCGGATGTCGGGAAGGACCGTGAGCGGTGAGCATGGGCTGGTCAATGGGCAATGTGCGATGAGTTGCGGGTGGTGAGTGGTGAGAAAGCATGGGTTTCGTGTTTTAGGTCAGGGGTTGGGGTGAGTGGGCGCGCGCCCGGTGGTCTTGTGCTTTCAGGTTTTGTTTTGGTCTTTCGGTGTTCGCCGGCCTGTTTCGGCTGGCGCGAGGTCTTGCTCGGTCAGGCCTGATGCGACGCATTGAACCACAGACCGTTTCGGATTTCAGGAATCCGTGGGAAATATGGGAGGAATGGGAAATTTGAACGAGAAAGGCTGTTTTGGGAGGAATGGGAAATATGGAGGGCGTGGAAGCGGGGAGGTGAAGCCACATAGTCTACAGCAGGAGGAGAGGCTCTGTCATTCTTCGGAAAGAAATCGGGCGGCGCTAGCTTGACAGTGTTTCCGAAAGCGGTCTCATCCAGAGGGTAATATGTTCCCTACCGGTTTTCTGTCGAAACGGGTTGCTTTTAGTAGTAGGGCCGCACTCGATCAGTGCTCTTAGAGCTTGCCTCCCTAGTCCTGTGAGGCTATATTTAATATACTGAAAGTGTAACAGGTGTGATATTCAGTTCCCCTCGTAATTTCCACTAAAGGGGTGACTGGTATGGTACTTCAGCTAAGCAGTGAGCAAACGAGCGAGAGTTGATTTGACTTCGAAAACTGATCTCCAGTTGCAACACGACCTAAGCGAATCGATACCCCCTCTTCTAAAATGGCCGGGTGGAAAGCGCAATCTCGTTAAGATTATAGAGAAACACCTCCCTCGATCCTATAATACGTACTACGAGCCATTCTTCGGAGGTGGCGCACTTTACTTCCATCTCGCTCCTGAGAGGGCAATTGTTGCAGATCAGAACACGGCTCTTATCCGTGCCTATAAAGTGATTAGGAATTCGCCAGAGAAGTTGATAAATGCACTTAGAAGATGGCGGAGTGGTGAAGAAGAATACTACAGGATACGTCAACTCTTACCTCGCACGAGAATTACGAAAGCGGCGCGTTTAGTTTATCTGACAACCTTCTCGTTCAACGGTATTTATCGCGAAAACCTCAGAGGTGATTTTAATGTTCCTTATGGCCACAAAGATCATCTTGCGGTATGTGACGCGAAGCGAATTCGAACGACCTCGAAAGCACTCAAGGCCGCGAAGCTGAAGAGCGGTGATTTTGAAGAGACTCTTAGTGATGCGCGGGAAGGAGATATTGTTTACTGTGATCCGCCGTATACCGTCGCTCACAATAACAATGGTTTCATAAAATACAATGCACGGATCTTTTCTTGGGAAGATCAAGAACGACTGGCTGTAAGACTAACCTTCATCACGTACAGTTTTGGCGTGTTGTTTGATGGTGTCGAGGGGTCGTTTGCCCCTGTTGCGGTAGCCCAGGTGGGGGCGTTGTT
>JANQSL010000005.1 GCA_028284075.1 Candidatus Sumerlaeia bacterium | reverse complement strand
GACGCGATCTGGATTCAGAACTCCCGCGGCAGCGAAGCCGTTTGGAGCACGAACGGCCCGATTTCCGTTTCTGAGGAGCATCAAACACAGCCCGACGCTGCAAGTGCCAGCGAGACGGCAGTCTTTGCCTGGCGGGAAAATACTGCCGGCGGAGCCTGTGTACGAGTCCGGTGGGGAGCCGAAGACTGGACTGTTTCCGGCGTCACACACCCCGCAGAGCCTCGCATTGCCGCGGGCGTTGAGAACCTCCACCTTGTATTCACCAGCGACGCTCTGGAAGGCGGCACCGGCAGTATCTATTCGGCCCGCATCTCTCGATAGAGACTACGAACTCGCTGTCTCAACAGGCTCCTCGGCCTTTGCCAGCGGATCCAGCCTGCTGATCGATGTCTCGATTCGTGCGATGCCCTCGCCGATCAGCTTGCTGACCAGACCTTCCGGTGCTTTGTGATCCATATCTTTTTCGATGCACTCACCGGAACGTTCAGCAATGTCGTCCTTCAAGCGATCCCAGGTATAGACGCCGGACTCGAGATCCTCGAAGTCGCGCAACTGCAACCCCATGTGAACACAGCAAAGATAATGATCCAGTGAGTCCTCCGCGAGCCACATGGGCAGGTGGGGACAGGCCTCATGAATGCAGACGAAATGTTCCAGCACCGCGTTATCGGCTTTTGCATCGTCCCACTCGCCGATATCGATCAGCACAACCCGCAATTGGTGACCGAACTCCCCTCGATCGAGGCATTCGGCAACGACGTCCTTCAGGTGGTGAATGATCGAACTGAGAGCTTTTTCTTTGACGTCGGCTCTGCAGAGTCGAAGGACGAAGACCTCACTCTTGCTGGCTTCCGCCAGGCTGTTGATTCCCGGCTTTTTGGGAAGAGGAACCTCTGTTCGTGATCGCGATGTTCGAACCGTTTTCTTCGGCGACGTCACGCGGCCTGCCAGCCAGCCGCAGACATAGCCAATAACAAGACCCGCTCCCAACAGCCCGATATGAAGTGGGCCGAGTTCCATGACAACCTCCCGTGGAGCCCGGCGGGAATCTCGAAAAGTCTTGCCGGACTCCTGCCCGAAAGATGGCGGGAGCCCGGTGGAAGATCAAGCTGAACTCAGTCCGACTTCTTCTTTCCGAACAGACCTTTGATATCATCAACCGTCCCCTCGACGGCCTCCTTGGCATCCTCACCCGCACCCTCGACGGTTTCCCCGATGCCCTCGGTAACGTCCTTGACTGTATCGCCGGCACTGTCGACGGCGTCTCCCACGCTGTCCTTGCTGCCGGACGTCAGCCCCTCCAGAGCCGAGTCGACTGAGCCGCGAAGGCGCTCGGTGGTTTCTCCCACACGGCCGCGAAGGTCCGCCGGCAACGACCTGAGGGAATCCTGCAGACTGTTGAGGAGATCACCGGGCAGAATTCCCGCGCCCGCCTCTCGAATTTGCTCCAGCAAAATCGCCAGGATTTCCTGCATGGCCTCGGCGGGCGAGACTTTCTCCTCATCACCGCCACCGATATTTTCCTTTTCAACATCCGGCAGTTCCACCCGGTAGGTTTGCTCCAACAGAGGCACCTGAACGCCGACAGTCGTGCCATCGATCAGCAGCTTCTCGATGACCATCTTCTTTCCTGCCGCCTCATCCTCGGAAGGCGGCGGCTCTTTGCCTTCTCCGCTGGCAAGACGTTGGGCGTTTCTCATGAGGTCCTGCAGGTTGGACGAGGTTCCCTTTTTCTCGAGAACGATATCGGACTGCGAGAGCCTGATGAGCCGGACGATCGGTTTGTCCGTCCGGAACGACGCGATGTCAGCCTCCGCTCGCACCAGACCAAAGGCCATCGCATGGTCCGAATTGTAACCGTCCGGATTCGAGATCAGGATATCGGTGAATTCGATGGCACCGCTGCGCACATCGACAGACGCGCCACCAACACTCACATCGACCTGAAGGACGTACTCCAGGGCGCGCTCCGTGCCGTTTCGAACGATGCCGTCCAGGTTCTTGGCCAGGAAATACAGACCGATACCGGCGGCGAGGAGGATGAACAGCAGGATAACGAGCACAACTTTGATGAGGGTCTTCATTTGTAAGCCTCGAAATTTGAGTTATGGATGCCGGTAACGAGTTTCCGTCACCGCAAAGGCCATGAGACCCGGGGGGTGCGCGAAAGGCAAGTCCGACAGCACAGTCCCTCGGAATTGCCTTGCATCGGCCGGGGTGACTCCGGCACATCCCTAAGCCCTCGCGTGGGTGGTTAGCTCAGATGGTTAGAGCGCAGCGTTGACATCGCTGAGGTCACAGGTTCGATTCCTGTACCACCCACCATTTCTTCCCCAACAATCCCAGTACTCTGCATCGGGTGGAACACCCATGCTCAAAGACCGTATTCCAGACCTCGCGTCACCGTCGCGTCAGGCACTTTTGAGGTTATCGTCAAGCATGGTGGGGTATAGGGATTGATCTGTTAGTTTCCACCCGCTACTAATTGTCGTTCAAAAACAGAGGAAATCGAATTGGAGGAACAGTCTGAACAAACATGGATTCCTGATATTGGGCGGCAGGTGAGGAACGCCTGGCAGGTAATCCTTCGCCCTTCGTTCCACCCGAACTGCTGTATTACAGTATATCTTGCAGAAGACGGTCCTTGGATCGAGATCACAGGTATTGCTTCGCTCGATGGACGAAAAGGCATTCCATCAAGAACGTTTCAGGACTTTCGGGAAGCAATGACAGGAATAGACTTTCGGAGTATGTGTCACGAGGGCTATGAGCCCGATGGATTGGATGGTATAACGGTGAGGGGGAGAGTCAGAGAGTCGACCGAACTTTCAGAAGAGTTCAAACAGTGGCAGCCTGACCCTCGGAAGACACCCAATCAATATCGCTTCACTTTGGCGCTGCTTCGTGTTGCGCGTGAAGTATATCAGGAACCGCCCGGCGAAGCTTTACTGCTTGGGACTCAGGAGTATCTGACGGGGAGCTTCGATGCACATCTGGCCAAACCCACGGACCACAACTATGTCGGTGCAACTCCTAATTTGGTCCTCGCAGGAAAGGTGAGGGAGTGCTATCGAAAGGAGTTTCATCAGCTCCTGAACGAAATACCTCCTGAATATCCTCTTCTGATTTCGGTCTGGCGTCCGTGGCTTGGAGTCATAGACGATTCGCTCATTTCCACCATCAATGAAGTGAATCACCGTGAAGGATTGACGGTCTGGGAAACATGGAACGATTACGGGGATACAATAAAGAAGTTGGGTGTTCCGGTACGCATGATTACCTCCTGCAAAAAGGACGCTGTCTCCATGGTTCGTTCAGATTCGAATTTCAAGCCGGAATTCGAAGTGTTCGTCTGTGACGAGAATAATCTGAGATGGGAAGCGGAGCCTCGCGAAATCATAATTAGTGGCAAAGTGACAACAAACCATCGCCGCGAATTCTCGGATCTGCTCGAGGCGGAATCTGAAGCCGCGCTCGTTCGAGTTACGAACTCGTGGCTTGGCATTGCTGATGAAGAATTATCTCCCGTTTTGCGGCATTACCAGGAACGATTTCCGACTTCCGTTTGGATTCTGAACGAGGTGGGAATGGATCGATTGGCGGCCCTTGGAATAGATCAGTCACGAATATTCTATTCTTCAAAAGAAGGAGAAGAAGCGTACAGGCTGTTGAACAGTCAATGAGTCGCAGGATTGACTTGATAAGCAATTACCACCATCGCCAAGTCGTACCTCAGCATACCTCTTTTGAACCGCAGAGAAGGTTGAAATACATGTCTTTGTTTTCTTCTTGAACCCATCCAAACCGTATACTGGCCCTGCGGGCCTGCAGGCAACTTGGGGTTTATGAACGACTCCGACTAATTGGCGGATGCAAGGTGCGACAAACCATACCAAAGAAACAAATGGCGGAAATCTTTACAAGAGATTGCTGGCATTGTAAGTATTGTGGGGCAGCAGTGTTCTTTTCGCCAGCGCTAATCCATGATCCACAAGTCCAGGTCAGCCATGGGCTGTTGATCGTCCGTGACACGGATCAGAAAGAGTTCCGTTCCGATCGATTCGGCAAAGTTGTTTGTTACAAAACCCTCATCGACACGTCCCACGACAGGACCTGCAAAACTGTCGATGGGCTCAAAGGCAATCTCGCCCGTATCAAGGTTCTGATAGAAAATCCGGGGGTTGAAACCGCCGGTTCCCTTGAAAAAGCCGGGCGGACGCGGTGTGACTGTTCCAAACGAGCGTCGACTGATGAGCAGGCGTGAGAAGGATTCTGATATTCTCTTTTCCTCTTCCTCTTCTTCCTCCTCCTCCTCAAATTCCCCGTAATCGTCGTCGTCCTCATCCTCTCCCTCCCCTTTGCTCATCGAAGGCGGGACGGCGTCGATGGAAGTGGTTCCCTCCGTCGTCCCGTCGGTTTGCCACAGAACCTCCGCGTGAAGTCCGCGATCCAGCAGACGGAAGTAGAGGAGTGAGCCGTCCCGTTCCAGCAGGAGTTCGGAAAGCTCCGCGGGGCCGACGACTCCCTTCACTGTTTGCGGATCGAAAAACGCTTCCGTACCGGGCTCGGTCCCGTCGGTTCTGAAAAGTTTCCTGCTGCCGGACGCATCCGTCGCAAAGAAATAAGTCATTCCCTGGTAGGCAATGAACTCGGTGGGAGAGGAACTTCCCGCCGGGTTGATATTGGCAAGCATCACGGTGCCGGGCTCGGTGCCGTCACTCATCCATGGTTCCGTGCCATTCGTTCCGTCGTCCGCCGCAAAGTAAAGTGTCCCGTCGATATTGGCAAGCTCCGTCGGACCGAAAAAGTTTCCACCGGGGCCGATATCCCTCACCATCACAGTGCCGGGCTCCGTGCCGTCGCTCTTGTAGAGCTCGTTGCCCGTTCCCGCGTCGAAGTCGTTTGCCACAAAGAAAAGCGTGCCGCTCACGTCCGTGAGCAGATCGGGAGAAGAGCTGAAGTTCGTGCCGATGTTTCTGACCAGCCCCGTTCCGCTGGATGTGCCATCGGTGGCATACAGTTCCTGCTGTGCATCCTGCGTCGCGCCCTGGAAAAAGAGAAGAGAGCCGCTTCGCGTCATCTTCTGGGGGAAACTGTTGCCAGGGCCTGGAACGATGTCTTTGACGAGAGTCGTTCCTTGTTCTGTTCCGTCAGTTTTCCAAAGCTCCGATCCTTCATCGAACGTTGTGGCTCTGAAATAAACTTCCCCCTCGAACCCTGTTAAATCGAAAGGGCTGCTCCCGTCGCCACCGGCGGCAATGTCTCGAACCTGAATTGTTCCCTGCTCTGTTCCATCGGTTTTCCACAACTCCCGGCCGGCGCCATCGTCCGTGGCGACAAAGAGAATATCACTGCCCAGACGGATAAATTCCGAGGGTTGAGAGCCTGCCGGGTCCGTCAACAGGTCCGTCACCATTTCCGTTCCCTGCTCCGTTCCATCGCTTTTCCAAAGCTCTGTGCCGTTTGTTCCGTTATCCTGAGTGAAGAAGAGACTGGAACCGGAAACCGTGAGATTGTCAGGCGTCAGGAACGGGTTTTCTCCCGGAGTGATGTCCTTGACCAATTGCGTACCGGGCTCAGTGCCGTCGCTTCTCCATAACTCGCGGCCGAAGTCGTCTCCCGCCGCAAAAAAGAAGAGTTCGCCGTTGAACGGAGTCAGATCGGAAGGGATTGACTCCGCGGGACCTGACCACAGGTCGGCAACCTGGTGTGTTCCGGCATCCGTGCCATCCGATACCCAGAGTTCACGGCCCGCCTCGGCGGTTGAGAAGGTAAAAAACATCTGTCCGTTCACCGCCGTCAGAAGATCGATGAATTCCGTGCCTTCCACACTGCCGGGTGTTGTATCCAGATCCGCCACAGGGACGGTTCCCGAATCCGTTCCATCGCTTTTCCAGAGCTCTGTGCCATAGGCACCGAAGAAGACGGTTCCGTTCAGAGCACCGAGGCGGAAGACACCCGGTCCGACGGTGGTCGTTGGGAGTTCTCTGACAATGCCTGTTCCTTCGGCGGTTCCGTCGGTCTTCCAGAGTTGACGTTGGGCGTTGTCATCAAACGCTGAAAAGAAGAGAGTCCCGTTTGATTCGACAAAGTTGCGCGGGCTCGAACCGAGTGGTCCGTCGCGGAGATCATCGACCATCATTGTGCCGGCAGGTGTTCCATTCGTCTTCCACAACTCAAAGCCGTCGGCTCCATTCGACGCTTCGAAAAACACATCGCCCGCAAAGGCGGTTGCTCCATCGAGAAACGAGTAACTTCCTCCCGCACCCATGTTGATATCCTCGAGCTGAATCGTTCCGGGCTCCGTTCCGTCGCTGAACCATGGTTCGTTTCCCGTCGTGCCATCGTCGTGAAAGAAGAAAACTCCGCTTCCGAGAGCCGTGATGTCCGCCGGTGACGAAAAGGAACCCGGAGGTGCAATATCGCGGACCGGAACGGTTCCCTGTTCTGTTCCATCGCTTTTCCACAACTCCGTGCCGATGCTTCCATCATTTGCTCCAAAGAACAGAGTTCCGTTCGCGTTTGCCGGCGAAACAATGCCGGTGAAGGAAAAGGGGTTCGGATTGATGTCCTTCACAAGGCTCGTTCCCCCTTGTGTGCCATCCGACATCCAGAGTTCCCGTCCCGTATCGTTGTCGCCTGCAGCTCCGAAGAAGAGAGTTCCATTCACATCAACAAGGTTGCACGGCTGTGATCCGGAGGTTCCTGTATTGATGTCCAGAACCGGAGTCGCGGTAACGTCGATGGCGCTGACGTACTCTGCCGGAAAAGTTGCAAGAAACATGCAGATCACGATGTGGGCTTTTCCCACATGACCGAAACGATCCATGAGGAAAGACTCCTGGAAACAGGTATCGAGAAACGTGCGATTTTGCGGCATTAAAACCCGAAAGCACCACGATCGACAATGAAAAACACGAAATAAGTGAGGTGGCCTGGCATTCAGTCCAGGATATTCGCCTCGAAACTCAGGCAGCCTCTTTTTCTCGCACCCGTTGGTGTTTCATCCGAATGCCTGGCTGTCGGATCCCGTCATGATGCGATTCGTTCACGGTAACAGGTTCCCATATGTCTTCTCTTTTCCGTCCCCGCTCACGTTGGTGCCGGGGGTAATAGGACCGCTGATGGCAACATCGCCGGCGGTGGAGGAGGCGGAGCCAGGCCCGGAGGCGCCGTTTTGCCCCGTGCCGGAACTTCTTCTTCTGCTTGTGGAGTGTGGCTTCTCCGGCTGCCACGCGATTGCGGGAGCGGGTTTATTGCCCTTTGACATAACCAACACCGCTCCCGACAGCGAGGGCGCCTTCGATATCGAATACGGTGCCATCAACGACATAAATGATGTTTACGGCTTTGTTCAGGGCCGGAGGAGTATCTGCCAATCTGGTAAAAGTGGCTGACGGATCTCTCGCGCTGGTCAAACGAGCTACTCCGGACAGACAACCGGCGCATGGTCTTCGGTTCTCACACGATCCCATTGAAAGAGCGGTCCCGGATCGGTTTTGCGGCCGGGAGCGATTTCATCGTGTCCGACGACATACTCGATGCCGTGCTTTTCACACAGCATGGCCATCAGCTTGTTGAGAGACTCGTATTGTGCGGCTGTATAGGCATCCTCCGCGGTTTTCACCGTGGGGTCATCGTCAGGATGGCTTGCCATAAGCTCAATTCCGATCGAGAAATTGTTCACTCCGGTTCGTCCGTCTTGAGGCATCTTGCTGCGCCCCGCGTGCCACGCCCGGTCATTGTCGGGAACAAAGCGCACAATCGTTCCATCGCGTGCGATCGCATAGTGAGATGAAACACCATAGGCTTCGAAGACAGCCTTCACCAACTGCCAGTCATACTTGTGGTTCGCCAGGTTTTGAGGGGTCAGGCTGATGCTGTTCGCGTAGGCCCTCCCATCCTCTCCGACGATCTCCTGAAAATCCTCATTAAACCAATAAATGGCGCTGGCATAGTGGATCACAACGGTATCGATACGACGCTGGCCTTCCCATTTCCCGTAGGCATTGCTGGAGATGGGTGACTCCACAATGACCGGTTCGGCGTCGGACTGACTGGCCACATCCGGCTGTGAAGCGCGTGCGCATCCCGAAATCTGGACCATGCTGAGCGTAATGAGACAGAGCACTGTGGCAGTGATTGAATGAGGGCGGGTCGTCATTGTGCATCCTGTTCTGTCGAAGTTTGTGTCGAAGGAAGATCCTGTCGGCAGCCGTCTCAACAGGATTGCGATGAGCCGGGCGAAAGAATGTGCGAGTTTCATGAGACTCCGGAATTCCCTCACCTAACCGCTTACTCAGCCGCTCATTAATGTCACCTGTCTCACAATAATATGGGCCGGTCTGAACTCGCCAGGGCACGGCAGGATTTCCCGGTTCATCGAAAGGAACGAAGCACGATGAGACCAAAGGCGTTTACACTGATCGAACTTCTAATTGTTGTCGCGATTATCGCAATTCTTGCGGCCATTGCCGTTCCCAATTTTTTGGAGGCACAGACCCGCTCGAAAGTTTCACGTCAGCTTTCCAATATGCGGACCATGGTGACCGCCATTGAAATGTATACCGTGGATCACAACAAAATCCCCCTTGGCACGCAGAACGGTCCGGGAGCCGGGGGGACGACCGGAGCTTTCGGTCCGAGGCCGGGCGGCACGTGGAGTGTGATCGAACAGTGGAAAATGTACCCGGGTTTTCAAGACTATGCAGGAGGTTTGACGACTCCCATAGCCTATGTGACGAGCGCGGGGACAATGGAGGACATCTTCCGCTTTCCGCATGGCTTCGTCGAGCCTCTGGCTCGTCAGATGATGTACCTTCCTTCAAACTGGTACAGCGGAAACACCCAGCGTCTCCAGGAGAACCGCTACGGAGCGTGGACGATTCGCAGTGCCGGTCCGGACACATACGATCAGAATCATATGGACCAGCTTGGCGACTACGGCGCAGGCGGCTGGAATCTCGCCAGCTACGATCCCACAAACGGGACCATCAGCGCCGGCGATATTTACCGCAGCCAGAAACGTCCCGACGAAGATCACACCTGAATTTCCTCAGGCTGTCGACTTGAAGTTCATCAATGCCCTCCGCGGAAAGCGGAGGGCATTTGTTTCAGGTTGGCATGTCCGCCTCCGTGTCACCTCTCTTGCCCGCGATGAGTAACGACTCTCTTCTCCATTTTCGGTGGACCCGGCTTTCCGAAGACTCAGTTTCGGATAACTCCGTCTGGCAGACTTCCAGTGTTCTGACGAACGACGACAGACAGCGGGCGGGGGAGTTCACCCGTCCACAGGATCAAGTCCAGGTGCTGGCGTCACGAATCCTCCTCCGGCGGACATTGTCCGAGGTCCTTGGTGGAGAGCCCTCCCAATGGCGGTTTGTGCGCACCGAACACGGCAAGCCGGAGCTGGATCCGGCTCACAGGCGCCGTGCCTTTTTCAACCTGACACATACGGCAAACTTCATCGCCGTCGCCGTCTCGACTGTGGGCGCTGTTGGCCTGGATGCGGAGGCGGAAAACCGTTCCGGCGATATCGTGAAAATTGCGCGCCGGAGATTCAGCCCCGACGAGGTTCTCGCGCTCGAACCCCTTGCAGAGGAGAAACAACGGCAACACGCACTCTTGCTTTGGACCCTCAAGGAATCCTGGTTGAAGGCGCTCGGGTGTGGATTGACGGGCTCGTTGCGTTCAAGCCGGTTCAGGATTCTGCAAGAGCCCGCCGAAGACTTTCAAGAAGGCCTGGTGGAAGCCCGGCTTCAGGGAGAACAGGCGGCACGTTTTCTTGTCGGACGTCCCGGCGGCTCGTGGAAGGCAAGCATTTGCTGTCTGTGCGGCAATGAGGTGCCGCTTGTACTGGATGCGCGTGAAGTCGTGAATCCCGCTTGTTCGGATTCCTTCAGTAAATCGTTTCGTGCTGAATCTTGATGGGGATGTCGTAGATACCGGGAAGAGCATCCGGATCGGTTCGCCGGAGACCGGCCTCCGCCTCCGCCAGGCGGAGTGCGGCATTGCGGGCGCCAACGGACTCAGAGCCGTTGATGTTCGTTTCATGCAACAGGACCCGCCGAAGTCCGTCCACCGCCTCTGACCACTTTCCGGTTTCCATCTGAGCCTCGGCGAGCTTGTTGAGAACCATCATCGCCTGTTGCGACTTCTTGCCGAAAGTCTCTTCGACGTACTCCAGGTTCTCCTCAAGCAGTTCCACAGCCTCTTCGTGCTGATCGCGAACAATCAGAATTTCCGCAAGCTCGAACGCTGCCGCATTGATTGCCGCAGGAGAAGCGTCACTGTTCTCGCCAAGTCCGTTCACCACAATTCGGAACCGCTTCTCCGCTTCATCAAGCCGCCGGTACTGTCGATACCAGACCGCCATGATCCGCTGCTGGCGCAACGTCTCAAGATCCGTGTCGCCAAGGGAAAAACTGTAGGCCGCAAGTGCCTGGCGATGATAGTCCTCTGCATGATCCGGACGCCGGAGACGATCCGATGTCGAAGCCAGGCGCCGCAGAGTATCGGCACCGCGCCGATCCGTCAGTGAAAACTCATCTTCCGAAATCTCAAAAGCCTTCTGGTACTTCTCGCTGGCGCATTCATAGTCGCCGTTCTTAAAGCACTGATCGCCCTCTGCAATGTTTTGACGCCACAGCGCCGTATTGGCGCCAGCCGTCGAAACGACAAAAACGGCCGCGGTCAGAATCGCTGCCAGCCTGGGCCCGGCACTACACTGAAAGCTCCGAATCATGATCAACTCGTGGAAGGTATTATTGAAGTCGGGAGAATAAAAACCCCTCTTGAGAAACGGCGTCGATGAAAAACTCAGTGTTTTGAATGCTCCTTGCCACGCCCGGCCCGGCCGTCATCCCGGCCGGTGACCACCTTGCTGAGAAACCCGGCATCATGTCTCCCCGGTTCCTCTTGTCGTCGTTTGTGCCTGCACATGGCGTGGCTGAAGATTCCGGAACCGCTTTGCCGGGGCTCGCCACTTGACCTCCGGCAACTCAATGGAAGCTGAATCCCAAATTCTCACCCTTGCCGCGTCGTTTCGGAGTCGGCGATGAAATCGGCAATCCCCGCAGGGACCACATCTCGCCATACCGGTTGACGGTGGCATGGATGTCCCCACAAACATTCGCGCCCGCGGTGGGGTGGCCGAGCGGTTTAAGGCACCGGTCTTGAAAACCGGCGTAGAGCAATCTACCGTGGGTTCGAATCCCACCCCCACCGCCACCACAGCCTCACACTCCATTGTCTGCGAGTTCCTCCGGTCCTATTGGCTTGCGAAGGGCAAATTACCGGATGTAAGTAAACACTTCCAATTCATGGAGGCTTCCCGGTGGCCCGTCCTGCCCGAAAGAAAAAAGACATAGAGCGAGCCGCTCTGGAACTGTTCGCGGACCACGGGATCGACGGAACCACGATCCGCATGATCGCGGAACGCGCAGGCGTCACGGAAGGCGCTCTGTACCGTCATCACAAAAGCAAGGACGACCTGGTCAGGGCGCTTTTTGAAGAATACTTTGAAAGTTTTGGTGGAATGCTGGAGGGGATTCGAGCCGATGCAGCTCCGGTGGAGGACCGGATCGGTCAAATGGTGAGAGCATTTCTGGCCGCATATGATACTGATCCTCTTGGATTTCGATTTGTTATGCTCGTGCAACATGGACTCCTTGATGGGATTCGAAAGGATGCTCTGAGTCCGGCGAAAGTGTTGACTCGCTTCATTGAAGAAGCCATCGACCGCGGCGAAATCCCAAAGCAGGACGCTTCTCTCAAAGCACAGTTGCTCATGGGGATGGTCATGCAGGTGGCCGTCGGAGAGCGCTACGGCCGGCTCAAAGCTCCTGTGGCGGGTTATGCAGAGCAGGTTTCCGCTGCTGCCGTCGCTGCCCTGAGAGCCGTCTGAGAAGTTCTGAAGACAAGCAGAAAACCCTTGCGTGTCAGGCTCCTACGTCGAGAATGGTCCTCAAGTTGGTTATCAATCGAACCTATAGCTATTTGCGCCGGAGATTCTCTATGAAACGGCTTTTACTCAGTACGCTGATCGTTGCCACGGCAGCGTTTGCACCAGCGGCAGAGCGTGTGGGTCTGGCTTCCGCAAAAGGTGAGTACCTTCTTGTGCGCGGCGAAGAGACGTTCAAGCAGCGGGCCGTTCTCATGAATGAGGTGAGCACTGAAGACGTCGTGCGATCTCTTGATGCGCCCGTTCGTGTTGCAATTCCCGAGACGGGAGCGGCGGTCATGCTCTCGCCTGACAGTTCAATGGCTTTTCCGGGTGCAGGCTCCGTCGAGCTGATCAGCGGAGGCGGTGCCGTTTCAATTCCACAGGGGACTTCCACCGCGGTAAACGTTCAGAATCTCTCTGTCACGCCGATTTCCTCTCAGAAGTCCGACACGATGTTCGTCGCTCGCTTCATGGATGAGGAAACCCTGAGTGTCCAGGGTTTCGAAGGACGGCTTGCAGTGAAAGATGTTGGATCCGGCCAGCAGGTTGCAGTGGTTGGTCCGGGGGACCAGATGATTTTCACAGTGCGTGAAGGTGTATGGACCTCGAGTCTTCAATCACTTGGTCAGCCGGGTATCTTCCGGATGCAGGACGGCAATCAGGACGGAAACGAAAGTGGTGAGGCCGACGAAAGCAGTGATCGCCGTCGCACGGGTGCTCTCCTGATCGGCGGTGGAGTTGTCGCTGTTGGCGCCGCCAGCTACTTTGTTTATGAAGAAACAAAGGACGACAACGACGATGAGGATGACGGCGGCCGAAACCGTCAGGGGACAACCCCCACGTCCTCTCAATCGGTTCAGTGAGTCTCCGGGAGATCCAACTTTCTCATGAGATTGATTTCGAGGCGCCCCAGACCGGCGCCTCGTTTTGTATGGAACCGGAATGAAACGAATTGCTGTCATAAACGGACCGAACCTGAATCTTCTGGGTACGCGGGAACCTGACGTCTACGGACATGAAACCCTGAAAGACCTGGAAGCGGGGCTTGCGGGACTTGCTGAAGAGTTGGGTGTTGCCGTCTCCTTCTTTCAGAGCAATCACGAGGGAGAAATCATTGATCATATTCACGGTCTTCGCGGAGAAGCCGCGGCGCTGCTGATCAATCCCGGCGGGCTTACCCACACATCGGTCAGTCTGCGGGACGCGTTGTCCGGAGTGGAACTGCCCGTATACGAAGTCCATATCTCCAACGTTCATTCACGGGAGGAGTTCCGGCACCGGAGTCTTGTAAGCGGAGTGGCGGTTGGCGTTGTCTGCGGACTCGGGTTGCGAGGCTACGAGTACGCGCTGCGCGAAGCGGCCAAGCATGTTGGATGACTGTTCAACGCTCCGATGAATTTCCAATTCGAATCCCGCGTCGCTCGCCACTGACGGCCGGTACACTCCTGCGACGCTACAACCGTTTTCCCGCCGTCATCGAGTTCAATGTCGGCAAGAAAACGGTTGTAGCGTCGCAGG
>JANQSL010000275.1 GCA_028284075.1 Candidatus Sumerlaeia bacterium | reverse complement strand
CTGGAACCGCTGTTCGATGTCGCATTGCAGGCGTATCTCAAGATCCGTGAGGAGCTGTCGGAATCGATCCGGCCCGAACCGTCCAGCCTGTCGCTGGGCCAGCCACTGCTGGAAATTCAGCCGGACTGGGAACGAGCGGCTCAGCTCGGTATCGACACGCAGGAGCTGGGATATCTCGTCTGGGCCATGTCGGACGGGGCCTTCGTCGATGAGTTCTTCCTCAAGGACGACAAGATCGACATGTTCCTCTACAGCACCGACGGCTCACTCAGAAGCCGTGAGGATTTGAAGGAAATCTATCTGTACGCCAACAACGGCGATCCGGTTCCGTTGAGTGCGGTGGCGGATGTCGTACAAACAGTGAACACGGAAACGATCCGCCGCGTGGATCGGCAACGTACAGTGACTCTTCAGATCGTGCCGCCTCTGGAAACGCCCCTGGAAACCGCCGTTGAGATTGCGGAGAGCAATGTGATCGGCGGCTTGATCGAGGATGGTCAGGTGCCGGAGGGTGTGGGTCTGCGAATCGCGGGTTCAAGTGACAAGCTGAAGGCGACACGGGAGGCACTCGGCGGCAACTTTCTGCTGGCGGTCGTGATTTCCTATCTTCTGATGGTGGCACTGTTCCGCCACTGGGGCTATCCGCTGATCATCATGGCAAGCCTTCCTCTTGGCATCGTGGGTGGGATTGTCGGCCTGTGGTTGATGAATCATATGGGGTGGCTGCCGTTCCTCCCGGACATCTATCAGCCGCTGGACGTAATTACCATGCTGGGCTTTGTCGTTCTGGTGGGAACTGTTGTGAACAATCCCATCCTGATCGTGGAGCAGACGCTCATCTTCATCCGCGAGCATGGAATGTCGTCTCTCGATGCGGTCGTTGAAAGCACACGAGCGCGAGTGCGGCCCATTATGATGTCCACAACGACGACCATCTTCGGTCTGTCGCCCCTGGTTTTTGTGTCGGGGTCGGGAAATGAGCTGTATCGTGGGCTGGGTACTATCGTGTTGTTCGGTCTGGCGTTTTCAACCTTGTTCACGCTGACGTTCATTCCCAGTGTCCTGAGCCTTCTCCTCCAGTTTGGTGAGTGGCTGCATTCACGGCGGGTGGCAGTGCAGGAACGCTTCTCCGGCAGTACCGACTCGGTGCCCGCCATGTCCCGCAGCAGCGAGAGCGAAGGTGAGCACGGCTTTCGAGCAAAACAGGTCGAGGCGACGGGAAAGTAATGTCACTTCTACCGCTCGGTACGAACGAACAACTCCCGGCCGTCAGTTTCGAAACTGACGGTTCCCTGGTGATCGGTTCGCCAGACTGAGGCGCTCGCCGCGCTCACACGTTTAAGAACGGCGGGCGCGGGATGACCATAGCGGTTGTTCCGACCGCAGCTGAACACGACATGATCCGGTGATGATGCGGCAAGAAAAGCAGCGCCCGTGGAGCCGGAGGAGCCGTGGTGTCCCGCCTTCAAGACAGTGCAGTCCAGCAGCTCCGGTCTGACCGAAAAGATCATGTTTTCCTCGGCATCGAACTCCGCGTCTCCCGTGAATAGAAAAACAACCTCTTCTTTTGCAATTCGCAGGACGACCGAGGCATCGTTACGATCGTCTCCCTCTTCGGTGAACTCTGAAGCCGGGTGCAGGACATCGATTCTCATGTCTTCACCAACGTCGATCACGGCGCCACGCCGAATCGTGGAGACAAGAGTCTTTTGCCAGGCCACTTCCTCTGCCACGGCCTGCCAGACGTCCGTCCCGGCAAGGCTTCCGCCCACGAGTAGCTGACCAACGGAAATCTCCTCGAGCAGGCGGTCAGCTCCACCGATGTGATCCGCGTCCGCGTGGGTCAGCACAAGCAGGTCGACGTGGCCGACCCCCCGTGTTCGAAGATGTTGTAACAGACGCGCACCTTCCGGTGGACCGGTATCGATGAGAAGGGTGGTGCTCTCATTCCTTACAAGTATCGCGTCGCCCTGACCGACATCGAGACACTCCACGAGAAGCATGTCCCCGGGATGATGAAGAGCATGGCCGGATAAAGCGACCAGAAGAGCGGCAAAAACTCCGCGGAGGGCGGACCAGACTCCGTCAAAGGGAGTGAAGCGGGGCCGGAGACGACTCCATGTTCCGCCAAGAAGACACAGATACCAGGCACCGGTCATCCACGGGGGCCAGGGACTGCCACCAATGCTGGCTCCAGGGAGCGATGCCAGACGCCGGGCAACCTCATCGACCATCAAGAGGGCAACATCCAGCAAACCATAAAGAGACTGTGCAGGACCGGGAGCCAGCACTTCAATTGCGGTACACAAAATCGCGCTTCCCAGAATGAACGGCAAAGCCGGGAGAATCGCGGCGTTGGCGACCGGAGAAATGAGGGAAATCTCTCGAAAATGGGCTGCAAGAAAAGGCATGAGAGCCAGCTGAATACATGTCGTGACAAACATCAGCTGTACGATGCGAATCAAAGGCTGCAAATGCCAGCTTCCGCGCGGCAAACGACGGCCAAGATGTTCCTCAATCGCAACCGCTCCCGGTGTTACGAGAACCAGGGTGGCCGCACAGAGGAATGACAGTTGAAAGCCAAGCTGCCAGAGAACGCCCGGTTGAGCGATAAGAAGCAACAGGGCAACCGTCGAAAGCGCGCCCAGCCGATCCACTTCCCGCCGAAGCAGCGGCTGCATGACGAACACGGCAACAAGCATGGACGCACGGAGAGCGCTGGCACGGAACCCGGTGAGCGTGCAAAAAAGAAAGAGCCCTCCGATGACCAGAATCGCACGCCCACGCGGGCCGGCGCCAATCATGGCTGAAACAAGAGCGAGCATGATACCGACAATACCGGCGTGCAAACCGCTGACGGCAAAGAGATGCATCAATCCCGCACGAGTAAAGGATTCGCGTTGCGCTGTCGAAAGCCACCCGGTCCGCCCGAGCATCATGGCGGACAACAGCGCGGCATGATCCCTGTCGAGATTGTCCCGCAGAATATCCTCCGAGCGATTCGCCAACGAGTGCATCTTCGCGCGGTAGCGGGCAAAGAACGTCCGCGGGGATGAAGAAAGCTCCCAGTGGACCGCGCGCAATGAAGCCGCCACTCCAAGAGAGGAGAGATAATTCCCGAAGGAACCGGGCTCCGGCGATTTCGACAGCGGTGTAACATGACCAATGACGCCAATCGAGTCTCCGTCAATGGCACTTCGAAACTGATCGAGGTCCGGACTGTCCTGTCCCAGCCGAATACGGATCGCGCCGGGAAACCGCCAGACGTTCCCGGACTTGCCGAGGCGTGAACCCGGAGCGATCAGAACACTGGCCCCTTTGTCCGTGACTCGCGGTATTCCGTCAATGCGCCCTCGCACTTCGATGAGAGAGCCATCGATCCGGTCAAGCTCCGCAAGTATCGCTGCCGAGTCAGAGCGCGAACGTTCCTGAGGTACCTGGAGCAGCATTCCAAGAGCGGCGAATCCGGCCACCACCGCCGGAAATCGCAGATGGCGGGAAAGAAAAAACAGGAATGCAAGAGCAACGGGAACAGAGGCGATCCAGGGTGTCTTGATCGAGAAGGTGTGAACGGCAGCCATCCCGGTCATGAGTGCCAGAACGGCGATAAAGGAAGGCCGGGGCAGCATGCGCTCTCCGACGTCCATGAAAGGGTGCTCCAGGCGATGGATTGCAACGATGAGCGATGACGCGGCGCGAGGGCTCAAGGACGAAGGCGGGCTTTGCCGTTGCCACGGTTGAGGGATGGCGGCGAACAGAGGGCGTATCAGTTTCAGACGGAGCCAGTCCGCACTTGCATTTGGTTGTTGTTCTGCCGGCATTGAACGAGGAGCGAACGATCCGTGAGGTCGTTCGTGCGATCCCCCGCAGCATAAACGGAATTCAGAGGGTCAGTGTGGCTGTCGTGGACGACGGCTCAACGGACCGGACGGCGGACTATGCTCAACAGGCGGGTGCACATGTCGTTCGTCACCGCCGCAACATGGGTGTTGGAGCCGCGTTTGCCACGGGAATCGAGACCGCCTTGCGCATGGGTGCCGATGTCATGGTGAACATGGACAGTGACGGGCAGTTTCACCCCAGATACATCACGTCTCTGCTGGAGCCGATTGTTGAAGGCCGTTCCGGATTTGTGACATGCACCCGGTTCGGAGATACCGCGCTGGAACCACGGATGCCCTGGATCAAGCGTCGCGGCAATGCCTGGATGGCGGCGTTGATTAATGGCATCATCAGACCGGAGCAGCCCTTTACCGACGTGTCTTGCGGATTTCGGGCCTACACTCGGGAAACGCTGCTGCGAATGAATCTCTTCGGCCGGTTTACATACACGCAGGAAACGTTTCTGGATCTCGCCGCCAAAAATATCGACATGGTGGAAGTACCGATTCCCGTTCGTGGCGTGCGCAAATACGGGCAGAGCCGCGTGGCACGCAGTCTGTGGCGCTATGCTCTCCAAACGAGTGCGATTATTCTCCGAACGGTCAGAGACTATCGACCCCTGGCCTTTTTCGGCTCCATCGGCGGGACAACGATCGGGTTCGGCATCCTGCAACTGGCATTCGTCGGCCAACACTGGCTGAGAACCGGAGCGACCTCTCCCTGGCGTTCAATCATTGTGACTGGTGGCGTCACAGTCGTGACGGGTTTTCTGTTGGTGATTCTTGCACTGCTGGCCGACATGCAGGGCCGCAACCGCCGGATTCTGGAGCGGATTCTTTATCACGCGCGAAAGCGCGAATATGATGTGCCGGGCGACTCGTGACCAGTCGCACACTATCGCTTGTCACCGCTGTATCCATCTTTTGGACAGCTGTCCTGTGGATGATGCACGATCCGGGGACATTCAATATCGACGAAGTGCATTATCTGCTCGCGGCGAAGTCTTTTGTGGAAACCGGAAGTTTCACGATTCCAAACGGTTTTTCAGAGTTTCGCAGCAGTCTGTTGCTGTTCCTTCATCCGGCAACGTTGAAGGAACTCCCGAATCAGACGGAGATGACAGCATTCATTCCTCCCTACTATTGTGCAGTCGCAGCGCCGTTTTACCTTGTTACGGGTTTGGCGGGTCTGTTTCTGCTGACTGCATTGTCGTATATCGTGTCGCTTGTCGTCGTGTCGGCTGTTGCAGCAAAAACAAGCCTTCAACCGAACCGCGCCGCATGGATCGCACTGGTCGTCGCGATCGGAGGAACGTATTGGGCGGACTATGGCGTTGCCGTTATCAGTCACGGACTCAACATGGCGCTGAGTCTCGGCGCACTGGCAATACACCCCCTGCTGGCCCGGGACGAAACCGGAAGGAAACCTCTGATCGGCCATGCAATTCTCTGCGGAACAATGGCCGGAATCGCCACAGGCGTGCGGTATCAGTCGATTGTGACCGCCTTCGGACTTGGTGTATTCATGCTGGCGGCTCATCCGGCGGCCGTACGGCGCGCACTGGCGTTTCTTGCCGGTTTCCTGCCGTGGATGATTGGTCTCTCACTGATTAACATGGCACGCTTTGGCGATCCGTTTCCCTTTTCCTATGGTATTACGTCGAACTGGCAATCAGCCTCTGTTCTGAGCGTCTTCGTCAGGAACTTTGCTCTTTTTATCGCGCTGCTCGGCATACTTGCCGGCGTGACGGCATTCGCCTACGGAAAGACACTCAAGCGATGGAACACACTCTCCGACACAAAACGCCGGACAATTCTCCGACGTTCAGTCGCCGCCGCCTGTACGCTACCGGTTCTCTTGCTTGTCTTTTCCTCATTTCGCACCCACCTGCTTGAACGCTTCCTCGGTGTCTGGATCTGGCCTCAGTCAGGGCCATGGCTTGATACCGGTCTCCTGACGTTTCACACGGGTGTTCGGCGTGCATGGCTGCAGTCCTTTCCTCTGGCTCCGGCGTGTCTGCTGGCTCCACTGGTGGCGGTCCGATGCCAATACTTCCGGAAGACGCCCGGTGTTCTGCTCGCAGGAGCGCTCTTGTGGCTTCATACGATGTTTGCACTGCTGCTGCACAACAACGGAGGGTTTTTCTTTAACCAGCGTTATCTGTTGGATGCGACGCTTTTCGGCGTGATCGTTTTTGCCGCAACCGTGGCACCGGCCATCGACAAAACCGCGCTGCCAAAACTCGGCGTGGGAACGGGAGTGGGAATCGGACTCGTCGCGTTCTATCTGATCGTCGTAAAAAAAGGCGGTCCCACAACGCCGGTTGAAACGATTGTCGACCGTGGACTGTTGCCATTGATCGCGCTGACCCTCCTGTTCACAGGTTGCATGGCGGCGGTCCTGAAAAAACATCGGAACGGATTCAGGACAGGATTCCTGATCAGTCTGCCCGCGGCCGCGATGCTTCCGCTTGCGATTCATCTGTGGACGGATATTGAGGCTTCGCATGAATACCGTGCAACCAGGCGGGCGGCATACGAGCGCCTTCTGAAGGTCGTTCCAGACAAAAGCCTGCTGATTGTTTACGGTGGCCAGAGAGAACCGGCAGGGCGGCTAAAGGAAACTCGTGATGTCTGGGTTGCGGACGCTCATCGGACCAACTGGGAAGGCGTTCCGGAATTGATTCAGCAGGTTCACGGAACCGGTTCACGTGACCGTGTGTTTATCGCCCCCGCCGGAGAAATTCCGCCGGACCTGTTGCGTGAAGTTGTGACAACGGGGACGCGGATTCTCGAAAAGCCGTTTGCACTGTACGAGTTGCCGAAGACGGCAGGCTCCGCTGGACCTTGAGCAGGTGAGGCGCTGAGTTCAATCAACCTTTGCAGGATGCAATTCGTGAGCCGCGTTCTCTGTATTCGTTTTGATGTCGACACGCCCGTCTGCGTCACCAGTGGCATGGAGAAACTGTTACATGTCGCGGAGCGGGAAGATGTGCACTTCACATTCTTCTGCAACATGGGGTGCTCGATTTCATGGTCTTCCGTTTTACGAGCTCGCTTCGGATCACGATCAGGGCCCAAAGAGCGGAAACACAAACTGCCAATGCATCAGAAACTGGGTCTGAGCGGTCTGCTTCGGACAATCGCACTCAATCCGGAGGTTGGATCGGCAAACGCGGAAATGCTCCGCCGCGCAAAAGAGCACGGTCATGAAATCGGACTCCATGGCGGACGCAACCATTCGGCGTGGCACCACGGGGCGGCTTCATGGGACAGGGCGAGGCTTCGCGACGAAGTCGAATGGGGGGTAAACGCGCTAGGGAATGCGGGTGTGGAGAACGTCGACAGTTTCGCTTCCCCTGGTTGGACAAGCCCTGGTTCGTTGCCGACCGTTCTCGGCGAGTTCGGTTTTCGATTCCTGTGTGACGAGTATCATCGTGGAACACGAAATCCCGAAAAAAACGCTCTTCGGAACTCGCTGACAAACGTGCCGACCAACATTGTCGGAACCGGTGGCGTTGGCTATCTGGAGGAATCCGCGGTGCTCGACCAAAGGAGTGGCGATTCCCGCGAACGGTTTCGCCGTGACCTCGAGGAGGCGGGTGATTTTGCGATGATGTACGACCATCCCTGTTACGCGGGCGGACGAGGATGCGGTCGGTTGAAGGAGTTCATTTCCGTCGCAAGGGAAATGGATTTTCAAATCCTGCCGGTTCAGGAGGCGATGTCACGGACAGACCATGTTTGATCTCTCCGATGAAACGCGAAAACGCATCAACCGCGCCTTGAAGGATCGGCGTGTCAGAGCAGCCTGCTTTGCCGCCGCCGCGGTCCTTTTCGCTTATGGTCTCTATCGTGCCATCGACAGGAGACCGGATCTTCTCGACAACCTGCAATGGCTTCCAATTGCCGGAACCCTGATGCTGGTCCCGGTTACGCTGCTTCTGATGACCATACGATTCATGGTTTCCTGCCGTGCGATCGGTTCACAAATCACGCTTCGTTCATCGTGGAAGGTCGTTATACTCGGATCGGCTGCAAACATTCTTCCGATTCCAGGAGGAATCATGGTGAGAGTGGCGGCGATGTCGAGGGGAGGCGCGTCGCTCGGCAAGAGCATCGGCATCAACCTCGACCTGACGGTCTGCTGGCTCGGTGTTGCGGCTTTGTACTCCGCTGTTGCGGCCGCAGCGGTTGGCAACTCTCCGCTCGGGATGGTTTTTCTGTGTATCGGCGCCGGTTCCGTCGGGTTGTCGATGTGGTTGTTGATCCGGCGGACGGGCAGAGGTGCGATGTCCGTCACGCTTGCGGGAATTCAAACCATTGCCACGCTCGTTGATATCGTACGAGTCTGGCTCTGTTTTCAGGCACTTGGATTGACGGAACACCTGGTCAAAGTCATGGGACTGTCGATTTCATCGGTGGCGGGCTCCATCGTCACGGTTATTCCCGCGGGCCTTGGCGTCCGGGAATGGGTGGCAGCCCTGCTGGCGCCGGTCTTCCAGCTGGCACCGGAAGCGGCCTACCTGGGATCCACACTGAATCGAATCGCGGTTCTCGCAGTTGTTCTTGTCATGACAGTCATTGTGTTTCTGATCGAGTGGCGCGACTCAAAGGATAAATCGCAACATGCCGTTTGAGCGCCCTGTTTTCATCGTCGGTGCACCGCGATCAGGAACGAGTCTTCTCCAGAAAATCGTGCGCGAGCACCCCGCTTTCGTATCGGTCCCGCGAGAGTCCGACATCATCTGGTTTAAATACACACATCCCGAGAAGAACGACTGGCGTGGTGAGGGAATACCTGTCTCGCAACTGACTGAGGCGGATTGCCGGAACATTCGGAGCTCCTTTGAACAGCTCGCGGTCTCCGCCGATGCATGGAGACGCTGGTCATCACTGGGGCTCATGAAAAATCCCGTCACAGCCTCGGTTATAAGGGCGGTCTATCCTGCGGTAAAACCGGTCTTTCGAATGGCGAAGTCTCTCATACCCAGGCGCGAAGAACCTGTTCGCCTGGTCGATAAATCCGTCCACATGGGACTGTGGCTGGAACTCGTGTTCAAAACCTTTCCCGATGCACTTGTCGTGCATATCGTGCGCAATCCGCGAACATGTATTCCTTCAATTGCCGCCGGATGGCGAGACGGCACGCGGTTTGAAACGTTCGATCCTCCCGGCTCACTGGCCATCAAAGGCTATGCCGGCTCGAAATGGAAGTTCCCCCTGCCCGAAGGCTGGCGCGACCACAAGTCTGACAGTGTGGAGGAGGTTGCATCTTTTCAATGGTCTTCCATTCAAACCTCGATCCTCGGACATCAGGAAACCCTTGGAGATCGATATCGCCGCATTCGACTCGAGGATCTTGCTTCCTCACCGAAACAGGAACTTGAATCCCTCTCCGAGTGGCTTGGCGCAAAGCACCATGAATACTTCCGTGATGTTGCAGCTGATTTGCCCGTGGTAAACGCCCGGATAAAAGCCGGTGACGAAACCCGGCCGCTGCGAAATGTTGTCAATTCCGGTACGCACAACCAAATCAGGCAGCTTGGCGAAGCACTTGGCTATCCGGATTAAGCGCCTCGGCTCAGTCCGGGGCCGTCACGCAGTGGCTTCTTAGTCCTCGAAGCACAACGGGCAGGTATTCCGTGAGTCCTTTATAGGACTGAACAGCCGGATCCAGGTTTTCAAGCGTCTGCAATAGATACAGATTTTCGGGTTCAGCGGAAGCCACTTCCCGAAGCGACGCCAACACGGTATGGATGCTGAAGAGAATCGCGCAACTCTTCCGCAGACGGAAAAGCTTCTGATACTCGATCCGCAAGTGAACGAAATCAAGACAGTTGGCATCTTCAATCCGGCCACGATGTTTAATCCAGTCATCACGAGTCTCAGATGAAAGATCGAGACCATCGCCCGCCTGCAGCGTCCAGTTTGATCTCCAGACCGGATGTCCGGGGCGAAGTCTTCCGAGAAACTCGCGGGACCTGATTGCCACTTCCGTCTGTGCAAATCCACTCACCGGCGAATGGATTTGCAGGAACTCCTGACCGAGCTTGTCCACAAGTGACCATGCGGACGGAAAGTGCAGTGCGCCTGATGTCAGAATGAGAGCCCCCTCGTCGTTTTCCTGAAGCAGCAACAGGTCTTCCTGAACCTGAAGTGCAACGGAATGGAGAGGCGGCAAGCAAAAGGCCTCGAGAGAAACATCATCACGCTGTTGCTCAACAAGTTCCGCCGCTTCCCGCTGAGCCAGGGCGGCTTCCGGCAGCTCAAGGAAGGTTCTGCGACGTGGATCGTTCTCGATGGCAAGCTTGAGTCCTGTTTCCGTGTTGTGATGCCTTGTTTTTTCCGTAACGAGTGGGGGCGAAAGCGGACGCACCCTCAGCGCATGGCGATAACGCTGACCGGAAAGCGGAAAGACCCGCCTCCAGAGGGGCTGGATCGAGGCGGATTCACCCACGGGCACAGAGTCGAACCGGGAGGACGATGCTTTCAAGGGCCGGCATACTCTTCCCCCGCTGCGGTGGAACGTTTTCCGATGGCGTAAAGCCCGAGAGTTCTGTTGGCTTATCCAGGTGGCATGCGGCAGTCAAGCCAGTGCGGCCGACCAACGAAGATATCAGATCCGGCACAGATCCTCAGCCGGTCGGGGTGGTCCGGGATTGTATCCCCTTTGCGAAGCGAGTCCGGGAAACCGCTTCTCCGGGGGTTTTGGGAAATTACTTCGCTTAGAAGTTGGCAGGGACAGACACTTTGATTTCGTCCGACCTGGGACATTCCGAGGTTTCATTCTACCGGATGGCGCAGATCGGCCGCGTTCTCCTGGTGTCGGTCATATTTCTTCTCACCTACTTTGCGCTCTATTTTGCCGTACCGATCTTTGAGGGCCAGGATGGACCCGGTTGGTTTCCCTCACCATGGTTTCCACCTGCGGGCCTCGCCGTCGCCATACTTATACTCTATGGATGGCGAGCGTTTCCTCTCGTCGTTCTCGGCAGATTCTTAACGGACCTGACAGCCTACGGTGCCGAGCCCGCCGTACCTGTCTACTCCCTTGTCATTCCGGCCTTATACACCGCAGCCGCTGAGGGAATTCGCCGCTCCTGCCCTGACGGCGACATTTACTCCATGAGAAGCCGTGTCGTTGCCTTCCTCTCCTTCGGAGCGGTGGCGTCCGTGCTGGCAGCCGCCTGCGGCACCGGAATTCACGAACTGCTGACCGAGGATTCCTCCCCTTCCTGCCTGGTCGCGGGAACCTACTGGGCGATCGGTGACCTCATGGGAATCGTCACGATCACACCCGTGGTTCTCATGCTTGCCCGATTGGCCGGATTGAAGCCCGCGGGACAGGAAAGCGGCTTGAACACACACTCATTGAGCGGTCGAAGAACCGCCGGTCTTGCAGGCTTCAGTATTCTGCTGGTTTCGATCATTACAACGAGCGTCTTTCTCCCTTCCGAACTGAGACTTGTTTCCTATGTTCTGGCTCTTGTCCCTCTTATGGGAGCGGCCCTCTGGCTCTACTGGTTTGGAGCCGTGGTTTCCGTGGTTCTCCTCAACACGGGAACACTCCTCAGTATTGCGCTGACGGGCCCGAATGCACAGTCCATCGTTCCCGTTCAGGTTCTCTTGCTGACACAATCCTGCACGGCTCTCTTTTTGGGCGCACTCTCGGGGGAGAGAAGCCGCGCACTGACAGCACTCAGGAACGAGCGCGCGAATTTAAAGACGAAAGTCAAAGCAAGAACGGAAGAGCTTTCGAAAGCCGCCACGGTTTTGGAAGCGAAGCGGCTCGAGGTCGAACGGCACGAACGCAGCCTTGCCGCAATCGTTGAATGCGTTCCCGACCTCATCATCCGCCAGAAGGGCGACGGTGTCTTCCTCGAGATCATCGTCGCCTCGGACTCGGACATGACAAAGTCGACGGATGAACTTGTCGGCCGCCATCCCTCTCAAACCGGCATACCGCAGAGCCTGATCGATCGCAGTACGGCAGTCATTGCTGAAGTCATTCGATCAGGAAACATCCAGACCTACGAATACGAACTGGATGTCAAGTCCGGCAGGGAAATCTTCGAGGCTCGAGTCGTGCGCAGCGGGCCTGACGAAGTCATCTCTTTCATTCGCAACGTCAGCGAAAGAAAACGCCAGGAACGAGAGATTCGCGATGCACTGACGGCGGCCGAGGTGGCCAGCCAGTCACGAGCGCGCTTCCTTGCCATGATCAGTCATGAACTGCGCACACCGCTCACGGCAATTCTCGGGATCGCCGAGATGATGGAAGAGGCCACACCGCGCGCGAACCAGCGGGCACAACTTTCAACCATTGTTCGGGCGGGAAGAACGCTCCTTTCCCAAATCAACCAGATACTGGATTTCAGCAGATTTGAACAGAAGGGAATCGAGGTAAGCCCCACCGAATTCGACCCTGTGACGTTGATGGAAGATGCCCTCGATCTCGCCCAGGGTATCGCCGTTGAGCGACAAATCCGGCTGATCGGTCTGAGTTCGGCTTCCGTGCCGACAACAGTCGTCGCTGATGAGGAAAAGCTTCGGCAGGTTCTGCTGAACCTGGTTGGAAACGCCGCCAAATTCTCGGACCCCGGAGAGGTCCTTGTTCGACTCAGCCGGATTTCTGACGACGTTTCCGTGCCCCGGCTGCGATTCAGCGTCTCGGATCGCGGTCCCGGAATGGCGGAAGAGGATCTCAAAACAATCTTTGAACCATTCGCAAGAGCCAGAGGCGTGGAGGGTGGCCGGCAACTCGGAACAGGACTTGGCCTGGCAATCTGCCGGCAGCTCGTCGAAGCCATGGGAGGCTCAATTCATGCAACCTCCTCCCCTGCCTCCGGGAGCGAATTTTCCTTCAGCGTACCGATACTTTCAGAGAAAACCGGCGGGTCAGCATCCAACCCGGATGTCACCTGCCGCTCCGGCGTTGTTTGGGCCGTGGGATTCCAGGAGGGAGAGATTGAATACTGGAAGCACTGCACAAGCGACCTCGCCGAAACAGTGGTGCTCTTCGATTCGATAGAGGAAGCTCGGAATGCCTTCAATAGTGGAACGTCCACCGGAGAATGCCCCGAGTTCGTGTTTGTTGAACTTGCCCGGCTGCTGGAGTATGAGGGTCTGCCGCCCTGGAATTCAAACGCCTTCGCTGTCGTGACGGATTATTCCAGCTGGCGAAACACTCCTGTCGTCGATGCACCTGTTATCACACGTCCTCTCACCCGGCGGAAGATCCGGTCGATTCTCTTCCCCGTCGGAAAGAACGGCAACTTTGCCCCGATCCTGCAGGAGCCCCCGAAAGGTGATGCCGGAGGCGACAGGGTTCCCAACGGAATCGAAAGCGACAAGAGCCTGGTTCGCTTTCTGATTGTGGAGGACTCCGGAACAATTCGCACGTTGCTCCTTCATATGCTGCGTCGCGAGGGATTCACAACTCTTGAGACAACGGACGACGGTCAGGATGCCATCCGTCTGCTTTCTCAATCGGCGTACGATGCATTGATCGTCGATCAGAACCTCCCCGGGAAAAAAGGACACGAAATCGTTGGCTGGCTGCGTAATCGTGAAAATGGCGGGCACAGAATGTACGTCATGGGCCTGACCGCTTCCGCCGACCCGGGAGACCTTGCCGCACTCACCAATGCCGGTGTCGACGTGCTTCTCTCCAAGCCCGTCGATCTCGCGGGATTCAGAAAAGCCCTGACTGGAATCGAGCGCAGGGCCTGAACGGGGAGGCCTCAAAAAAACAGGAAGGGCCCGATGCGAAGGGGCGAAATGAGACAGGCGATGCCCCTTTTTCAAGTGCTTCCAAATCAGTGTTTCGCGATTGAGTATCTCAACTTTCCGGGCTTGATCCCCATGGGTGGCGAATGGTGAACTGTTAGGCCGTTTGTCGAAGGTTCGACGGCGGACTTCCCATTCCCGTTCGAGTGACCATTCATGCAGGATGCCAGAGAACAGATCGTTCCCGTTTCCATCGAAGACGAGATGCGCACATCGTATCTCGATTACGCCATGTCGGTCATCGTCGGCCGAGCCCTGCCGGACGTGCGCGACGGCCTGAAACCGGTTCACCGGCGCATTTTGTACGCCATGTATACGGGCGGTTACAGGTATAACCGGGCTCACAACAAATCGGCGAAAATCGTCGGTGAAGTGATGGGCAAGTACCATCCGCACGGCGACTCGGCCATTTACGACACACTGGTGCGCATGGCCCAGGACTGGAACATGCGCTACCCGCTGGTGGATCCTCAGGGCAATTTCGGCTCGGTGGACGGCGACCCTCCCGCGGCGATGCGCTACACCGAATCCCGCATGACACAACTGGGCGAGTCACTCCTGACGGATATCGACAAAAACACCGTCGATTTCATGCCCAACTACGACGGCAAGGAGATGGAGCCGGTGGTTCTGCCGGCGTCTTTTCCCAACCTGTTGACAAACGGCGGTGCGGGCATTGCCGTGGGTATGGCGACGAACATCCCGCCCCACAACCTTGAAGAACTGATCGACGCCCTGGTTCACATTGTCACGAAACCAAAGGCGACGCTGGAAGACGTGATGAAATTCATGCCGGGACCCGACTTTCCGACCGGCGGTTACATCCTGGGGAACAAGGGGATTATCGACGCATACAGGACCGGCCGCGGCAAGGTGATCATGCGGGCGCGGGTCAAGACAGAGCAGCTCAAACGCAACAAAGAAGCAATCATCGTCACCGAGCTGCCGTATCAGGTGAACAAGGCGAAACTGATCGCCGACATCGCGGGGCTGGTGAAAGACAAAAAGCTTCAGGGCATCACCGAGGTCCGTGATGAATCCGACCGCGACGGCATGCGCATTGTCATCGAACTGCGCCAGGGTGAAAATCCTGAAATCCTGATCAACAACCTCTACAAAAAGACGAACATGCAGTCCAGCTTCGGCATCATCCTGCTGGCGATCGTCAACAATCAGCCGCGATATCTCAGCCTCACGCGCATGCTGACGCTGTATATCCAGCACCGGCGCGAAGTCCTTCTCCGCGGCACCAGGTTCGATCTGAACAAAGCCCTGGATCGTTTGCATATCGTCGAGGGTCTGCTGATTGCACTCTCCGACATTGACGAAATTGTGCGCATTATACGCAGCAGTCCGGACGTGGATACGGCCCGCGAGCGCCTCATGGCCTCCGGACTTATCGTCAAACTAAAGAAGAACAAGGCGAGCATGGCGCTGAAAGAAGGTCTCTTCGACCGCGTGCAAACGCTGTCAAAACGCCAGGCGGACGCAATTCTCGAGATGCGTCTTCGCACGCTGACCGCACTCGAGGTGGACAAGCTGCTCGACGAACGAAATGAACTTCTGAAGACCATTGAGTATCTTGAGTCGATTCTCGGCAGCGAAAAAAAGCAATACGACGTCATCAAAAAAGCTCTTTTGGAAATCAAGAAACGCTTTGGCGATCCGCGCCGCAGCGAAATGATTGAGCACGAAGGCGAGATGACAATTGAGGATCTCCTTGCCGAGGAACGCATGGTGATCACCATCAGTCACGCTGGCTACATCAAGCGGACCGACACGGCGTTGTACCGTCGCCAGAAGCGTGGCGGCAAAGGCGTCATCGGTGCCGAGACGAAGGATGAAGACTGGGTTGAGCATCTTTTCGTGGGAACAACCCATGACTACCTGATGTTCTTTACGACAACCGGCAAGGCTTACTGGAAGAAAGTCTATGAACTTCCGGAAGGAGGACGCGCGGCGAAAGGCAGACCGATCATCAATCTGCTGGACGGCCTGGAGAAAAACGAAAAGGTCGAATGCGTCGTTCCGGTTTCGAAATTTGAAGACGGCAAATATCTCGTCTTCGTGACACGCAAGGGCCGCGTACAGCGCAACAAACTGAGCGATTACAGCAACCCGCGCCGGGTCGGCATCAAAGCCATCAACATTCAAAAGGGCGATGAACTGGAAACGGTTTGCCTGACGAGCGGTGATCAGGACCTCTTCATCGGCACCCGCAAGGGCATGGCAATCCGGTTCAAGGAATCAGACGTGAGAGCCGCCGGCCGTTTCACCCAGGGTGTTGCGGGAATCACACTGGACAAGAATGATTACGTCGTTGGAGCCGGTGCATTGAGGCCGAACTCCACACTCCTGACCATTGGCCAAAAAGGATACGGCAAACGCAGTGCCTTCGAGGACTATCGCCTCATCAAGCGTGGTGGCAAAGGCGTCATCAATATGAACATCACGGAGAAAAACGGTGAGGTTGTCGGCGTTAGCGAGGTCACGGATGCGGACGAATTGATCGTTATCACGGATAACGGTCAGACAATTCGGTTCCGGGTCAGTGATTTCCGGGTGATTGGCCGTGCCACTCAGGGCGTCAAATTGTTCAACCTGAAAGAAGGTGACCGCATTACGGCTGTGTCACGAGTCGAGCCCGAGGAGGAAATTCAGGATCTCGGCGATCAGGACGACATGCTGAAAAACCCGCAGGAAAGCTGAGACAAGCCCATTCCTCCTTGTTCTCCTTGCAATCCGCGGCGCACCTGGGCGATTTGCTGTAGAGTGAAATGGTGGATGAAAGCATGACCACGTCCGCTCGGGGAAAAAAATATCTGGATTCCTACGCGGCATCACTTGCCGGTCTGGCGGGTGGCAGTGCTTTCATATTGGGGCGTGAGCCAGGCAGCGACACGGAAATGCAGGTACTGGGAGCGTCCAATCCGGCCCTCTCCACCGATGGAAAACCTGCGAACATTCAGTCTTCCAGTTTTCGAGACCTTCTCTTTGATGACCCGGCGGTCGTAACGGAGGGTGGAGCTTCGCTGGGCGTCGATCCGCCTCTGGCAAGCGGAGAGGGATGTGTCGGACTCCCGCTCGTCAGTTCTGATTCGCGGGTTGTCGGTGCCGTCGTTGCCCTGACAGACCAGCGTATTGAGACACCGGATGAAATCCTCAAACACATGCGCAGCGAAGCTCCCCGGCTCTCCGCGGAAGTGGAAAGCATGCTGCAGGCCGCGGAGATACACTGTTTTGAGGAGCGCTGCCGGCTTATTGCCGAAGTGACCAACACGCAGCTCCAGTCGCGGCCGGGACAGCACCAGATGAACATGGCGCTGGAAATCGTCTGCAAACGCATGCATGTCGATGCGGCAGTCCTCCGCACCGTTGACAGCGGCGAGCTCGAACTGGTGGCGTGCTCAGGTGTTCCCTCAAGGCTCCAAAAGCAACGGCTGCCGGTGGGCGAAGGCATCGCGAGAGAAATCATGTCCGTTCGCCGGGCACTGGCGATCGAAAACGTTCCACAGCATCCCGCAACCATCGTTAAGATCGAACACGACGATCCGAACACCTTTTCCTTCCGCTCCTATGCCGGAGCCCCCATGATTTCCGATGATGTGGTGACAGGCATCCTTGGCGTGTATTCCACGGCACACACACGGAAGTTCACACCAACCGATCTCAGCCAACTCCAGATCCTGGCAAACTTTTTTGCTCTGACAGTGCTGAACCGTGATCTCTTCAACGCCATCAACCGGCACCTTGTGGATTTACACCAGTCCCGGTTCGCTCAACAGGGCGCTCCCGAGTAGAGTCGTTTATGACAGACGATTTGTTTGAATCGACGGATAAGGAGCCCTCGGTTCACGAGATTGATCGCCCCGTGGAAGGGCTTGAGAAGACTCAAGCCGCATTTCGCCCTCTTGCGGATCGCATGCGTCCGCGCACGTTCAGTGACTATCTTGGACAAAAAAAACTGCTCGGGGAAGGCGGTGCCCTCAGACAGCTCATTGATGCGGGGCGCGTCCCTTCCATGGTTCTCTGGGGGCCGCCGGGATCGGGAAAGACCACACTCGCGAACCTTATTGCACGACAAACGGAGTCAGACTTCATCACACTTTCCGCCGTGACGGCCTCGCTGAAAGACGTCCGCCAAGTGATCAGTCACGCGAAAGTCAACCGCCAGTACGCCCGCCGGACCATCCTCTTCGTCGATGAAATCCATCGCTTCAACAAGTCACAACAGGACGCCTTCCTGCCTCATGTCGAGTCGGGTCTGATCACCCTGATCGGTGCCACAACCGAAAACCCGAGCTTCTCCGTGATCTCGGCGCTCCTGTCCCGCTGCAGAGTGTTCACACTCGAACCTCTCACAGCAGACCATTTGGAAAACCTGCTGGCGCGCGCTGTCGAGGACCTGAACTCGGGAACACCCGACCGGCCCGTTTCGCTCGACACCGCAACGAGCGCCGCCATCGCGCGTCTGAGCGACGGAGATGCAAGACGTGCGCTGGGGATTCTGGAGATTTCCACGCACGTGGCGCGACACCGCGAGACGGAATTAACACGCGAACTCGTTCTTGAGATTTCTCAGCGCCATCTCGCTTATGACCGTGCCGGCGAGGAGCACTACAATCTTGTTTCCGCCCTCCATAAAACAATCAGGAGTTCCGATCCTCATGCCGCCGTTTACTGGTGCGAACGCATGCTCATGGCGGGCGAGGATCCCCGCTACGTGTTGCGGCGCCTGATGCGCGTTGCTGCGGAAGACGTCGGACTCGCCGACCCCAACGCTGTCAGCCACGCGAATGCATGCATGACAGCCTACGAAAAGCTGGGCTCTCCGGAAGGAGACCTGTTCGTGACACAACTTGCCGTTTATCTGGCCATGGCACCGAAATCCAACGCCGTCTATGCAGCGTCAAAAACCGCTCGGGCATTGATCAACGAAACAGGAACACTCCCGGTTCCGCTCCATCTGCGAAACGCCCCCACTCAACTGATGAAGAACGAGGGGTACTCAGACGGTTACACGTACGATCACGACTTCGACGACCACTTCGCACCCAAACAGGGTCTGCCGGACGTGATCCATGATGGACGGCGAATTTACGAGCCGACGGAACAGGGTCTGGAGCAGCGAATAAGGGCACGGCTGAGCGGATACGATGACGCACGTAAAAAGGCTCGTGGTAAAAAGAAGTAACTCTCCCGGCGCTCTATTCGTAGATGCTTTCAAGAGTAACGTCGGTGTAGTATGCCATAAGGATCTCATCGGCATTCTGACCTCTCAGTGCCCGGCCAAGCCCTCCTATTTGACACAGACCGGCACCGTGACCCCAGCCTCCTCCGAGAATTTCAACACCCGTGAGCTTTCCCGCTCCATCGTGTTGCGGCCTGACAATAATACAGCTGCTGTAAAGGAAGCTCGTACTCAGACCCGCGCGGATGTTGTACTCTGGAGAGAGCGTTGCGGTTTTCTCTCCGCCATCGGTTGAAACGTAATCGACATGGAGCTCATAGAGGCGCCCGCTTCTCCCCCGCCGTCCCGTGCGAAGACCTTTAACTTCCGTCAGATCGGCAAGACCGCCGCGTTCGACAAGCGATTTCCGAAGTTCATCCTGGGTGCGGCTGACACTCCAGCGAAAGTACGTGCCGGACTCGTCAACGCGGCCAAGATAACGTGTGATGCTCTCCTCCGGAACAACGGCCGGGCTGGCAAAACAGTCACACGCTTTCAGCCAGTCACCCGTCAGATATTCCTCGATGTTATCGTCGGTTACCGGAAAAAAGCGCTCGGCGGCAGAACCCGCCGGAGCGTCGATGCGAGACACAAGTCCTTCAATCTCTTCGTTCCAGACAAGAACGGCGTCCTCGGAGATGCCACCGGTGCTCTTGCTGTAGCGCGCGTCACAGTAGCGCTTGCCTGCCGTAATCAGGACCTGACCCCGGCACTCAGTGATTGCCTGAACCGCGCGCTCACTCCAGCCCCCGGTTCCCTGGTACCGCTGACAGCAGTCATCATTACACCAGTGAAAGGGTTGTCCCGGATGAGGTGAACGCGGCTGGCCAAGGAGCCATGACCGGGCGGCAATAGCCTGAGCCTTCATGAACTCGATGGGACACTCACCGCTCATCTCACCCGTGATAACGCCCGTCAGGTATTCCTCAAGCGCCAGACGGTTAACCATAACGACGTGACTTGAATCCGGAGGGATATGAAACTCAATATCCCCCGTCAGAGTTTGATCGATGGTCTTGGCCCAATGAAAACCGCGGCCTGCAACGATGTCGCGTACGAGAATTCCGTCGCCTGGCCGGGCGACGCGCGCGCGCTCCGGCGCCTTGATGATCACCGGCCCCGCCTTTTCGACCCGGACAGGCTCGCAGGGGCCTTCCGCTTCCACAATAAAGTGGGAGTTCAGGCGCCGGATGACATAGTCGCCGGGCGCAAGCGGTGTCGCTGCGGTATCGTCGCCGGAGCGAAGCCGGTAGTCCGGCGCGGGGACACGAAAACTCACCTCATCCATGCCGTCTTCGGACAGAATAATACCGATGCCAACATGAGGCTCCGCATCCATGCGGTAGTTTCCATCAACAACGGGAAAAAGGGGTTTGTCGGCCATGGTGACAGGTCCTCCGGAAGGTCCGGACACATCAGGAAATCACGGTAGCCAGGACAACCGGTATGTTGAGCGGCTCAAATGAGCCTTGCGGTGGAGATGCACCCCCTTTCCAATATGCAACTCTCGTAAGAATGGAGGTTACGTGTCGAAATCCTACCCCGCCATCGATCAAGAACGTCTTTCCGCGGTGTCGGGGGGAGATCGTGAGTTCGAGAAGGAGCTTATGGAGGCTTTCCTCGAAGACGCACAGCTCCGTGTTTCGCAGATCACGGAGGCGCTGCAGCGGCAGGATACCGAGGCGCTTCGCAGTGCGGCACACACCCTGAAGGGAGCGGCCAGGAACGTCGGGGCGGCCGCGATTGCAAACGTCGTCATGAAAATCGAGGAAGCGGCGAGCGAGAACGAACTGCCGGGTTCGGATCTGCTTGGGGAGATGACCGGAGAAATCGCCCGACTGGTGGATCAGGTCCGGAGTTCAGGAACCTAAATGCGAGTTCTCGTGGCAGAGGATGACCGCTCGTCGCGTATGGTCACGCGCAGACTGCTTGAGCGTCTCGGACACGAAGTGGCCGTCGCCGAGGATGGCGAAGAGGCATGGCTGCAGATTACGAGCGGAGAGGTTTTTGATGTCATCATCAGCGACTGGTTGATGCCCAGACTGGACGGACATCGTCTGTGCCAGCGGATTCGCCGTCGCGAAAACGACCACGCGGTTTCCTATACATATCTTATCCTCCTGACCGCCATGACGGACCGCGAACACATGCTGGCGGGGTTCGAGGCCGGAACGGACGACTTCCTGAGCAAGCCGGTGGACGAAGCGGAGCTTGTTGCCCGGCTGCGAGTCGGCGAACGGATCATGAAACTGGAGCAAAGCCTGGAAGCGCAGGTTGGAGAGCTCCGCACCGCGAACGAAAAACTTCATGCCGACCTGCAGGCGGCCGCCATGGTCCAGGACTCCATCCTGCCACGCAATCTTCCCAGAGACAAACGTGTCAGCTTTGGATGGGAGTATCTGCCCTGCGAACAGCTGGCCGGCGATATTCTGAACGTCATTCCCATCAACCCGGATCTTTACGGGGTCTATCTCCTGGACGTCAGCGGCCACGGAGTTGCGGCGGCGCTGAAATCCGTCATGATTTCCCGCGTCCTGTCGAACGATCCCCTGGGCTCACTGCTTCTCGGAGAAACGCCGGAAGAGTCCGTCACATCTCCATCCAGAGTCCTCGCGCTGCTCAACGAACGCTATCCGATCGATGAAAACTCCTCGGACGTAAGCTTCTTCACCATTGTCTACGGATTGCTGGATGCGAGGAAGGGAACCTTTCGCTATGCCAATGCGGGACATCCTCCCGTTATGGTTCTGAGAAACGGTGCAACGGAACTCGGCAAAGTGGGCGGTCCCGCCATCGGCATGATCGACAACTGGAAGTTCGATGAAGAAGAGATTCAGCTGGACGACTCAACACGGGTTTACATTTATTCTGACGGAATCATTGAAAATCCGAACGAAGAGGGAGAGCAGTTTGGATACGACCGGCTTGCTGAATTGATTGCCGGACTGGGAATGTGTTCGACATCGCGAGGAGCAACGGTCGTTGCCGGCGAAGCCAGGGCGTGGAATCCGACGGAGGAGATCGATGATGACGTGTCTGTTCTGGTATTCGGAGGCGACGAATAAAACTCGTTTACTCGCCTGAAAGAAGATTCTCGAGTTTCTTCTCCCCCGCATTTCCCATGAACTCACCGGGGTGACCCTGCCAAACCACCGTTCCTTCAGGATTCACCAGCATCCCGTGAGGAATTCCCTGCACACCGATCGTATCAATGGTGCGACGTTTTGTATCGATTCCGATCGGGTACGTGAAGCCCATTCGTTCAACGAACTTTTCCACGACGGCAGCCGGCTCATCGGAGACAGACATAATAGCCAGCCGGTCTGAATGTGTCTTTGAGATTTCTTCAAGGTGTGGCATCACCGTGCGGCATGGTCCGCACCACGTTGCCCAGAATTCATAGAGGACATACTTCCCGTTCGTGTCACCGGGATCACGCGTGATCCACTGTTCAACAAACATCTCCGGAGCCGGTTTTCTCCGGAAGTCACGCGCCATGAGGTTTCGATCCACCGCTCCTCCGGAACCGGCACCTCCGACTTTCGGAAGGCGATCGCCTTCGATCACCGCTTCCACAACACGGCGGAACTCCGCTTCCCGGCCGGAAGTGAAACCCGCGTGTTGATAGACAATTTTTCCGGATGCATCCGCCACCAGAGTGCGCGGGACTCCGGCGCCGCCGGAGGCAAAAAGGCCGGCCATGGCTCGCTCGGGATCCGGCAGAATCGGGAAAGTCAAATCGTTCTCCGCCACAAACTCCTTTGACGCGTCAACATCCGCATCGCGTGCAATACCCACCACGCGGGCCCCCTTGTCTCTGAGAGGACGCCAGACGAACTCCTCAAGAGCGGCAAGAGACTCGGCGCAGGTATCTGACTCGCAGGAGAAAACATGAACAAGAGTGGCGGCGGACTTCTCAGAGGAGGACCAGCTCGAACCGGTCGCGGTGGTTCCTTCGATACGCGGAAGTGCGTCTCCCGTCTGAGTCACGAAGTCACGGGTGCCGGCATAAATGCCCAAGGAAACACCCAGGGTGAAGATAGCCGCCAGAACGGCATACACTGCTTTGCGAGTCCTCATGACGTTACTCCTCAGGAGATCATGGGTGTTTTGCCGGGCATGATCTGTACCTGACAAGAGACATTTGGGCAAACAAGTGAAACAGGCAACGGTCAGTTACCACCTACGCCCTTGACGATTCACGGACAGGCCGGGAGAATTCGCGGGCTTGAGAGTTTGTTCCCGCTCATGACGTTCCACCGAATCTCTCGCTCCCCCTCCCCTTCCGCTCCACCCGCTCGCTGGGTTGTCCGCGAGCACAGTGTTCCTGAAGCAAACCGCCTCACGAAGGAGCTTCGCATTCACCCCGCTCTGGCCCGGGTCCTCGCGGGCCGTGGCTGGCGCGCGGGACAGGAGTGCAGTGACTTTCTGAGCCCTCGCCTCATGGGTCTCCGCGACCCTTTTGAACTGCGGGACATGGATCGCGCTGTGGAGCGCACCGTGAAGGCTATTCGAAGCGGCGAGCAAATCGGCGTTTTCGGAGACTATGACGTCGATGGAGTTTCTTCCACGGCCATCATGGTGCTGACGTTGCGCTTTCTCGGCGCCAGTCCTCAGTGGTTCATCCCCCATCGCATCGATGACGGCTATGGAATGCAGTCGGATCGCATCGCGGATCTCGCCCGCAATGGTGTGACCCTGCTGATCACAGTGGATACGGGCATCACGGCAGTTGAAGAGGTTCGGCACGCCCAAAGCCTCGGCATGGACGTTGTCGTGACCGATCACCACCTTGCGGACAGCGAACTCCCCGACGCCGCGGCAATCGTGAACCCGAATCGGCCTGATGCCATCTACGATGGCGCCCGCCTCTGCGGAGCGGGTGTTGCCTTCAAGTTCGTCCACGCTCTTCTGAAAGGCGCGGACGTCCCGGCTCCGGAAGCAAAAGAGTTTCTGAAGGGACTTCTGGATCTCGTCGCTCTCGGAACCATTGCGGATGTTGTTCCCCTGAAAGGCGAAAACCGGCTGCTTGCACACTTTGGACTGGAATGCCTCAGCAACAGTCCGCGCCCGGGCATACGTGCATTGCTGAAAATTTGCAAACTGGAGGGACGCCGCCTGACAGCGGAGCATGTGGGCTTCGCTCTGGGTCCCCGCATTAACGCCGCGGGCAGAACAGACCATGCGGGAACCGCACTCGAGCTGCTCCTGACGGAGGACGATGCACGCGCAGCGGAACTCGCAACGAAACTGAACTCGCTCAACACATCACGCCGAAGCGAGGAAGCCGGAATCCTCAAACTCTGCCTGAAACAGGCGGAAAGTCAGATGGAATCCGGCGAAGACTCACTGCTGGTGGTGGACGACCCGTCTTTTCACCTGGGTATTGTGGGAATCGTTGCATCGCGTCTGGCGGACAGATTCTACCGGCCGGCCATCGTGCTGCGCAGCGATCCCGAGCTTGCCCGCGGCAGCGCCCGCAGCATTCCCCGTTTCGATGTGCACGAGGCTCTTGGTGCCTGTGAATCGTATCTCGAGGGATACGGCGGACATGCCGCCGCCGCCGGCGTCCGAATCGCCCCCGCTCGCATCGATGAATTTCGAACCGCCATAAACGGCTATGCCAGCAACGTTTTTCAAACCCGCGACATGACACCGGAAATTGCCATCGATACCGAGCTGGATCCGGAGGATATCTCCTGGGAACTCTTCGATCACCTCGCCAAAATGGAACCTTTCGGCGAAGACAACCCCGCCCCTGTGTTTCTTCTCAGGAACGTCAGCAATGCCGGAGAACCCAGAATCGTCGGATCCAACCATCTGAAACTCTATGTACAGGCTGGAACTCAGCGGCGTTCAGCCATCGGATTCAACAAGGGACATCTGATGGAAGTCTGCAACTGCAACGGATCATCTTACGATCTGCTGTGCCAGCTCTCCGAAAACAACTTTCGGGGAGATTCACGGCTCGAACTGACAGTGCTGGACGCCCGGGCAAGCGATTGATTCCCTCCATCAACGGCCGCAAAAAAACAAACTACTGCCAGTCACCACTGAGAACCATCCCGCTCCAGTGCGCCGGATGCGGATAACGTTTTCGGACTTCGAGCTGTGCACGCCGAAGCGCTTCGGCGCGATCCATCGAATCATCCCTCAGGTTGCGATAGAAATGCTTGATCAGAACAGCCGTTGAAACGTCATCCACGCGCCAGAGCGTCGAAAGAATCTGACGTGTGCCCGCATAAACGAAGGACCGGTTCAGGCCAACGATGTCGTCGCCGTTGCTGAGCCGGCCCAGGCCCGTCTGACAGGCCGACAACGCCACAAGATCGGCATTGATGCTCAGTCCGAAAACCTCGTCCGCGGTGAGTTCACCATCGTTGGCACTGTCCGCCGTCAAACGAATCGCCGACATCAACGGCAGGTTCGGATCGTACTCGCCGTGCGTTGCAATATGAACCACGGCGTAACGGCCGATGTTGTCCGCGATCCACGTTTCAGTAGCCTCCTCCCCCGTCAAAAGAGTCGCCCCGGGAAAAGTGAGAGCCAGGCGCTCCGCCTCCTTCTCCGCAAAGGGAAGATCCAGGGCTTCATCACCGTAATCAGGGTTGCCGATGGCCAGAATACCTTCGCCGCGCTCCGCCGTTCGGCGGCCAAAGGTGTATCGAAGAACGCTGGTGCTGGGCGCATGGAACAGCGCGAAGCGATCGTTCAAATATCCTTCACCTGTCCGAAGAGCAGCGAACGGCATCAGATGCAGTTCGCGATGAGGAATCATGCCAAGACGTTCAGTCTCCGCCAAAAACGGGAGCAGCGGCTCCGCAAGCCACGACGACAAAATACCGGACTCGTTGCCAACGCGCTCGAAGTTCTGAAGACGAACACGGAACGCGGCGATCCGCGAAGCCAGTTCGCTTCTCGTGACAGGTAGACGAACGATGTCGACGTGGTCGGAGGCGATAATCCAAACCGCCAGCTCCCTTTCCATCACGTGCCAGGACAGCAAGCGAGTGCCTTCATCGAGAAGTGACTGCACTTCGTCGAGCGTGACCGGCTGAACCTCCACAAAGGACGACAGTTGTGGATTCGCGGCACGAAGCTCCACAAGAAAATCACTGTAGGCCTGCCGTGCCAGCTGAAGCTCTTCCCCATCGGCTGACGACACGCCACGCTCCAGCGTTTCAATACGGGTGCGGAGTTCATTCTCGCGGCTGAGAGCCTCTTCGTCCGTGGTACTTGCAAAGTCGAGTCGCCGATTGCCCAGCAAATCGATAAAGTGACGGCCGCGGGAGCGTTCGGAATACTCAAAGGCGCGAACGGTCTCCTCATCGTCGAGAAGAAGCGCGATCATCTCATCATAGAGATCCTGCTTGTCGAGCAGGAAGCCATCCTGGAACTCCTCAATACGAATGGCGGCACGAAGAGATTCAACAATGTCGATGGCTTCACCCAGCAGCTCCCGTGCACTGCCCCGCCGGCCATGCTTCAACTCAAGAAGTGCACGCCCGTAAAGCGCACGCCACTGAACTTCCGGAAGAGGAATGTCTGAGCCTTCCGACAAGGCATCCAGGTAGTATTCACCGGCTTCGGAGTCGCGGCCAAGCTCCCGCAGTGCATCCGCGGTTGCGGCGACAGCCTTCACGCGATTCACACGATCGCCAATCGCGCCGGCGATGTTCACAGCCCTCGAGAGCGGATCCAGAGCTTCCTCGAAACGGCCCTGTTGCGTCAGCGTGATGCCGATGTTCCGCAGCGCGTAGGCCTGACCCCAGCGGTTCCCCGTTTCCCGGTCAATGCGCAGAGCTTCCTCCAGGTCGGAAAGGGCCTTCCCGAACTCCTCCCGGCTGCGATGGACCAGAGCACGGTTGTTGAGTGTGGAGGCGAGTTCCTGCTCGAAGAGTCCTTCACCCGCAACAACAAGAGCCGTATCGTATTCCTGAAGGGCACGCTCCGTATCGTTGAGTGACCAGTAAATCAGTCCTGCATAGTTATGGGCGATAATGGCGAAAGGCCTGTCGCCGGTCTCCTCCACGATGCGGAGAGCCGCCCGCTGAGCATTGAATGCGTCCAGGTATTCGGCTCGCGCCCAGTGAATGAAGCACTCGAGAAGAAGCGCGTCGCACTCGAGATAATCGTCGGCGTTCTCCACGGCACGGTTCTTCATCTCGCCGGCAAGGCGCATCGCTTCTTCGTAATCGCCGAGGCGTTCACGGCAGCGCGCAATATCGAGCGTCGATTCGATCAGAAGAGACTCGTTCCCCGCCTCCTCCGCCTTCGCGGCCGCGGCCCGGAAAGACTCTTCCGCCTGCGGATAATCAATAAACCGATGCAGATACAAACGCCCGATGCGGCGAAGCTGCCGCGCTTCGTTGAGAGAGTCGCCGGCGGTTGCTTTCAGAAGATCGTGATAAACGGCAAGTGCGTCGCGAATCTGTCCGGAGTTCTCGTATGCCACACCGAGACGCTCATGCATCAGAGCCGCATCCTCG
>JANQSL010000269.1 GCA_028284075.1 Candidatus Sumerlaeia bacterium | reverse complement strand
CCCGGTACTGAACCCCCCGGCAAACGCCAGTATTCCCGAACCTGCCAGCAGCACTGGCAGAAGGGCGGTGGCATGTCTCTGTAGCGTGGCGGCGGAAAGCGCCAGTAACGATGAGGCAATGAAACCTGCCACACTTCCAAAAAGAGTGATCGATCCGCTTGAGGAGTTCCAGATTAACGATGTTGCCCATAATGCCGGGACAAAAACGAGGGCAAACCGAGCTGGCCGAGTCAGTGCCTCGGGCCACTCAATATGACGAACGGAAAACCAGAGAACGAACAGTGCGGTTGGCCCGAAGACAACACTGTCCCAAATATTCACCGGAAAAACAAGCCCCAGAGCCCCGCCCAGCAAAACCAGGCTGCCGCTACAGCGCTGCAGCCATTGCCTCCATGTGGTGCTTCGCACGCTTAACCGATGCAGATTCACCATTGTGTGCAGAACGATCAACGCGAATGGAACTGCCATGTGGTGAGGATGTAAATCACCAAGAATGGCGCTGAAAAACGGAAACTCCGTGATCGTTCCGGGTTGCGATATGGAATCCGGCGCACTGTGAATAACGCGGCTGGAACGCCAGTAGTCGAATCGTTCAAGGGCTGTAAGGCTCCAGCCGCTTTCATGGAACTGAATCAGTGCGTCAACGTTTCCAAAGACACCAACGGCCAGCGTCCCGAGTACGGCCCAGTCGATGGAGGAAGGAAGCGCCAGATTGCGAAACCGTTTTGCAGAGGATGTCAGATTCAGGAGGTTGAGGCTTAGACCGAATCCGCCGCTGAGTGTCAGAGCGAACATCGTGGCGAGACCCAGATTGAATGCGTGTCCAGGACCTGTTCCCGTTGCTTTGGCGATTGTGGCAACAAGGAGGTGCCCGCCATAGTAGTAGTTTGTCGGGAGTCCTGAAAACCATGCATCAGCAGGCGGAAGCGTTGTTGCTCTCATTGCTGAAGCCAGGTGCATGAAGTTGCTGAATTTCTCCGCGCCCGAGTATTCCGGGCCATAGTGCACCCAGGGGATAAACGAGCGAATATGGCAAAAGGCCACAAAGCCGGTGAGGGCAATGACCTGGGATATCGCGAATGGCACAGCGGCTCTCCGAAGTGAGCTTCGCGTACGATCAGGAGCTTCAAGCAGGGAAGAAACGGATGTGATGAGCAGGAGCAGGACAGCAAACCAGATCCCGGCCGCGGTATGATTCAACGGAAGAACAGCGAGCACGAGAAACAATGTGGCAGGCCACCAGACAGACATTCGCCAACGGGGCTCGCGCGAAAGTAGCGGATGTGCTTTGACGGCCATGGCAGCGCGTACGGTGAATGAGACCGCGGCCAGGAGACAGATCAGTCGAAGGAGATTTCTCCCGGAAGAGAAGTCCGGATCTCTCACTGCCGGTATCCAGGAGGCGCATAGAATGAAAGCCAGTCCCACGGCGGAGGAGATGCTTCCACCGCGGTCCGCGAGGCCGCGGAACATTCTTGTGGCGAGTGGCAGAGCGAGCAGACCGACCAGAACGACAAAAGGCCACCACGTCAGGGCGGGTAAATACCAGACGGTGGTGGCCGCATACTCGTTCATTCAGGATGCGTCAGGCGGCGGTAAGTCAGTCCGCTTCCGCCCAGGGAAGCGGCGAAAGTATCGTGAGAGCTTTCGGACGCGGAGCACGCGTGACTTCCGAGACCTCTCCGTTTTCCACGGTCACAACAAGATCGTAGCCGTCGTAAACACCTACGACGAGAATGTATGTGTTATCGCGCACTTTCCAGGTGTAGAGCTTCTTGTCTTCCGCAAATCCCTGCCACGACGGGGTGCCGTAGGTTTGCACGAGAGTAATCTCGTCCATCCCCTCGTGGGGACCGGGCGTGAAAATTGCCGAATTGTCATATTGCCCGATGCAGCCGGCAAGCATGACGGCGCAAACTGTTGTCGCGAGCAAATGTCGTGTCTTTGAAATCATCGTGCGGATCCTCCGAATGCGATCACTCTGGATCGGGAATGTTGCCCTGCATGTCCAGGATCTTCCACTGAGCATGGTCCTTGACGAGCCATATTGTCAGCGGTTCCTCGGGGGCGAGCAGTGTTTTTCGGTAGTTGGGATTTGGATTGGAAGCCGGACGGCCGATAATCTTCACATTAACCGCAACCCGTGCCCGCTCAGACCAGAAATCCGAGTTCCGCAAAACGAGTTCGATACTCATGGCGACTTCCCGGTGTTCGTCTTGAAGTTGGCGAAAAACCTTCACGAGGCGGTCTGCGGCGGGGCTCCCGGTTCCAACCAGTGAATTGTTGACTTGCAGGAACATTCCACGATAAGCGGGGCGCTGGATGTCTTCGCGGAAGAAGCCTTCGATTTCATCGACAATTGGGGAATCTTTCGAGAGGCCCACGATGGGGGGATTCTGATCAGGGTCCCACTCTGGTGAGCTCAGTCCCGACGGGGTTGGTGTTGTTGTAACGAGTGTAACAAGTGGCGTTGGAGAAGGAGCCGGCGTTCTTGTTGGGGAAGCGGTTGGAGCAGGAGTTGGTGTCGGAGCGGGAGTCGGAGATGGTGTGGGTCGAGGGGTTGGACTGGCTGTTGGAATTGGCGTGGGTGTTGGGGAAGGCTGAGGCACAGGTGTCGGGGAAGGTGACGATGTTGGCTCAGGTGTCGCCACGATCAGGGGCATTGGTGTTGGGCTGGGGACTGACGGAGGCTGGGTCTCGCGCGGGGTTTGAACCGGCGTGGGTGAAACCGAAGCGCCTGAATCGCGCTTGTCGGGCAGCTGCGCTGCAACAACAGCTGTCGTTTCCACGGGCGGCTTGCCGTCACCGCTGTCTTTTCGGATCATGGCAATAACAAGCAGTAGTGCCACAAAGCCGGCAGTGGCCGCGGCATAATGCATTCGTTTTGATCGGTTACCTTCAGCACCAGGCGCCGTTGACGACTGTGACTGCTCTCGATTGTCAGGCGGGAATGCCGCGGGGCGGGAGGGAATCGATGGACGATCCCGGAACTTTTCGGTGTCGAATTCGTCGACAGCCATTTCGCGGGTGCCCTTTGCCGCAAAGGACCCCGGGCCGGAGGACTCAAGGGTGTCCGCCATGGCCGGGTCTTCGGTTCCGGTGCCTGCGGCAGGGTCCAGTTTGGCAGTATCCGCGTCCGGCTCCAACTCTCCGGTCTTTGAAGAGGGGGTTGTTCGGCGCTCCGGCTTGCCTGCGGGAGGAGTGGGGGAGGGCTGCCCATCGGATTTCAGCCAGAAGATCTGTCGCATTACTGAGCTGGCGGAGGGATATTCCTCGATGCCATCATGAAGGCTGGGGTTACGAACGGTCGACTTGCCGTTGGAATCGCCAAAGTCCGGTTCTTCCTCGCTGGGAAGACCGGACGCATCATCGCCGTGATCCGTGGCCAAAGCCTGTACCAGACCCTTGGCGGCCTCCATGGTGTTACCCTGGAAGAGTTCCTTGTACGTCCAGCCCGCCATACTCCCCAGTGCGTCGTTGACCTGGGTCACAAATTCAAACGCACGCTCCGGCCGCATGAGCGGGTCTTTTGACAGGCCCGGCAAGAGGACAAGATCGAGCTTCTTGGGGAGATGCGGGTTTCGTTTTGAAGGAGCGGTTGGGTGATCTCGCAGGTGAGCCTCGTGAATTTGTGTGATTGTTTTCGCTTCCCACGGGGCTTTGCCGCACAGGACGTGGTACATGACGAGCGTGAATGCGAAGATATCGATCGCCGGTGTGATTTTATCCCCCACGATCTGCTCGGGGGACATGAACAAAGGCGTGCCGACGACATGCTGTTCTTCCGTGACGGCGCCATTGTCTTCCTCGGCCCGCGCGACGCCGAAGTCCATGATCTTGGCTCTGTGACCGGGCTCGGTAATGACAATGTTGGAGGGCTTGATGTCGCGGTGGATGATTCCCTGTTCGTGGGCCGCGTCGAGCCCGCCCGCTATCTGAAGGAAGACGTCCATCAGGTGCTGTAGCGTAATCGTGTCGCGATTGTGCCGAAGATAGCGGTCAAAGGGCAGCCCTTCAATATGCTCCATGACGATGAAGCTGGGCTTGGTTGGTGAACTGGAAATAAAGACGTCGATGATTTGAACAATGTTCTGATGGACGATTTTCGCCATCGTCAGAGCTTCGCGCTCAAAGCGCTGCATGAAGCGTTTTTTCCGGCAGAGCTCAGGCCTTGGAACCTTGACTGCAACTTTCCGCTTCAGCCGGGTCTGGGATGCGAGGAACACGGTCCCCATCGCTCCCTGGCCGATGATACGCTCCAGATGATACCGATCCTCGAGCGTTGTGCCCACGAGATCGCGCACCTCGAAGCTTTCGCGACCGCGGTCACGAAGGTGTTGGTACCGGTGAGTGCGGGACTTTTCCGCCATAGATGGCTCGGAGCCGACACGGAGATGAGGATAAGCACGCCGGTTCCCGTCGCATCACGTATCGCGGAAACTCGAGTCTGAGAATCAACATGGATGCGCAGGCAGACGCAACCCGCTTCAATTTGCCGTCTTCCATCCGGCTCAAAATCCCTTTGACGTTGGCCCGGGACGAGACAAACCATCCGGCGCTCCAGGGAGGTAAGCCGCCTCCCTCATGAAAGATTGGGATTGTCTTCTCAAATGTCTGATACCTCAGCAGTTAACGTGTCCGAAGCTGACTCCCCGGGAGATACCTCGGCAGAGCTTCAGGCATTGCTTGCGGATGTTGAAGCGGCTGGCGCCCAGGCGGTTGAAGCCCTCGCCGCGGCGGAGTCAGTTGAAGCCCTTGAAGAGCTTCGTGTTCGTTTCCTCGGCAAGAAAGGCGTTTTTGCAGAGCTTAATCGCCGTTTTGGCGGTTTGCCGGGGGCTGAAAAGCCCGCCGCGGGCAAATTGCTCAATAGTCACAAAGCCCGGATTCTGGAGGGCGAAAAAGAGTCGCGTGTTCGTCTTGAGCGTGAACGCATTAACCTGCGTCTTCAGTCTGAAACGATCGACGTCACCTTGCCCGGCACGGCTCCCGCGGGTGGCCATCTGCACCCCATCACTCAGGTTCGTCGCGAAATCGAACATGTCTTCGCCGGAATGGGTTTCCAGATTACGGAGTCGCCGGAAGTCGAAAGTGAATGGGTGAATTTCGACGCCCTCAATTTTTTGCCGGATCATCCGGCCCGAGACATGCAGGACACGTTTTTCACGGATCGTGGCCATGTGTTGCGAACCCACACGTCTCCCAATCAGATTCGCACGATGTCCTCTCGAAAGCCGCCGCTTGCAGTGATCAGTTCCGGCAAGGTCTATCGCTGTGACGCTGATGCCACACATTCCCCCATGTTCTTCCAGATGGAGGGTTTCCTGGTGGACAAGGGCGTCTCCATGGCTCATCTCAAGGGAACACTGAACGAATTCGTGCATGCGCTTTTTGGTGCGGATGCGGAAACGCGTTTTCGCCCTTCGTTCTTCCCTTTCACCGAGCCCAGCGCGGAGGTGGACGTGAAGTGCGACTGGCTTTCCGCCGGATGGATGGAAATTCTTGGCTGCGGGATGATTCACCCGAATGTGCTGAGAAATTGTGGCATCGATCCGGAGATATGGTCCGGCTTTGCCTTTGGACTCGGTCTGGATCGCATCGCGATGCTCAAGTTCGGTATTAACAATATCCGGCTACTCTACGAGAACGACGCAAGGTTCCTTTCGCAGTTCTGACGATATCGCCTTACAGGAGGTGACCACTGATGAAATGGGCCTGTTTGACACTGCTTGTGATTGATCTTCTACTGGTTGCAGCCGCCGGTCTGCGGCTCATGACCGTGCCGGCTGAAAAGGTCGATGAATTCGAGGATCGAGTGGCTGCCGCCGTTCAAGATTTCTCGGAGGCCGCGCAAGAGGAAGCGGAACGCCGGGAGTCGTACTTTGATGAACGATACGATACCGGCGGCGAACCATCCGAGGATCGTAACCTGAATCTTGACGCTGACGCTGAGTATGACGAGGACGGTGGAAACTACCTTTCAGATGATGAGTACAAGAGACAGGAACTGGATGAGGAAAGTCTGGCGGAATACGATGACCAGGCGACAAAGGGAAAACGGCTGAATGAAGCAAAGGATCTGATCGGGGTCAGATTCGGTTCGAAGTAGGCGGAAAGAGATTTGCCTGCAATCAACGGAACGAACCGCGAATTGCGGTTCGTTCTTTTTCACACCGCGTACGATCATACCCAAACGGACGAAAACGATGCAATTCAACCTGCGCTGGCTGAGAGACTATCTGGAAACGGACCTCAAGTACGAAGAGTTATTGGATGCCATCACAATGGCAGGGCATGAGGTTGAAGGCGAAACGGATCTCGGCGCGGGAAATGGTGAGTTTGTCGTTGGCGAGATCGTTGAGCTGGGCCGGCATCCGGACGCGGACAAGCTCTCCCTCTGCAGGGTCAGGGCGGACGAACCGAAGCCGCTGCAGATCGTGTGTGGCGCCACGAACATTGCCGTGGGACAGAAGGTTCCTTTGGCAAAGATCGGTTCCACAATTCCGCGCGACGGGTTCAAGTTGAAACCCACAAAGATTCGGGGTGTCGAAAGTCACGGGATGATGTGCTCGCCTGAAGAGCTCGGTATTGAGAGCGACACGGACGGAATTTGGATTCAAGACGAAGGACTCAAGGCAGGCGAGCCCTTTGACGCCCTGATCGATATCAAAGTGACACCAAACCGCCCCGACGTGCTTTCTCTTGCGGGTCTGGCGCGGGATCTTGCTGCCAAAACGGGAGGGAAGTTTCGCCTGCCGGAAGTTAAGTTCACTGAAACTTCCGAAAAAGCCGAGTCCGTCGCCCGGGTCGTTGTGGAAGCCCGTACGGATTGTCCGCGGTATGCCGCTCGAGTTATTCGCAACGTGAAAATCGGACCCAGCCCGACATGGCTGCGCGTGCGACTCGAATCCGCGGGCTTGCGCTCCATCAATAACGTGGTGGATGTGACAAACTATGTCATGTACGAACTCGGTCACCCTCTTCATGCATTCGATCTGGACACGCTCGCATCGCACACGGTTGTGGTGAGAAACGCGAAGCCCGGAGAGAAACTCGCACTCCTCGATGAAACAGAAGCCGAACTGGAACCGAGTGATCTTCTAATTGCCGATTCTGAAAAGCCCATTGCGCTTGCCGGGATTATGGGAGGCGGTGAAACGGAGGTCTCGGAAAAGACGACGAACATTCTTCTCGAGGCCGCCTACTTTGTTCCCTCCACGATTCGTCGCACGGCAAGACGTCTGGGCAAGAGCACGGATGCGTCCTATCGTTTCGAGCGTGGTACCGATTACCAACGACTACTCAACGCCCTGCATCGCGCAGCTCAACTCATTGCCGACCTGGCGGGCGGTGAGGTATTGAAAGGTGCGATCGACGTTTCCACCGGGTTACCTCAGAGGGAGCCGATCAAGCTCAGTATCGAAGGTGCGAACCGTCTTGCAGGGCTCAAGCTCAGCGGTCGCCAAATGTCGGACATTCTTGCAAACCTTGCCTTTGAAATCACAAGCGCAGCGGAAAACCAGCTTGTCGCGATTCCACCTCCTCACCGTCCCGATGTGACATGTGAGGCCGATCTGGTGGAGGAGATCGCTCGCATTCACGGATACGAAAACATCCCGGTCGAGATTCCCGCCGTACGCAGCGCGGCACACTCCGTCAATCCGGTGCGCAATCTGAGCGAGCAAATCATCGATGAATTGTCAGCGCTCGGCTTTTGTGAGGCGATCAACTTCTCCTTTGTGGGCACGGAAGACAATATTTCGGCCGGGTTCGAAGGAGACGGTCTCGACGTTCACGTTCAAAATCCGCTCCAGGCTGATCAGGCGGTTATGCGCCGCTCGCTGATTCCATCCCTGCTCCGTAACGTCGCGACTAACCTGAATCAGAGTGTTGAGGCTGTGCGCTTGTTTGAAATCGGCCGCACATATGAATGGCGTGAGGTAGAGGAGTCAGACAACGGCGACCCGTTGACGGCGCACACAAATGAGCGCCCGTGGCTGTGTGTGGCCATGACCGGCGGGGAAAAGGCGGACTGGCGCAGCCAGGCGCGTGACTTTGACTTTTTCGACATGAAGGGTGTTGCGGAAGAGCTGGTCTCCCGCCTTGGGATTCGGCGAACAGTTGTCGAACAGATGACAGACCATCCGTTGTTTCATCCCGGACGCTCCGCCGCTCTGCTGCGCAAGGGGCAGCGTCTTTGCTGGTTTGGAGAACTCCATCCCGCTTTTGCGCACGAACTGGGGTTGAAGAAACGCGTGCTGCTACTGGAGAGCCCTCTGGATGGACCGATCGTCGAGGCCGCTGACACCGCGAAGTATAAAGAGCTGCCGCGAACGCCGGCGTCGCGCCGCGATATTGCCATTCTTGTCGACCGCAAGACCTCCGCGCTCCAGCTCGAACGCACCATTCGGTCCGCGGGAGGTCAGATACTGGAAAACGTGAATCTCTTCGACCTCTACCAGGGAAAAAATATCGAAGCGGACAAACGCTCCCTCGCCTTTAAGCTGACCTTTAGAGATCCGGACCCGGGCAAGACTCTCAAAGACGAACAGGTGAGCGAGACCTGCAACAAGATCCTCTCAACGCTTCAATCGAAGCACAGCGTGACCCTGCGCTGATCGGATCTCTTATGACGCGCAAGCTCTCGCTCTTACAGACAATACGACGAGATATCAAAGCGGCGCTCGATAACGATCCCGCGGCTCAGGGTCCCCTGGCATGGCTCGAGATTGTGCTCTGCTATCATGGCTTCCACGCCATCCTTGTACATCGGCTCACACATTCTCTGCACATGCTGGGCATTCCCGTTCTGCCTCGGTTTGTTGGGATGCTCAATCGATGGGTCACTGGAATCGAGATCCATCCCGGGGCACGAATTGGTCCCGGTTTTTTCATCGATCACGGGACGGGCGTGGTTATTGGTGGAACCGCAATTATCGGTAGTAACTGCCTGTTGTTTCAGGGCTGCACTCTGGGTGGAACCGGCAAGGAATCCGGCAAGCGCCATCCGACACTCAAGGATAACGTTGTGATCGGCGCGGGTGCGAAAGTGTTGGGGAACATCACCATTGGCAACGACGTGTACATCGGTGCAAACAGCGTTGTGTTAAGCGATGTGCCGGACTGTTCGACAGTCGTGGGCATTCCTGGTCGAATAGTGCGTCACAGGGGTCAGCGCGTTCATCCCGCCAGTCAGCTTGACCACATCCACTTGCCGGACCCGGTGCTTGATCGCTTTGCAGTGCTGGAAGAAAAGATACAGGCTCTTGAGAAAGAACTCGGCAAAGAGGGCGGCTAGTCCGAAAGCGAATCGAGTGCGTCCTCGATTGCCGGAACAAGATCGTGACCTTCTCCTTCGTTACTCACGCGTGCGCATTCGAGAGAAGCCTTGAGAACCGACCTGGCCTCCTCCTCTTCGCCGAGGTCGGCCAGAACAAGCCCCAGCTTGTACCCATAGACCGCGTTTTCCGGTGACGCCTGCCAGGAAAACCGGAAATGGCCGGCGGCTTCCATCAAACCGTCGCGGGTTTGCACCTCATCGTAAATCTTCTGACCCAGCGCGAACCTCATCATCGAATCATCCGGGTCCGACTCGACAACCTTCCTGAGTGTGTTGAGATCGAGACTCATTTTGGAAGTTGCGTCAGCGGATGCCGACGCCCTGCCTGCCCTTCAGGAACGCGCTTGTTGCGGCAATTGTCAGCATGCAAACCGTCGTTCCGATGAGTGGATGCCAAACCCAGATGACGTTCCAAATGATGTCCTTCTGCATTGCCAGGTTAAAGAAAACCATGAACACGAAAGCCGCCGCCATACCTGCGATAACAGGCAGGTCAAACCAGCGTTTTTTCCAAAGACCCCAGAAAAAAGCCCCCATGATGCCACCCGTTGTCAGTCCGACAAGAGTAAACGCGAGATCGAAAACAAACGGTGCCTGCCGGCAGGCCATTGCAACGACAATGAGGGCCACTCCTGCAACTCCGACGCTGATGCGCGACACAAGAAGCTCTTTACGGCTGTCGGGGTTCTCACCACGGAGAGGCCGAAGGAAATCCATAACCGCCATGCTGCCCATGGCGCCGAGAGCGGATGACACGCTCGACATGGCTGCTGCGAGGATCGCGGCAACAAAAAACCCTTTTACGGCAATGGGCATTTCCGAGAGAATGAAGATGGGAAAAACATAATCCGCTTTTGCGACCGGGTCGGGATCTGTCGGATCCCACGGAGGCATGGGTAGTTGCCAGTCCTGAAGAGCATAGAATGCAGCGAGACAGACACCGATTCCCAGGAAGAGAAGAAATTGAGGTCCAATGATGATTGCGCTGAGACCCATGGCCTTCCGGCCGTCTGCGGAGTTCCTGCATGCCAATACCCGCTGGACGTTCATCTGATCGAAGCCAAACGCAAAGATGATCCCCAACGGTGCACCGATGAGTCCCGCAATCAGGTTGTGGCTGCTTAGGATCGTTTTGAGCGGGTTCTCGCCGCCGAAGCCGGAGTTGAACCAGCGGAGTCTTCCGTCTGACAGTTCGCGGACGGCTGCCCAGCCTTCCGCACCCGATGGTGCCGCATTTTCACCGGTCAATAACATGGGGATATAAACAAGAGCAAATGTGCCCGCACCGACAAATATGAAATACTGGAGCATGTCGGTCCATACCACCGCCTTAATGCCTCCCAGTGCCACGTAGATCATCGCGGCGGCCATGATAATGAGCACTGACTGGAAAATTCCGATTTCAGAAAGCGCGGGAACCGTTCTCAGCACGATCATGACGGGAATTGCTGTCAGGTAAACGCGCACACCCGCGCCCAGCGCGGTTGCCACCATTGCGAGTGCACTTCCCATACCACGGGCGCGTTGACCGAAAGTGCGGTTCAGCAATTCATATGTTGTATAGACATCGCCGTCGAAGTACTTCGGAATAATGAACAGAATAACGAACAGCCGCCCCGTCAAATAGCCGATCACGGTCATCATGAAGAACATGTTGCCGGGCGAGACGGCAATGGATCCATTCTCCAGAATCGATATTGATCCAATGGCGACGGCCGGAATGCCAATGAACGTCAGGGCGCTGGTTTCAGTCGCGACGATGGAAAACCCCACCGCCCACCAGGGAAGGGAGCGCCCACCCAGGAAATAGTCACGTTGCGAGGTCTGGCCCCGGGCGGTCCACAGACCGATTCCGGTAACGATCGCCATATAGATGAGAACGACGATCCAGTCAGCGGGGGCAAAGGATGCGGTTGACTGGGTGACCTCGGGTGGCATGCAAGTCTCCCTCTCTGAGTGTTCCAACTAACGGGGCAGTCAATGGATCGGAGTTCCGAGCCTCAACCCCTTTTCGGGCCTTCCGACACGTTACCGGTTACGTATTGCCCTCAGGACTTTCCCTGAAGACAAATACTCATTCTTTCGGGAGGTCTGTCATGTCGCGCTCCGTGGCTTTTTTTTCGATTATTTGGCTTCTGGCACTCACTTCTCCGACTCTCGGAGAAGAGTTTCATCCATCCCCCTACGGATTGATGGGCTTTCCATACAGCCACAAAGCGGAGGAGCCGGACGCCCTCGAACAGGCTGATCGTTTCATGAACCTTTACCTCCTGACGGGAGCTCGCTGGGACCGGCGGGATTTCTGGTGGGCCGTGGCCGAACCGGAGCCCGACGTCTGGGAGTGGAGCTACTTCGACGAAGCCATGAGGGACTTTCGAGAGGCGGACGTGAACGCCGTTGTGATTCTGTGTTACCAGGCCGCCGACATGGAGCATGCGCCCTCTACATCTGAAGAAATCAAACGCTACGGCGAGTACGTCTTTCGTATCGTCGATCGTTACAAGGATCAGATCAAGCACTGGGAGGTCTGGAACGAACCCAACATTCTGCCCTTCTGGACGCCAAAGCCTGACACTGGAAACTATGTTGCCTTGCTGCAGGAAGCATATCGACGCGCGAAAGAAGCCGATCCGGACTGCGTGATTCTGGGAGGAGCGACGGCCGGGCCGGATGTGCGTTTCCTGCGGGAAATGTACGCGCATGGCGCAAAGGGATATTTCGATGTGCTCTCTTATCACACCTACGGAAACGATCCGGATGTGGCGAAACTCAGGCGTGATGCGAATGCGCTTCGCGAGGTCATGCGGGAGCAGGATGATGAGAAACCTCTCTGGATAACAGAGACAGGAATCTATTCAGGACCGGGAGGTGTACCGGAAGACGTACAGGCAAAACGCAGTATTCGAATGCTGATTGATTTTGTCAGCATGGGAATCGAGCGCATCTTTCATCTGTCGCTCAAAGACTGGACGGACGATCCGGCACTTGATCCGGCTCATTATCGAGGTCTTGCGCGATACGACGGTTCACCCAAGCCGTTCTTCCTCTCTCATCGTACACTGTGCGACATGCTGGGTGAATTGGACTACATCGGCTCACCGGTCTTTCAACCCGGCATCACATCTCATGTTTTTTCGAACGGTCATGATCGCGTGATGGCGCTGTGGGCGACGCAGGAGGAAACGGAAGTCGAAGTTAACCTCCCTCTCGACTCGACAGCGGTAACAAAAGTCTCAATGGCGGGAGATCGTGAAGTCCTTCGCAGCAAAAACAGCCACTATCACCTGACTGTCACCGATGAGCCTCTGTACCTGGAAGGCGTTGGGCCTCTGGTCGAGTACGCCGCACGCATCGAACTGCGTTCGGAATTCCCGGAGGCTGTGCCCGGATCGGTTGTCGATATTGATGTGGTGTTGCCGGAATCTCCGGAGGCTGCAAGAGTTCTGGGTGTTTTTCACCTGTATGACCACAAAAGCAGAGCGCTTTCGCCAGCCTATCGGCCGGGTCAGGTTATAACGATACCGATCACTCTCGAGGTATCGGATGAATCAGACGACGATGTCCGGTCTCTTCCCATCGCTGTTGTTATGAGCAATTCAACAACGGGTGAGTTTGGAGTAACCGCGACAACGCAACTGAATCTTCATGCCTCCATTGAAGTTGCACAACCCTTTGCCCTTCGTATCCTGCCTTACCGCGAACTGGCCCGGCCGGCCGGCACCATTGCGCTCGAGATCACGAATCATCGGAGAGAGCCTGAGTCCGCGACACTCTCTGTAACGGCTCCCGGTCTCTTCGAATCATCGAGAGTGAGCACCGTCGAACTTGCCGCGAGTTCCGCCACAATTCTCGATGATGCGATCACGGTTTCTTCAGACTCCATGGATCTCCCCGCGCGTTTCGACATTTCGGCGGCAATCGATGTCGGGGACGACCGTGCCGAAACATCCACCGAGTTTCGGCTTATGCATGCATATCGACTGGAGAAGTTGCCTCAAATCGATGCTGATTTGAGCGAGTGGTTTGATCTGGAGCCTGCTTTGCCGGCATCGTTGATGACCGAGGTGGACTTCAATGAGTCAACTTCCGGGGGAGAGGCGGATCAGTCCATGCGTGGATGGATTGGGTGGACTGAAGATGATCTCTACTTTGCATTCGAAGTCCATGATGACGTGCTTCATCTGCCAACGGACACAACATTCTGGAACTACGACACCCTGCAGATTGCCATCGATGGATTGAATGACGCGGCTGCGGATGAGACATTTGATGGTAATGATTTTGAAATTGAAGTCGCACGCATGAGTGACGGATCACCGGGTATCTTCGCCGGATTCTATCCGGAGGGCCGCATTTCTGATGTGGTGGAAAACGACTGTGAGTTGGCGACCGGTATCGACCGGGAGGCCGGTGTCCTTCGCTACGAACTGCGAATTCCCGCGGCCGTCATTAATCCTGTTGAACTGAGGGAAAATACCGTCTTCGGTTTCAACCTGATCCACAACGACAATGATCGCGGAGGCGTCGTCGACCGCGAAGGGTGGATTGAACTGGCACCCGGCATCGGCTACGGGAAGGAACCCGAACACTTCTGGGACGTGGTTCTCTGGTAGAGCCGGTCCGTTCGAACTTCCCGGTTGGCACCGTGGGAGAGCATCGCCAGAACACCGCCTCCTTACGGCGGCCTCGTACCGCCGCCAGCTCACGGAGGCATCCGACCCTGCCATGGCCGACAAGTCTCAACGTTCCGATGTGACCCTCGATACGATTGTTTCACTCTGCAAGAGGCGCGGAATCATCTTCCCCGGCTCGGAAATTTACGGAGGTCTGCAGGGAACCTTCGACTACGGCCCCGTTGGTGCCGAACTGAAGCGCAATGTAAAGGACGCCTGGTGGCGCGCAATGGTGCAGGAGCGTTTTGATATTGAAGGTGTGGATTCATGCCTTCTTCTGCATCCCTCGGTTTGGGAAGCATCCGGCCATGTGGAAAACTTCACCGACCCTCTTTGTGACAGCCTTGGTCCGTCGCGAAAGCGTTACCGTGATGATCACATCGAGGACACGGAATGCACGCTCTACCGAACCGTTGACGTGACAGATGAGGAACCAAAGGCAATTGAGGGCGGTGAGATCTGGGCACCGACAAAGAAGAAAGCGAAGGAGTTCTATCAGACCTGGTGGGAGAAGCACCTGGGCCTTGAGGGCCGGAGGGTAAAGCTCGAGGAAGTTGAGGGTTCGACAACCGTCGGGCGATTCAGCCCCGATGACGGTGGCAAACTGACAGCTGCCCGCATGTTCAACCTGATGCTCTCCACCACCGTGGGTCCGGTCGAGGACAGTTCCGCGCGTGTGTATCTGCGTCCCGAAACAGCTCAGGGAATTTTCATCAACTACGAGAGTGCCCGTGCAACAGCCCGCCGCAAACTGCCCTTCGGCCTGGCTCAACAGGGCAAATCCTTCCGAAACGAAATCACACCGCGGAATTTCATCTTTCGAACTCGCGAGTTCGAACAAATGGAAATGGAATTCTTCTGCAAACCGGCGGAATACTGCCAGGACGGCGAGCAAACGGACATGGAGTGGTTCGACTTCTGGAGGAACGAACGCCTGGAGTGGTACGTGCGCTACGGCATCCGCCGCGAAAACCTGAAGTTCTACGATCACCCGAAGGAAAAGCTTTCTCACTATTCACGTGGCACCACGGACATTGAATATCTGTACCCCATTGGCTGGCAGGAGCTGGAAGGCGTTGCTCATCGCGGGGTCTTTGACCTGACCCAGCACATGGAGCACAGCGGTCGCGACCTGCGGTATTTCGATCCACAGGTTGAAAAACACTATCTGCCATGCGTCATCGAACCTGCCGCGGGTACTGACCGAGCGGTTCTGGCCTTCCTTTGCGACGCGTATCGCGAGGAAGTCGTGCGGCGTGCCGATGAAGGAAAGGGCGGCAAGGAAAGTAAGCGTGTGGTGCTCGGCCTTCACAAGGATCTCGCCCCCATCAAGGCCGCAGTACTGCCGCTGCTGCAGAATCGCCCGGACCTCGTGGAAATGGCTCGCAAGATCGCGACGGATCTCAAACGATTCACGAACGCCGTGTATGACGATACCGGCGCCATTGGAAAACTCTATCGTCGGCAGGACGAAATCGGCACCCCCTATTGCATCACCGTGGACGTGGATTCACTCGAGGACCATGCCGTCACGGTTCGTGATCGTGACACAATGGAGCAGGAACGCATTCCCGCTGACAAGATTGCCGGCTGGATAAGGAACAATCTGGCGGGATAGCGTTGAACCACACTGGTTGTATGAATGCGAAAGAGCCGGGCGAATTGCCCGGCTCTTGATTCTTTCAGAGTGTATACTTCACTTACTCGTCGCGATCACGGCGCGGACGCGGCGGACGCGGGCGGCGGGCTCTGCCTCCGCCACTCCCTTCCTCTTTCCCGGAGGAGGCACGAGGCCCGCCGCCACGGCGATCAGAGTTGGAGCGCCCTCGACCACGATCATAACCGCCACCATCGTTGCCGTCACCACCTCCCCCTTCGATCAGAGCCTTGCGGCTGAGGCGAATGCGCCCGCGGGAGGAATCGACCTCAAGCACCTTCACATTCACTTCGTCTCCGACATTCAGCACATCCTCGACCTTCTCGACGCGGCGATGTTCAAGCTCGCTGATGTGAATCATTCCATCCTTGTTCGGTGACAACTGCACGATGGCTCCGCTGTCGATCACACGGACCACCTTGCCCGTCAGGACTTCACCTTCCTCGATTTCGCGGACAAGGCCGTCGATCATCATGATGGTCTTCTCCGCCGTTTCAGCGTTGGCCGTTGTGACGTAGATCGTGCCATCGTCCTCGATATCGATTTTGGCGCCGGTGGTTTCCTGAATCGAGCGGATCGTCTTGCCGCCGGAACCAATGACGTCACGGATCTTTTCAACCGGGATTTGAAGAATCGTCATTCGCGGCGTCTGAGGTTTCATCTCGTCACGCGGCTCACCGATGGTCTCGGCCATCTTGTCGAGAATATGCAGACGTCCCTGGCGGGCCTGCTCAAGAGCCTCGGCGAGCATCTTGCTCGAAACGCCCTCGATCTTGATATCCATTTGAAGGGCGGTAATGCCTTCACTGGTGCCGCAGACCTTGAAGTCCATGTCGCCACAGTGATCCTCAATACCCTGGATGTCACTGAGGATGGCGGTCTTCTTGCCGTCTTCGCTCGCAATCAAGCCCATGGCGATACCCGCCACCGGGCGCTTCACCGGCACACCCGCGTCCATGAGTGCCATGGAGCTGGAACAAACCGTCGCCATGGACGATGAACCATTGGACTCGAGAATCTCAACAACGACACGCACCGTGTAAGGAAACGTCTCGCGATCAGGAAGAATAACGCTGACAGCGCGTTCGGCAAGAGCGCCGTGACCGATCTCACGACGGCCCGGACCACGCGGCGCCTTTGCTTCGCCGACACTGAAGCCTGGGAAGTTATAGTGCAGGAAGAAGTGCTTGTGAGTCACACCCGTCATGTCGTCGATCATCTGCTGATCGTCCGTTGATCCCAGCGTCACGATGGCGAGTGCCTGCGTCTGACCACGGGTAAAGACTGAAGAACCATGCACAGATGGCAGAGCGTCCACCTCAGACCAAATGGGACGAATCTCGGCCGGCTTGCGGCCATCGGCGCGAACGCCCTTGGATAACACGTGCTTCCGCATTTCGCGTTCGTCGATGTCGTGGAAAATGGAGGAGACCTCACTGCCGTGCTCCGCGTATTCTTCACCGAGTTTTTCACGGATTTCAGTGACCGCCTGCTTCACACGTTTCTCGCGGGCCTTCTTCTCGTGCGTCTTGGTGATATCCTTGATGTGAGGAGTCGCCAGCTTTTCGACTTTCTTGACAAGGGCCTGATCTTTCTGGGGGATCTCATACTCGATCTTCTCTTTGCCGGCTTTCCGTCGAAGCTTTTCGACACCGTCACAAATCGTTTTGATCGCGTCGTGCGCGACTTCCAGTGCACGAACCGTTTCCGCCTCGCTGACTTCCAGCATGCCGGCTTCAACCATGTTGATGCCGTCCGCATGACCGGCAACGATCATGTTCACATCGACCTCATCCATCTGCTCGAAGGTCGGGTTGACGACATACTCATCGTCCATGCGGCCAACTCGCACACCGGCGATCGGTTTGAGGAAGGGAATGTTTGAGACATGAATCGCGGCGCTGGCGGCGCACATTGCAACCAGGTCCGCCGGATTCTCAAGATCCATCGAAACCACCGTGATGGAAACGATGACCTCGTGACGGAATCCTTCCGGAAACATTGGCCTCAGAGTTCGGTCCGTCAGTCGTGCACGAAGAGTCTCATTGTCACTGGGGCGTGCCTCGCGTTTGAAGAAACCGCCGGGAATACGGCCCGCCGCGTAGAACTTCTCACGATAGTCGACCATCAACGGGAAGAAATCGCGGTCTGTCGGTTCTTCCGACATCGTTACCGCCGCGAATACCGATGTTCCTCCCACTCGTGCCAGCACTGCTCCGTTAGCCTGCTTGGCCAGCTTGCCCGTGCTGAGTTCCAGCTCCTTGCCGTCACCGAAAGGGATGACGATCTTTGATTCGGTGAAGTTCAGACCTTTGGTCTGAGTCACACTGGTCTTTGCCATGTTTGTTTTGCTCCCTTTTGAGCGTAGAGGGTGCGCGGTGCCGGGAAGGCGAGGGAGCATAGTTGCCTGCGGAATTCACATCCAGTATCGAACCGGCATCGCTTCGATAGTGCATGAAAATCCCGAGGGCCGGCTCCTGCTCGCATCTGCCTTGTCCGCGGGTTGCTGTTTCGTCTCCTTCGTTTTCGGTTATCAGAAAAAACGCGCCTTCGGCGGAATGGCCGAAGGCGCGTCAAACTCACGCAGCCATCAGGTTCGGATGCCTCTGGCCATCCGTCTGATGATTGATTTCCATGTTTGGTCCTGATCGATCACTTGCGCAGTCCCAGCCGTGCGATCAGCGCGCGATACCGCTCGATATCCTTGTTCTTCAAATACTCCAGCAGGCTCTTTCTGCGGCCAACCATCTTGAGAAGACCCCGGCGGCTGTGGTGATCCTTCTTGTTGGTCTTCAAGTGTCCCGTCAGGCTGTTGATGCGCTCCGTCAGGACTGCCACCTGAACTTCCGGCGATCCGGTGTCGCCCTCTTTCGTGGCGTATTCGGCAATAACGGCTTTCTTTTTTTCAGCTGTGATCGACATGGAATAACTCTCCGTTTATCAGTGATGTGCCATGAACTCAGAAGGCCGCCGGAGAGAGGACGAACCCCCGGGCTCAAGGCGAGGCGGGAAGGTCGGTGCAGGAGACCTGGCTGTCAAGAGGAAGGGGAGTTCACGTTTGTGTCGATTTCGTGCCATCTTTCTTCGAATTCGATTTCCTCCAGATACCGCCTAAGGAGGTCCTCCTCCAGCTTGGTACGATTCAGTCGATGCACATTCTGCTCAATGTATGCTCTCATCTCCTCCAGTGGCCGGACGGGTGGCGTGCGGCGTTTCAGCAGCCGATAGAATACGGCGCCCTCCTTGAGAACATGAACCCCTGTGAGTTTTCCCTCTTCAGCGGCAAGAAGATCGCTGTCGGCCTCTGCGGACCCCGAACCGCGAACCCATCCGCTTCGTTCGATCATCAACCCGCTTCCTGCATATCGTCGACGGAGCCCATCGTCAGTTGCTCCCCTGATGGCCGCTTCTCGGATTTTGATCGCAAGCTCCTGACGCTCCACTCTGGAATCCGGTGAATCGGCACGGCTTCCCAGAGGAAGAAGGTACCGCAGAAGCAGAAATTGACCCTCCTCACGCATCTCACTGGATCGAGTCCGGTAGTACTCTTCAACCTGCGTTTCACCGGGAGCGAGATCCCGTGCATGTTTTGTGTCAAACCACCGGTAAGCAAGGAGCCGGTCTTCCGTGATGCGCAAAAGGGTCTGGCATTCAGCCGGAACGGTATCCTGGGTATCCAGGACGTATTGCGCGAGTTGATCGGCATTTTGTTCCGAGTTGCCGGCAATCGCCTCAAGCTGATCGTCAAGGGCCTTGCTTCGAGCATTTTGAACCAACAGAAATCTCAAATCATGTCGATGCATTGCCTCTTCAAAACCGATGAACCTGGCAGGATGAATAGCTCCAATTTCGAATAAATACACACCATTTTCGAGACGAACGATATCGCTCAAACCGGTCTTTTCGAATCCCATGACCGCCTCCACGAAATCACGGCGATACTTCGAATCGGTATCGACCGTGCCAATGCGGCCATTCCTCGTCGAACTGGGTGCCTGAGAGTAGAGGAAGGCTGCTTGCCCGAATCGCATCTCACCCCTTGAAACGCGTTCACGAACATCTTCGAGGAGATTCTCCTCATGTTCCCATGTTGATTCGTCTCCGTTATTTCTGACGTGCCTGAAGATATATGCAACGTCCCAACGCTCCGGGCGATTCAGAGTCCCTCCCAATCTCTGATAGGCCGCCCGTAAACTGTCCGTCGTTGGTTCATCAATGCCTGTTGCAAGCTCCAGCCGGAGCCATCCCGAAAGACACTTGTCAAAGAGGTTCGCTGCAGTCGCCGAGTCCGCCTCCGGGAGAACGTACCCCGCGTCTCGAGCCTCAGCCGCCAGTTGCGCCTCCCATGGTATTCGCTTTGCGGCGTGTTCGATGAGCCACAAAGCGTTCGCTCGAAGTTCCTCGTCCACACTTGTCTCGAGTGTTCGGACGGGGTCGATGTCTCGTTGTCCCGTCGAAATCATGTAAGCGGTGATCTCGTCCCTTGAAATGCTTCCTCCGGTGAATGTTGCCACCGGCTGCGCTGCAGCAGTGCTGCAGGAAATGCAAAGAGCCGCAATAATGAAGAGAGAAAGACGAACAGCCATATTGAATTCAGGGTCCAAAAAGAACGAGCGATCGGATAATCCGACCGCTCGTCCGCGCGTCAAGGGTTCATGCTCTGACTGGTATTAGTTTGAGTAGAGATTCCAGTCCCGGACTGAAGAACTCAGGCCCAGATCATGAGCAGTAACCGAGTTATTGGTGACTGCGATGATAACATTGTCACGTGTGGTGTCAAATGTCACGTCGCTGGTACCGTCACCGTTCGGGAACGCACCGCTTCCTCCATTGTTTGCGAGGGAAACCGTACTGTCGAGCTTTGTCGCGGAGAAGGGACCGGAGGCAAGCGAGTAGACTTCCGCTTCATCGCCCGGCGAACCGCCATTGGCACCGGCTCCGGGTGCAACGCCCAGGTAAACAACTCCACCGATATCAACCAGGCCAAGACCGGTAAGCGTGTCGGCCGCTGCCGTAAACGTATCAGCTGAAAGAGTGTCTGTTGATGCGTCGAAACGAACCGGGTCGGCCCCGGATGTGTTCAGCCATACCTGAGCAGATGTGCCACTGCCGAGTACGTCGAGTCCGAGGCGGCCGGCAGAGGCACCGAGGTTGAAGATCTGATCGATTGTGTATGCGCTGCCATCGGCCGTTGTGAAACGAACGAGACTGGCAGTGGTGCTGTTGGTGGCCGCATAGATCACGGTACCTGTGCCGCTTCCTCCAACAGCAAGCGAATCGCCCAGGCGTACACTGTCGAGACCAACATCGAGTGAATCAAACGCTGTTGTAACGGTACCGGTGTCCGTTGCATCCGTCATCCGGTAGATTTTGAAGGCACTGCTGTTTCCGTTTGTTGTCAGGTTGGCGAAATAGATAACGGGTGTGACCGCTTCATCCACGTCGATCTGGCTGTAGGTGAAGACGCCGCCGGAAACGGTTCCGCTCAGATCCGTCGTCGCGATATCAGCGCCCGTGCCGGGATTCAGCCGGGCGAGCTTTGCGCCCGCGTCGCGGGAGGCCACGTACACTTCATCAGTGCCGGCATCATATGTCACTGAACGAACGATACGCGAGTTACCGGTCGCCGAAGTTGTCGTAAACCAGGTACGGTTGTCGTCCGCCTGAACACGCCAGACCTCTGTCAACTGAGCGTCTGCGCTGCCGGCAAGAGCAACAAGTCCTGCCAGGACCAAAAGTTTTTTCATATCAAACGTCTCCCATCGGTTGGATTAGCCTTTCAGGCAATTAGTTGCATAAACTTGCGTACAGCCGTCAATGGCAATCGTGAGCGCACAGGAAGATTCCTGTCACAAAAGATCGATTTCGCGGCGGCAAATGATGTTCTGCTTTACACCGCCACCCTCTGTTTGTACCCAATGCGGACGAGATGTATCCCAATTCTCCGAGGTTCTCAGTGACTATTTCTCGCGATGATATCCGTCAGGTTTACGATTTGCCTTTGCCAGAGCTGGTCTTTCGCGCGGCATCCACTCATCGTGAATACCACGACCCCCTCACGGTCCAGAAATGCACGCTCAACAGTATCAAAACGGGCAAATGCCCCGAGGACTGTGCCTATTGTCCACAGTCGGCGCATCATGCATCCGAGGTTGAGTCCCACGGACTGAAGAACGCGAGTGAGGTCGTGAAGGCCGCTCGCGAAGCACGGAATGAAGGAGCCACACGTTTCTGCCTGGGAGCAGCGTGGCGCGGTCCGAAGGATAATGAGGATTTCGAGAACGTTCTGGAGATGGTTCGAGGGATTCGGGGTCTGGGAATGGAGGCTTGTGTGACGCTGGGTTTGCTCAGTGAAGAGCAGGCGGAGCGTCTCGCCGAAGCCGGACTGACTTCTTACAATCACAACCTCGACACCTCTCCGGAATTCTACGACAAGATCATTACCACCCGCAAGTTCGAGGATCGCATCGAGACGATCAGTAATGTGCGAAAGGCAGGGGTTTCAGTCTGTAGTGGTGGAATTATCGGTATGGGAGAGGAGCGTGAGGACAGAATTGGTTTGCTGCATTCGCTCGCCAACCTGACTCCGCCACCCGAATCCGTACCGATCAATGTCCTGGTTAAGGTCAAGGGCACCCCACTTGAGCAGATCGAGGATATCGACCCCATCGAGTTGGTACGCTGTGTGGCAACGGCACGTATCTTCATGCCGACATCGAGGGTTCGTCTGTCGGCCGGCCGCCTTGAAATGAGCGATGAGTTACAGGCCCTCTGCTTTATTGCCGGAGCGAACTCGATCTTTGCCGGAGAAAAGCTGCTCACGACCTCGAATCCAGGCGACCGCGACGAGCTGCTCTTTGCACGGCTCGGA
>JANQSL010000225.1 GCA_028284075.1 Candidatus Sumerlaeia bacterium | reverse complement strand
TCGTCGCTGATTTCCGCATGAGTCGAAGAGAGAACGGGAAGACCGGCGGTCATCATGTTGACGGTTCGGGTGCGGGCTCCGAAAAGCGATTCGTGATTTGCGGCATCGACGCAAAGGCCAAGGTCGCTGTCCGCCATGACCCCCGGCAGGCGGGCGGCATCGATCCAGCCAAGGAGATGAAAGCGATCGGCATGGCGCGATTCCCCGACCGCTTTCTCAAAAGCCGGGTAAGACAGATCGTTGTGGCCGTGAATCGTCCCGCCGGTGGAAACATAGTGCAGTTCCGGGTGGCGGTCCATTGCGGCGAGAACGCCCTCCCGAAGCGCATTGTAATCTGTCCACACATTATAGCCTCCGCTCCATAACAGAACAAAGGCATCCTTCGGAACAACTGAGCCGCGCAATCCTCCGGCAGACGCATCGGCTTCATGGAAGGGGTTGCAGGCACTTGGAATGCAAACGGCAAACGGATGGTTGAAGGTCCGGCGGTTCATTCGGCCCAGCGCCGCAAGTTCGCCATGCAGCATGTACATTTGCCGCCGCGATACCGCGGAGAAGCGATCGCCGCGGCGCAGACATGTACTTTCCTGGTTCCAGAAGTGCGGGAGAAACGCGTTATGTCCGTGGAGCTGACTGCGGACTTCGCCCTCAATCATGGCCGATCCGTAGAGGTCCGCCCAGAATGGCGCTCTCCAGGAAACGCGTGTCAAAACAGACGCCGGTCCGGTACTGATTCCCACAAGCGCGTCGGGTTTGAACTCCTTCGCAAGATCTTCCAGTTTCGATGTGGCAAAATGTTCATCGCCGGTAGTGAAGGCATGATAGGTGAAACCGTCGATGCTTCGCGTTTCAATACCTGCCGCAGGCGTGGGCTGGTCCGGCGCATTCGGAATCGGCAGCGTGTGGAGGAGCACCTCATGTCCCGCATCCACAAGCGGCTTTGTCAGCTGCCATGTGCGAAGCCCGTGGGCTCCGACAATCGTCACGCCGGGCTCAAGAAGAGGTCCCGTTCCAAGGATCAGCAAGCGGCTCATGTGCTCACTGGAAGAGTAACGGACCTCGCAGGCAACGCGAAACGAGCCGGGATTCGTATTGTATTCATCGAAGAGCCACCGACACTTGGCGGCAGTCATGACGTCGCTTCCCACCGTTCTCAGGCCGCTCCAGCAGCGTGCTCTGCGCTGGATTAAAACACGCCGGTACACTCCCTTCGTTGTGATCGGCGCACCGCGCTCCGGCAACAACCTGCTGGCTTCCTGTTTGAACTCTCATCCTCGCGTCTGCCTCGAAAGCGAGTTGCTGGAACATTTGAGGGGACGCTCGGCGAAAGAGGCGGTCGAAGAGATTTTTGCCCCCTCTCCATTGATCAACCGTGCCGTCGGCTTCCGTTTCTTTTACGATCATCCGCGAGACACCGGCCGCGAGGAAACCCGGCAACGTCTCCGCTCAATTCCCGGTCTCCGTGTGATCCACCTTCAACGGCGAAACCGGGTCCGTGTTTTCGTGTCTCTCATGCTCGCCCATCAGAACTCCGTTTGGGTTGAACACGGGGAGAATGACCGGAACTCCCTGTCTTCAAAGAAAGTGACCCTGAATTCCGCGGACTTTTTTATCATGCTCAACATGTTCGATGTGTCGAAGCGCAATTGCTTGAAACCCTTTGTGGATTGTCCTGTGCATGAAGTCTGGTACGAGGACCTTGTGGCGTCCCCGGGGGAAACCCTTGAAAGTCTGCAGCGGTTTCTCGGAGTCGAGCCGCGTTTGCTGACAACCGGAACGAAGCGAATCAATCCGGAGCCTCTTTCCGAGCTGATTGCGAACTACGACGACGTTCGGCGCCATTTTCAGAACACCGAATGGGACTGGTGCTTCGACGAGGAGCCGCGGCCTTGAACAGCAAGCCTGAAGACATGAACCGCATGATGCGCGCGAGGTTCGCCCTCGCACGGAAGTTTGGTTCGGCAAAGTATACACGGTTTGTTATTCTGGCCTATGCGCGATCGGGCTCGAACTTCCTGCTGTTCTCATTGCGGGATCATCCGGCGGTCATCGCACGGGGAGAGGTTTTTCGTTTTTATGGGAAGCGGAAGCAGATCGACAAAACATTTTGTCGTTATCCATCTTTCATCGAAGCGGCAGGGCTTAAGATATTTCACGACCACCCGACAAAGTCCGACGAGGACGGCATCTGGGAAATACTTCGGTCAATACCGGATCTTCATGTGATCAGCCTGACCCGGCGGAATCTTTTGCGAACCGTGGTTTCAAACCATATTGGCAGAAAAACACTTCAATGGACCTCCCGCGGCGGAAACTCATCCCTTGAGGAAAGGCGCGTACAGGTCGATCCCGGAGAAATCGAAGAGACGATCCGGACCATCCGGAACTGGGAGCAAAACGCTCACAACCTGCTTCCCGGAAAGCCGTGGCTCGACATGCTTTACGAAGACCTGGTTGGTGAGCCGCAGCGTGAACTGGAAAAAGTGCGAGAGTTCCTCAAACTGTCGTCGCCGGTTGTGGCGACATCTCTTGAGAAACAGAATCCGGAACCTCTCAGCGAACTGGTTCTTAATTACAGCGATCTCCACAGCCGCTTTGCCGGAACAGAGTGGGAGTGGGCTTTGAGCGAGTAGGGACAGGGCCTTAGCTGCCGTCGATGCCCAGTTCCTTGATGCGGCGCTGGAGCGTGCGGCGGCTGATACCGAGAATCTCGGAAGCGCGAGTGCGGTTACCGTCAACCGAAGCCAGCGTTTTCTTGAGATACATGGTTTCAATCTCCTCAAGCGGAAGACCCAGAGGGATATGCAACCCCTCCGTGGGCACGGATTCACCGCTGCGGATGCTGCGAGGCAGGTCCGCGGCCGCAATGGAGTCGCCCTTGAGAAACACGAACGTGTTTTCCATGATGTTGCGCAACTCGCGCACATTGCCGGGCCAGTGGTAGCTCTGCAGAGCCTCGATGGCATCCTTTGACAGCGAAGGAACAGTGCGTCCGCTCTCCTGAGAGAATTCGCCCAGGAAGTGCGTTGCCAGCAGAGGAATATCGCTTCGGCGGTGACGCAGAGGCGGCACGCTGACCTGGACGACTTTCAGTCGATAGTAGAGATCCTCGCGAAACCGGCCCTCGGCCACTTCCTCCTCAAGATCGCGATTGGTCGCGCAAACCAGCCGGACATCCACCTTCACGGTTTCATTCCCGCCAACACGCTGAATCTCACGCTGCTCCAGAACTCGAAGCAGTTTGACCTGCATGGAGAGAGGGATTTCGCCGATTTCGTCAAGGAAGAGGGTTCCGCCGCTGGCCACCTCAAAGCGGCCGGGCCTGCGGGCGACGGCACCGGTGAAGGCCCCCCGTTCGTGGCCGAACAACTCGCTTTCCAACAGGGTTTCAGGGAGTGCGGCGCAGTGAACGGCAACGAAGTCTTTTTTTGCCCGCGGACTCGCCTGATGCAGCGCACGGGAAACAACTTCCTTCCCGGTGCCGCTTTCGCCCTGAATCAGAACCGTCGCGCGGGTTGGTCCCACTTGCCGGATCGTCTGATAAAGCTCCGACATTTCCGGCGACTCGCCCACAAGACCCTCAATGCCGAACCGTTTGTCCAGGGTCTGCCGCAGTTCATAATTCTCCCGCACGAGCCGCCGGTGTTCCGTGGCCTTGTCCACAAGAACCCGCAGTTCCTTCACATTGACGGGTTTTGTCAGATAATCGAACGCCCCTTCCTTCAACGCATCGACAGCGGACTCGATCGTCCCGTGAGCCGTCAGGATGATAATCGCGGGCGCCGGGCTCAGCGTGAGAGCGTGACGCAGCACACCCATTCCGTCGATGCCGTCCATTTTCAAATCGGTCACAACGACATCGATATCCTCGCTGTTGAGCGTATGGATCGCTTCCTCGCCGCTGGTTGCGGTAATGGTCTCATGATCCGTGCGGCTGAAAGCCAGACCGAGACCTTCAAGAATCTCCGGCTGGTCATCGACAAGAAGGAGGTTTGCTCCCATGAGTGCGTTTCTCCGTGGTGGATAATTCCAGTGGCGCAAATTATGAAACCCGCGCCGTTGGCTGACTTGTCAGTTCTCGTTCTGTTCGCGGATTTCGGGAGGCAGTTCGCTTGTCAGCGGCTCCGGTGTGGGCAGATCCGGCGTTTGCGTCATGCCTGCAAAGGGTTTTGTGTGATAGTGGTTCGGTGAGAGAATTCCGCCGCTGATAATCATCCGCATCGCATTCTCAGTGGACATGTTGATGTCAAGAACCTGATCTGTCGGCAGCAGCATCATGAATCCCGTCGTGGGATTTGGCGTGGAGGGCATAAACACGGCCACCATCGTCTGGCCGTCCGGCTGATGAATCGTTTCGCTGGTGGCATAAGCAAAAGCCCAGACATCCTTTCGCGGGTATTCGATCAGAACCACCCGCTTCACCTGATCCCGGTCGGAGGTCAGAATGCTGATCACCTCCTTGGGTGTCAGATAGAAGAACCGAATAAAGGGAATGCGCGTGACCAGGCTTTCGCCAAACGTGATGAGTCGGCGAATGAGCAGAAACCGCGTCATCATCCCGACAATCAGAATGACCCCAAAGGCAAGGATCAGACTGACACCCAGAGTGACCGGCTTGGCGACGGTTACCGGAGCCCCGAGGACCACCAGCAGATCATGGATGCGCGGCTCAATATGCCGGCCGACATTCGCATCCAGAATTCCCACCAGCAGCAGAATAAACCAGATCGTGAACGCCGCGGGGATGATGGTAATCAGTCCCGCGATAAACCGGAGACGCAGGATCTCGAAAACAGTGCGTCGTTTTCGGATCTTCGGGATGGAAGTGTGCGAACTAACGTCAGGCGACTGCGACAAAATGGCTCACTTTCGCGGAGGATAAAGAAGACGGCCCAAGGCGTTTGGGCCGCCGCATAACCACTTCAGCAAAAAGAAAACCGGGGATCAGACCTTTTGAACAAGCATTTCCCCGACAAATATAAGAACTCCGACAATGATCGGAATCCAGCTTCCCAGCCACATGACAAGGGGCGGGTGCCGCTCCTTCAGGTTCGTAAGAATGTAAATGAAATTGGGGATTCCCCCCAGAGCGAAGAAACCCAGAACAGAGATCAGCCCCCAGCCAACGTGAGTTTTGAACGCATCGGCAATCTGAGCAATGTAAGCCCCGAGATTGAGAATGATCCCGAGGAGAATGAGAATCACACCGACGACGAGCATGGCTTTGAACCCACCGGTTGTTCGTTTCGAATGAAATTGCGCCAGAGCACGGAGAAGGAACGCAAGGGAGGAGTTCCCTCACTTACCCCAGCGCCGCGACCCGTTCCTGCATGGCCGCAACGTCCGCCTTCAACTTCTCAAGCTTCTCCCGCTCTTTCTGCACCACATCCGGCGGAGCGTTACTCACGAATCTCTCATTCGAGAGTTTCTTCTCAGCAGTGACCAGACCTTTTTGAGCGAAAGCGAGTTCTTTCTCGAGACGGCTGCGTTCCTCCGCCAGAAGCTCCTTTGGCAGAACCACGAACACCGTCAGATCGCCGCTCACAAACGTCGACGCATACTTCGGTGCATCCGCCGACTCCGCGATGGTGCAGCTTCCCACCATGGCCAGTGCCTTGACGGAGGCGATCATCTCATCGAGATGTTCACGAGCGGATGCACTTGTGTGCTGGAC
>JANQSL010000224.1 GCA_028284075.1 Candidatus Sumerlaeia bacterium | reverse complement strand
CACGCCTTTCCCGAGTCACTGGTGGTGGAGTTGCCGGGGGGCTGGCGGGCGGGTCTTGAAGTGCCGGAAGGGACCCGTGAGTTCTTTACCGCGGAGGCTGGCATTGTGCCCGGGGCCGGCGTCGATGTTGCCGTAACCGAAACCGGGAACTCTGACCGGCGCTTGTGGAAAGGACGTCTCCTGCCGGACACACGTCTGCAGGGAGCACTGGTGTGTCTCGACCGCGAAAGCGGTGAGGTGCTGGCACTGGCGGGAGGCCACACATGGGGAGATCAAAGCGCGAACGGGTGGTTCAACCGGTCGATCTCTGCAAGACGTCAGGCGGGTTCGACTCTCAAGCCGTTCTTTTTTGCCTTTGCGCTGGAAAACGGATACGATCCGGAATCGCCCCTGTTGGACGAGCCGGTGACATTCGGCAAATACCGGCCACGAAACTACGACCGCATGTTTCACGGGGTCGTTTCAATGCAACAGGCACTGGAGCAGTCCTACAATGTCTGTGCATTGCGCATGATCGACGGTATCGGGCTGAAGTCTGCAGTCAGACGAGTCGCGGATTTCGACCTGACAGCGGGCGGTCCGCACTGGGATCTGCCGCCGTACGTGCCGGTGGTGTTGGGAACCTCCGGTGTGACGCCACTGGAACTGGCGGGTGCCTATCAGGCCCTCGCCAATGGTGGCGAGGGGGTTCGGCCGACAACGATTCGCTCAGTGCTTTCAAGCCATGGGCGCCGCATTAACCTTCCGCTCCGTCGCGATGTCGAGCTCATGGAGGATCGCGTGGCCGCGCAGCTGACTCAGATGCTTGTGGGCGTTATGACCCACGGAACCGGCCACCGCATTCGTGAGGCTTTGCCGGAGAAGCTGCGGGATTGCGTGGCTGGCAAGAGCGGCACGACAAGCGACAATCGTGATGCCTGGTTTGCCGGATACACATCGCGAATTGTGACAGTTGTTTGGATTGGTTTCGATACGCCTCTGCCCCTCGGGCCGGAACGAAGTGGCGGACGTTCCGCAGGACCGATCTGGGGAGAGTTTGTGGCAGAAGCGAGTGCTTTGCCGCGATACGCACCGAAAGAGGCAATGACACTGCCGGATGGCTGGGAGTTCGCCCTCTACAGCAAAGACGCACACGTTTATGTCGACGCGGAAGGAAGAACGGCGGGCGGGCCCTACACGTGGCGGGCGGTGAACGGGTATCCGCGAATCACCCGGGATGAGCCGATCGCAAGTGCCTGGGGGCCGGGTTTCGCCCGAGAGCCCTAGGCAAAAGGCTCGAACTCAATATGCCTTTCCCTGGGCGAGGTAGTAATTTTTGACCTCGGGTTTCTTCATGGTGAGGTACATGATCAAACCGATCGAAAATGTGATGGGATCACAGCCCAGCAGGCAAATCATATAGAAAATCGCGAGAACCTCACTCGGTGCGGCTTCCTCCGCGCTGAGCATGCGTACACCGTGAATGACTCCCCATATGCCGGTGGGAATCTGCACCAGGTAAATTGGATAGCAGCATGCAGTGATGGTGGCGACACCAATGCCTGCAAGGATGGAGACCGCTCCACCAATGATGGAAAGAATGGCGATGAGCTGGCAGTCGGAAGGCCGCCTGGGAGGCGCCGCTGTATAAGGCGAGCCTGAATAGGGGACGGGAGGCTTGAAATCGCCGCCCTGACCTGAAGCAACGGGCGGGGGCGGGAGTTGGCCCGAAGCGGAATGCTGTGGCGGGGGAGGCGTGTTCGAAGGTTGGTCGACAGGCGGCGGTCCGGGGGGGAGTTCGCCGGGGCCAAAAGGCGGAGGAGGCAGCGGCGCACTGTTTTCAGGTGGTGGCGCCTCGGGGACTTCGTTTTCCGGGAGGGGTTGATTCTGATCCTGCTTGTCCGGCGATGTCACGGGCTTCTCCAATGCGCGCCTGCGGCGAGGCGCCGTTCTCGTCACGCCATCATTATACAGACGAAAGCCGACCGGTATTCATTCGTCGGGGAAACAGAAAATGGAGAAGATCACGGTTCACGCAAAATTTCACACGGCTCATCGCCAGATGGGTTATCCAGGTCACTGCTGTTATGTGCACGGACACACGTGGCGCGGGACGATCACTGTCTCGACGGAAGAGTTTCCGAGAGATGAACTCGACATGGCGCTGGACTTCGGAGACTTGAAGAAGCTGCTGCGGCAGCTCGATCACAAGATCATCGTCTCACCCGACGATCCTGAATTCACGAATCCTGATTTGTTTGATCCGGAAGGCATTGTGGTCGTTCCCGGCAAGGGACCCAGTGTGGAGAACGTCGCTGTCTGGATCTGGGACCAGGTGCGCGATTGTATCGGGAGCAAATACCCCGGTCTCAACAAAGCCTACAGGATTGAGGTGCGGATCAGAGAAACGGAAAACAATATCTTCGAGGTGGAGAAGGAGGCGACTGTCTGAAGGCTGAACATTGAGACAGAGCTACTCGGAGTTTGAATTCAAGGAGCCTCCGATTCGCTCAAGCTTGTGGATTCCAACAAACATCAGTCCAATGACGATCGCCTGAACGAGGGCATACTTCCAGTCCAGCACGCGCAGTACAACGGCAGCAAGGCCGACGACGAGCGTGACGCCGTAGATAAAGGCGACCGCCTGAACGTGCGTCATGCCAAGCGCGACGAGCCGATGAGAAAAATGATTTCTGTCCCCCTCCATTAATGGTTTGCCGGTCCGAAAGCGAATCCACATGACCGAAAGCGTGTCGAAGAGCGGCACACCCAGAGCCAGAACCGGCATCAGAATCGGAAGTGTCGTGGGAACGTCAGCACGATAGTATGTCGCGATCACCGTAAGGGCTCCAAAGAGAAAGCCGAGGTGGGTCGAACCGCTGTCACCGAGAAAGATGGACGCTTTCGGGAAATTGAAAAACCAGAATCCAAGAGCCGCCCCCGCCAGCATCATGAACAGCAGCAACATGTAATACTCCCCCGACATCCATGACGCCAGCGCGAGCACCAGCGCGATGATAACGGAAACGCCGGCGGTGAGACCGTTCATGTTATCAAGAAAGTTGAAGCTGTTTGTCAGGAGCACGACCCAGAGTGCGGTCACAATCCAGCCCATCCAGTCGGGAAGAAAGAAGAGTGTGACGGAGACCCCGGTGGCGATAAGAGGAAGGGTGGCGATAAACTGCACGACAAGGCGGAGTTTCGGAGACAGGTTTAACGCATCATCCGCCACACCCAGTGCAAAGATCACAAGGGCGCCGGCGGCGACTCCGCCCAGCTGAGACAACTTGAGGTCAACGTTTGCCGCCAGAACCCGGATGCGATCAGGGAGCCAGGACAGCTCCGGCACCACATGGGACGCGATGAGGAGGTCTGCCAGAAGGCACCCCCAGAACGCGGCGTAGATGGCAAGGCCGCCGGCACGGGGGATGGGCCGGTCGTGAATCTTGCGATCGAGTGTTGGCTTGTCCACCATCCCAAGACGCGGAGCCAGAGCACGTGCGGCGGGCGTCAGGACCAGCGCGGCAACAATCGTCTGGAGGAAGGCAATGCCGGAAAGGACAAGGATTGGAGAGAGCGTCATGGATAATCGATTGGAATGCGTTGGAGAGAACCGTTCGGGCAGGGCGGAATCGCGTCAAGCATCGACAAGCGCTTGCCCGTCGCCGCGGGATGTGTCGATTGACGATATCGAGTCATGGCCATCTTTGTTCTCAAACGCCTGGTTCTCGCGGTTCCGCTCCTTCTCGGAGCGTCCCTGCTGATTTTTCTCATCTTCGAGACGAGCGGCGCGGATCCTGTCAAACGGCTGCTGGGGGAGCGGTCCCAGGACGAGCAGTTGGTGGAACGGCTGCGAGAGGAATACGGACTGAACGATCCTGCGCACGAAAGATACTTTCGGTTTGTCGGTGGCGCCCTGCGGGGTGACTTCGGCCGTTCGATCCGGACGCGCCGCAGTGTCACGGAGGAAATCCGCGAACGTTTTCCCGCAACCCTGGAACTGGCACTTGCGGCAATGGCTCTGGCCGTTGTGACGGGAATGACAGCCGGTGTTGTCTCGGGGTTGAAGCGAAACACACTCTGGGATTACACCGCAATGACCGGAGCATTGATGGCGGTTTCGTTGCCGGTGTTTTGGGTGGGGCTGTTGCTCGCATGGTTTTTCGGAGAGCGTCTTGGCTGGTTTCCCATCGATCAACGTCTGAGTCTGAAATACTCCGGTGTTGTTCCCGAGCGCACGGGCCTGATGCTGCCGGACGCAATCATGGCGGGACGATTCGATGTGTTTCGCAATGCCCTCGCACATCTTGTTCTGCCGGCCGTTACTTTGTGCCTGGTCAAGACGGCGTTGCTGGCGCGCATGACGCGTTCGGCGATTCTCGAGGTTTTACAGAAGGACTTTGTTCGCACCGCGCGGGCAAAGGGATTGGGGCCCGGAAGATGGTTGTATCACGTGCTGAGAAACGCGTTGATTCCCGTTGTGACAATTATCGGTCTGGAAATTCCGGCATTGCTGGGCGGAGCGGTGATAACCGAGACCATCTTCTCCTGGCCGGGAATCGGAAGCTACTTGATCGAGTGCATTCTCTTCGCTGACACAACGGCGGTTCAGGGGATCGTCATGTTTCTGACGATGGTATTCATTCTTGTGAACATTGTTGTGGATCTGATGTATGCCGTCATCGATCCGCGAATGAGAGTGGACGGTGCTTCCGCAAGTGCATAGGAGGCGTTACACGTCCTCGTCCGTAAATGTCACGCGTGCGCGTGCCGGTTTCATTGCGACATCACCCTGCCACCAGTGACCTTCCTTGACGAGGTCGATGACAAACTCAAAGTCGCACAAATCCATCGGCGCCTCGATGGTCACGGGAACCAGAACCGTGCTGCGGGCGGGAATATCCCGCGGGAGCGGCGTGTGGCAGTAGTCCCAAACGGTGTCATCCGAGAGTACGGATGTCATATGCACACCAACATGCATGTTTCCGGGTCCGATGGGAAGCGCCTCGACGGTTTTGTCACCGGTGTTCGTCATAATCAGAGGAATGACAACACGCTCAGTGCGTTTTTGCACGATGTGTGTGACCGGGCACTGCAATGCAATTCCGGTCGGAGGCTCTGCCGGTGCGGGAAGATCGATTCGCGGCGTTTGCCCTGCGAAGTCGCGCACACTGTCCCGCACGGTTTTGTCCGTTCTGCGGAACGTCGCCATGATGCCGATGGCACCCCGGGATGGAACGGTTGTGACATTGAGCAGTGCATCCGCAAGCAGCGGCTGGAGCAGACGTCGCGCATGGAGCGAAATCTCCTGATCGTACCATCGCGCGAAGAACGCATCCGCGGAGGGAAGAGTTTCTTCAGCGAGACGGTGTGCTCGTCCATTGCGGTGTGCTATGAATCGAAGATCATCCACTGCGAATCCGCTCACCTGGAGTCTTGCAAGAAAAGCCCGCAGATCGTAACGGCGCTCGAATGAACCGTGGTAATGACCGGCGTGGTTCTCCTCGTAAGAGTCGAGAGCGGGGACTGTCACGATGACCGGCGCGTTTTGCGGCAGAAGTTCCCACAGCCGTTCCATGAAGCGCACGTCCGCGTCGCCCTGCATATGCTCAATGGTGGAGACAACCAGTGCGCCATCCACATTTGCGGAGAAGTTCGGCAGAATGCGTTCATCCCGCAGGTCCTCCTTGATGAGGCGGAATCGTTTCGGTGAAACGGAGGCGGCGCTCATGTTGCGCGCCTGAGCCTCGAGCGCGTCGGCATCGACATCGACCAGAGCGCAGGCGCGCGCCGCATTGGTGGAAAGAGCAAAAGCCGAAAACGGCGTGTCTCCACAGCCGACATCGATCCAGCGGCTTGCCTTCGACCGCCTCATGCGGTCGTAAGCATAGGAGTACTCAATGGTACGAAACAAATCCGGCTCGTGAGTGCACACGCGAAAGCCGTGTGTCAGCTTGCGGCGGTACTTGTGTCGGCACCGGGTCTGGTTGTCACGAGGCGACAGCAGGGTGTCTGACACGACAGCGCGCATGAAACGTCGCGCCTCGTCACGGCTCCCGAGTATTCGCTCCAGCACGTCGATGCATTCTGTCAGACGAAGAATCACCGTGTTCGGCCGCTTCAGACTTTGCCCTTCCACATGCGAAGAACAAGAATACCCATTCCGATGCAGATAAAGGAGTCGGCGATATTGAAAACAGGCCAGTGGTGGCGGCCGATATAAGCGTCGAACATATCAACAACAAATCCGCGAAACGCACGGTCGATCAGATTGCCGATGGCACCGCCAAGGACAAAGGCGATGGCAAGACGTCCCCACAATTCCTCCTTCGGGAGTTTCAGCCACCAGACCGTCATGAACACCGAAACAACAACGCTGATGAGGGCGAGCAGTTCAACGTGTCCATAAAGGAACGAAAAGGCCGCACCCCGATTCTCCGCATACAGGAGGCGGAACAGACCGGGGACGATATCGATGACGGGAAGTGGCTCACCCGGCGCAGGCGCGAGATGCCGAATCGTCAGCCATTTGGTCAGATGATCGAGAACCACAACACCAAGTGCCGAGGAGGCACAGATTTTCCACCAGGCGGTACCGCCTGGTTCGGGTGCGGCGGCCGCTTTCGCATCGGCACGTTCGATGGCCGGTTCCGTCCCGGGGGAGACGGTTTCCTCGGTTGCAGAGTTCATGGTTCGTGCGTTTGCCATCGGATCAGGCGCGCAAAACTCCCGCGTGGAGGCGGGACTCTTTCGGGTGCGACCTGCTGCCGCAAGGAGAGTTGACGCGTCGGCTCAGGCAAGCGCACCGCGACAGCTCGAGCCTGAGCCGGCGGTGCAGCCGAGACAATGGTCACCGGTGGCGATGGGCTGACGCAGAAGCTCCGCGACGGGTGTTTCGAGAATGTTGCGCTGGCGGTCGCCGCCGAGAGGCAGGTCGATCATCTGATTGAAGTCACAGTCATATGCGAAGCCCCGCCAGTCGATGCTCAGGTAGGTGCGGCACATCAGGCTGCCGATGGTGGAGGGATTGAACGCGTCGGACAGTTTTTCCATATATCCATCAAGGAGGCCCTCGTTCTTGAGGTCCGACCGGAAACGGCCGATGGGCATGTTGGAGATGCAGATGAGACTCGTGAATTCAACGCCGAAGTCCTCGCGGAGGCGTTGTCTGTAATCCGCCTCCAGACTTTCCTGAGGTGGAGGAAGGGATGGTCCCAGAGGATTGTAAACAAGATCAAGCCGCCGGGTCTTGCCGTAGCCCTTTTCATTGAGCAGACGAAGCGCATCGATGGACGTTTGAAAAACGCCGTCTCCGCGTTGCTTGTCGACGTTTTCCGCCGTGTAGCAGGGAAGGGAGGCGATCACATCAATGCCATTGTCTGCCAGGAAGTCCGCAAGGTCCTCCTGACCGGGTTCAAAAAGAACCGTCAGATTGCAACGGTCGATGACACGAAGGCCGTGCTCCCGGCCCGCCAGAGCCAGGGACCTGAAGCTGTCATTCAGCTCCGGTGCTCCCCCGGTGATGTCGAGAGTGGTGAGCGTGTCGATTTCAGCAAGGAGTTCGATACATCGTTCCGCCACCTCACCGGGCATGTTCTCGCTGCGGCCCGGACCCGCGTTGACATGACAATGGCGGCAGGTCTGGTTGCAGAGTTTGCCCACGTTGACCTGCAGGACCTCAAGTCGGGCGCGATCCAGAGAGCAGCCAGCGGCGGCAAGGTGTTCGTCGAAACGATTGGGGGCGAGGATGGGCATCAAGGTCTCCTGAATCCGATTACAGTGCCAGAGTCGGGCCAGGGCCGAATTCGATGCAAATACAAAGGGCAGAGACTGTGATGGGGCTTTCAATTCTCTTGCAGGTGTGATTTCGGGGTGTTTAGCGTGCGGAGACGTCTGGCGAGAAAGCGTTTGCAGTATGGAACCGAATCAAAACGAGGGCGAAACAGGCCGGGACGCTCAGTACCTTGAGGGTATGGAGGGTCAGCCGCAGCAGCAATGGGGAGGAGGTTATCCCTCCGCCCAGGAAGATCCCGAGCCCCCCCCTCCGTCGGTCGAGGAACGACAGAGCGACTTCTCGCATCAGGAGAATTTCTACGACTACGAGCGTGGAGAGGACGGGCCGAACCTGCCGGAGGGCATCGAAGCGGGTTACAACCCGGATATGTACACTCAGGAGTCCGCCTACGGCCGTCAGACGGCAGGCGAGCTGGACGGAGAGGCTGAGTACGGCGAAACCCGCGACAGCCTTGCGAATCTTTACGTCAGGAAAGAGGAGCTGGGCAAAGCGGGGGAAAATCGTCTGACGATCAAGGAAGGCCTGAGCGGGCTTCAGGCGGAGCCGAAGCGCAGTTACAAGGGACTGATCGTTGTGCTGGTCCTGTTGCTGATTCTGGCGGGAATGGTTGCAGGGGTGATGACCATCAAACGGCCCTACATCAACGACAACCTCCAGGAAGTCGAGGTTTCGTTCCCGCAATGGGCCGTCATTCAGTTGCAGATGGAGCCGGGGCTTCGCGAGTTCCAGGGGTTGTCGGAGGACGAGCGCGCGTTCCTGATTACGCGCTCCCGGCTGTATGACCTGTATCCCGCGATCTACGATTATCTGAGAGCGACAGGCAAGTTCCCGGAGCGGGTTACCGAGATGGAAAATGAGGGTGTGGCCACCGAACGCCTGATACGGGACGGCTGGGGCCGCCTGTTCCGGCTGGACACGGGGCTGGATGAGGTGGCGCTCGTATCGGCCGGGCCGGACGAGTCTTTTCGGAGTGCTGACGACATCCGCTACAATGGAGAGAATTTCCGCGCCCCAGGCCGTTTCGAAGACGCGGAAGCAATTCCTTTCGTCGAAGTCGAATAGGCGCCTTATCCGGCGCGGCGATTGCCAATCAACAGCGATGGAACCAAGAGATGCGCCTTCGGGCGCGTCATTCTGTCCTGGAGGTGTGATGTCATGCGTCGACCCGGTTTTCGCCTGATGGCGGTCGCATCCGTTTTTTTCTGTGGAGCCTGCGCGGGGTTGTTTCTGAACGACATTGTGCTGGTCGGAGGCGCCGAGGCGTCCGGCGACAGCTATGAGGTTGTTTCATCGAAACTGCCGGACATGGTGGAACGTGTGAGCCCGGCGGTCGTGACCGTCGGTGCCGTCAAGAAACAGCGTTTCATCGATCCATGGCGAAGCAGTTTCTTCCGTCCCTACATTGTCGAGCGCGAAGCGCGTGAACCGTTTCTCGGCAGCGGGTTTCTCGTCGATCACGACGGCACCATTGTCACGAATTTTCACGTGATCGAACATGCCGACAGAGTTTTCGTGACGTTGGACGATGGCAGCCGCATCGACGCGGAAGTGCTGGGAGCGGATCCGTATACCGATGTTGCTGTCCTGAGAGTGGATGTCGACAGGAGCGATTTGCCGGAGCCAATGCAGCTGGGGGATTCAGACCGGTTGCGTATCGCCGAAACAGTGCTGACCTTTGGCAACCCCTTCGGCAATCTGATCGAAGATCCCCGGCCGACAGTTACACGTGGTGTTATCAGTGCGTTGCACCGGTCTTTTCGTCCCGATGCGTCGAATCGGGTTTATCACGACATGATTCAGACCGATGCAGCCATCAATCCCGGTAACAGCGGTGGTCCGCTGGTGGACGAACTGGGGCGCGCCATTGGGATGAACGCGTTTATCATGAGCCGTTCCGGAGGCAGTAACGGTCTGGGGTTTGCCATTCCGATTAATCGCGTGAAAGCCATTGTTGATGAGATCAGCGAGCACGGCCGCATTCGTCCGACGGTCAAGGACTTCGATGTCATGGAACTTCGCACGCCACGGGTTTCCGGACTGCTGATTCGAACAATGGTGAAAAACGGTCCGGCGGAGAAGGCGGGACTGGATCTTGGGGACGTCATCATCGGCGTGGAAGGGCGGCCGGTAACCTCCGGACGTGAACTGGCGGTGGTGCTGGCATCCCGCTCCCCGGGGGAAACGATCCGTCTGGAGATATGGCGCTCCGGCGATATCAAGACGATTGACTATGTGGTCGAGGAAGCCAGGGAGCGTATTACGTTTTAGAACCGGAAGGAACCGGATGCCCTTGCCCCATCGCACGCGCGGGAGTGGTGTGGTCTCTCACATCACTTTTGAGGGAGTACCACTATGCTGAAGTCAGCAACCCGGTTCCTTTTTGCAGGGTATCTTCTGGGGGCGATCCTGGTCGTCACGGCCTGTGCTCATGGCGGACATCGCCATTCTGATCACGATTCCAATCATGGCGCGGACCGGCTGGGCAGTGAGTCGGGCGCGCGTGTGATGAGCGGGCTGGAAGTGCTTGCACGGGACGGCTTCAAGCCTCTGCAGGGCAAGCGCGTCGGGTTGATCGTCAATCACTCCTCCATCGACAGTCAGGGCCGCCACAGTATCGATTTGATCAACGGCGCACCTGGCATCGAGCTGACGGCGTTGTTCTCGCCGGAGCATGGCATTCGCGGCACGGAGGATCGTCACGTCGATTCCAGCGTCGATGAAAAGACAGGTGTGACGATCCACAGCCTGTACGGAAAAACGCGCACCCCCACGGCGGAAACGCTGGAAAACGTGGACGTGCTGGTGTTTGACATTCAGGATATCGGAGCGCGGTTTTACACATATATCGCAACCATGGGGAACTGCATGAACGCCGCGAAGGAACACGGCGTTGAGTTTGTTGTGCTCGACCGGCCGAATCCCATTCGAGGTGACTGGTTCGACGGTCCCGTTCAGGACGAGGATCTTGTCGGAAAGTTTACCGCCTTCGTTCCGATGCCGACTGTTCACGGAATGACGGTGGGGGAGATTGCAAACTTTTTTCATCAGTACTACGACACGGGCGATGAACCGATCGTCGTTCCCATGGAAGGCTGGTCGCGGGAACTGTATTTCGACGAAACCGGCCTGCCCTGGGTGAATCCTTCGCCGAACATGCGCAGTGTAAACCAGGAGCTGCTCTATACCATGGTGGCGCTAACCGAATCGAACAAGATTGTCAGCGTTGGCCGCGGAACGGAACGTCCTTTCGAGTACCTTGGCGCGCCGTGGGTCGATGGAGCGGAACTGACGGAGGCCATGCGTGCACGGGACCTGCCAGGCTTGTGGTTCATGAACGAAACGTTCATGCCGCGGAAGCTCGATGTCAGCGGTCGCGAAAACTATCCGTATCAGTATACGGAGGAGGTTTGTCACGGTTTCCGTGTGGTGGTGACGGACCGTCACAAGGTCAGCCCGGTGGTGGCGGGTGTGCATATGCTGGATGTGCTGCTGGAGCTTTATCCGGAGAAGTACTCCGTTGACAAGTTGCGGGGGCTGGTTGGAGCGCAGTGGGTGCTCGACGAGGTGAAGGCCGACACGGACCCGAATCTGATCGCGGCAAAGTGGCGCGCTGATCCGCGCTTCCGAGAGTTCGCGGAGATGAGGGAGTCGGTTCTGATGTATTGAGAGGTCCGCGGCACGGTGTGCCGGGGCGTGAGTGTTTCATGAATTTGTCCTTGATGATCGGGCATTAAGCGGGAGCCGTTTCGGTTCCCGCTTTTTGTTTGAGCATGGAGTGTTGCGGGGTTTTCTTCGTCTTTATCTGCACCTTCGCCGCTTCGGGGTCCTGCGGTCTTGCTGTGATGGTTTGATGGTCTGGTGTCTTGCCGTGTTGCGTGTTGTTGGTCTTGTTGTTTTGCATGAGGTCTGGTTCTTTTCTTTCCATGGCGAAGGTGCAGACAGAGACGAAGAGCCGGTCAGGCCTGATGGGGAGTATCAGACCACAGGTCGTTTCGGATTTCAGGAATCCGTGGGAAATATGGGAGATTTGGGAGACTTTAACGAGAAAGGCCGTTTTGGGAAGTATGGGAAATATGGAAGGTGTGTCCTGGGTTTGGTTCCGGACTCCGGGAGGAGGGGTTGAGCCTTTCTTTCCTTCTTTCAATTCCTCCGCCAACAAGCCGTTCGCCAGGTGAACGCGGGCACACTATAGAAACAGCGCGACGGGGACCGGCAAATTTGACGGGGGTTCTCCCGCGTTGACACCCCGATGACCCGCCCGCTTGAGTCTCGGCCTTCGCAACACCAAGAGGATTAGACACCATGACATCGACTCTCGCTCTCCCCGAAATCGACAAGGACCTGCTTGAGCGTCTTGCTCGCACGATCCGCGGCCTCGCCATCGATGGCGTCGAAGCGGCCAACAGCGGCCACCCGGGAATGCCTCTGGGCTGTGCCGATATGGCGGCGGTGTTGTGGTATTATCACCTGAATGCAAATCCCGCCGATCCGGACTGGAAAAACCGCGACCGCTTTGTGCTGTCGGCAGGCCACGGCTCGATGTTGATTTACGCGCTTTTGCATCTGGCGGGTTATGAGCTGTCCCTTGAGGAATTGAAAAACTTTCGTCAGTTCGGCTCGAAAACACCGGGTCATCCGGAGAACTTCGTTACCCGCGGTGTTGAAACGACAACCGGGCCGCTGGGCCAGGGCTTCGCCAACGGCGTCGGCATGGCTCTGTCGGCCCACATGATGCACGCGCGGTTTCCGGAGCTGGTGGATCATTTCGTTTACGGCATTGTCAGCGATGGCGATTTGATGGAAGGTGTCGCGGCGGAGGCGGCGTCGTTTGCGGGCCACCACAAGCTTGGCCGGTTGATTTATCTCTACGACGACAATCAGATCACGATCGAGGGCGACACGGATCTGACTTTCACCGGAGAGGATGTTGCAAAACGTTTCGAAGCCTATGGTTGGCAGGTGCTGCGCGCTCACGGTCACAATGTCGATGCAATCAACAGGGCACTGACGGAGGCGAAGACAAATCCGGATCAGCCGACGCTGATCGTTTGCAGAACGACGATCGGTTTTGGTTCACCGAACAAGTCCGGGACAGCGGGCGTTCATGGTTCGCCTCTGGGAACGGATGAGACAAAGTTAACAAAGAAGGCTCTCGGCCTCGATCCCGAGAAGACGTTTGATGTTCCGGCGGAAGACCTGGAGGCGTGGAAGAAGTGCGCCGACCGCGTTGCTGAAGCTCAGAAGGCATGGGAGGCGAAACTTGCCGCCGCGGATGAACAAACACGGAAAGCGTTTCTCGCACACTATGAACAATCACTCCCCGATTTGAAGGAATTGCGGCCGGAGTCGGGCGGCAAGGCGGTGGCGACCCGCAAGTCGGCCGGTGCGGCGGAAAACGCATACGCGGCGGCTTTGCCATGGCTCGCCGGCGGCAGTGCGGACCTGGCACCTTCAACGAACACGTTGATCAAGGGGGAGGAGAGCATCGGCGCCGGTGCGTTCGAAGGCCGCAACCTGCACTGGGGCATTCGCGAGCATGCGATGGGCAGTATCTGCAATGGCATGGTGTTGCACGGTGCTTTCCGTCCGTTCGGTGCAACGTTCCTTGTTTTTTCCGACTACATGCGTCCGGCGATTCGCCTGGCGGCGTTGATGAAGCTGCCGGTTGTTTATGTTTTTACACATGATTCGATTTTCCTGGGAGAGGATGGTCCCACCCATCAGCCGGTGGAGCATTATGCGGCGTTGCGTGCGATTCCGAATCTGACGGTGGTTCGTCCCGGTGATGACGAGGAGTCTTTCGTCGCGTGGGAAATCGCGCTGAAAAACACGGAGGGACCGACGGCGCTTTTGCTTTCGCGCCAGAATCTTCCGTGGCTTGACCGGGCCGGCAAGGGACTTGCCGCGGCGGACGAAGCGGAGCGCGGCGGCTATGTGCTGCAGGACTGCGATGGTGATCCCAAAGTGATTCTGATCGCGACAGGTTCGGAGCTGCACCTTGCTCTGGAAGCGGGAAAACAACTCGATGGTGCGCGCGTCGTTTCGATGCCGTCGGTTGAGTTGTTCCGCAGTCAGCCGAAGACGTATCGTGATGATGTGCTGCCTCCTTCATGTCGCAGGCGTGTCGTTATCGAGTCCGGTATCCGACAGGGCTGGCACGATATCGCCACGGACGAAGGAGCTTTCGTGACTCAGGACACGTTCGGCGCTTCAGCACCGGCGGAGAATCTCGCGGCGCACTTCGGTTTTACCGTGGACAATGTGATCGAAATCGCAAAGGGGCTTGAGGGCTGAACTTCGGGTGGGTATGGCGATTCCAGACTTTGTAATCTTTGGTGCGGCCAAGGCAGCGACGACATCGTTGTATGCCGTTCTGTCGGAGCATCCGGACCTCAGCTTTGCGCGTGTCAAGGAACCGAACTATTTTAACTGGTATCATGATCGGGGCTGGGACTGGTACCAAGGGCTCTTCGATCCGGCGGATGGCGGAGTCACGGGTGAGGCGTCTGTCTGTTACATGTTCAGCGACCGTGCCCCGGAACGGCTGAAGGAGCGCTCTCCTGATGCCAAGCTGATTGCGTTGCTGAGAGATCCTGTTGATCGCGCATGGTCGGCATACTGGTTCAAGGTGTTTGGCGGCCGCCAGCGCATGGATCGTACGTTCTCCTGGATGATTCGCAACAAGCCCGGAATCGAACAGTTTCTCGAACCCGGACTCTATGCGCCTCATCTGCAGCGCTGGGAGGAACATTTCAGCCGGGACAACATGCTGCTGTTTCTCCAGGAGGATTTTGCGAAGGACCCGGGAAATGTTGTGAGGTCTGTTTGCGAGTTTCTGGGTGTTGATCCCGGGGTGAAGCTTCCTTATTCGAAACGCGAGAATCGCACGACGTATCCACGAAATCTTGCGGTCTATTCCGCGTTCGCAAAGAACTTCTACAATCCGGTGGTGAACACGATCTGGAAGAGTCCTGCTCGCCCGCTGTGGGAAAAGTACCATGGTCCGGTAAACAATCTGCGCAGAGCGGTTTTCTTCAGCGCCGACGCCCGGCCGAAAATGAGCGATGAGGATCACCAGTATCTGAGCGACTACTTCCGGCAGTCGAACGCCGATCTGAGCGAGTGGCTTGGACGCGATCTGTCTCACTGGAAATGAAAATGCCGCCTCGGTGACGAAGCGGCGCTTGAGTTTCACTGACGTTCCTGACGGTGATCAGAAATCCGCGCGGCCAATCCAGTCGCGTGCCTCAAAGCGTTCTCCATTCACGCCCTTGCTGGCATCGCTGGCAAGATAGACAAAAACATTGGTGATATCGACGGGAGCGGGAAGTGCTGCCGGATCCTCGCCGGGAACGGCCTGTGCGCGCATCTCCGTGCGTGTTGCGCCGGGGTTGACCACATTGACGCGAACACCCTGGTCTCTCAATTCATCGGAGATGACCTCTGCCATGCATTCCATGCCGGCCTTCGAGACGGCGTAGGCTCCCCATTTTGCCCGGCCGGCGCGAGCGACGCCGCTGGAGACCATAACGACGGAACCGCTTTTCTGAGGAACCATCTTGCCGAGAACCTCTTTCGTCACCCAGTAGGTGGAGTTGAGGTTCGTGTTCATGACACGCTCCCACTCCTCGTCGGGATATTCCATGAGGGTTTCCATCGGGCCAAGTACACCGTGGTTGTTGATGAGAACGTCGATGCGGCCAAACGCCCGGTGCACTCCGTCGACCAGCTTGATGGCGGAGCTGTAATCAGAGAGATCGATCTTCACGGCGCAGACTTCGGCGCCCATCGAGTTGAGTTCGTCACTGACAGCAACAAGGTCTTCTCTGTTCCGGCCGCAGATTGCGACTTTTGCGCCCTCGGCCGCGCATGCATGGGCAAGGGCACGCCCGATGCCTCTGGTCGATCCGGTTATGAGCACGACCTTGCCCGCCAGGCGGTTCTCCGGCGGTGCGGCCTTCGTGGCTTCGGCAGCAGGGCTGACGGTCTCGGTCGTCATCAGCAGATCCTCTCAGTGAATGCGAAAATGAAAAGGCCCGCCCTTTCGGGGCGGGCCAGAACGCTTGGGCGCGGAAGAGTGCCGCGGCAACCGGATTTTGGCCGCCGGAGCCGACTCAGCCGAGCGCCTTCTTCGCAGCTTCGAGGGCGGCGTCGTAATCTGGCTCCTGGGCGATTTCCGGAACGTACTCGGCATATGCGATCCTGCCGTCGGCGCCGACGACAAAGACCGCCCGGGCCAGAACGCCGAGGTCCGGCAGTTCAACGCCCCAGGCGTTGCCGAAAGTCTGGTCCTTGTAGTCCGACAGGCAGACGATGTTTTCCGCGTCGCTGGCTCCACACCAGCGAGCCTGGGCGGTGGGCAGGTCCCGGCTGACCATCAGAACGACGGCGCCGTCGCCGAGGGCCGCCGCCTCCTTGTTGAAGCGTTTGCCCTGCAGGTCGCAGACGGGGGTGTCGAGGGACGGCACGGCGTTGATGATGAGCACCTTGCCGGAGTAGTCGGCGAGGCCGGACTCGTCCTTGAGGCTCTTGCGAAGCTTGAAATCCGGCGCGGCATCACCGGCTTTCAGCTCGGTGCCTTCGACGGCGAGCGGGTTTCCCTTCAAAGTCACGGATGTCGGCATGGGTGGCTCCCTGTTGTTGGTGGTGTTGAGACGTTTGAGTCCGTGGGCGGAGGAAGGAGCAAGAGGGGAGCCAGGGGAACGGAATTTCATTGTCGAGGAGAAGGATGTATTGATTCCGCGAGCGCCCGAAGAGTTCGATTATCCGGCCACAGTTCAGCAGATCGCCGGATTTCTCCACAGGAGCAACATCATGAAGGATATCATCGCCGGAGTTGTGTTGATCGGGATCGGGTTTGCCTTCGGAGGCTCCGTGTTTCTCGGAGACTTCAGTGTCATCAACATCATCTTTGACGGGTTGGGAACGTTCTGGATCGTCAAGGGCATCGTGGGAATTGTTCAGAACAAGGGTTAGGTATTACGTGACCGTGAGTTATCTCGCCGGCGTGCCGACAGGGACATTCGCATAGACTCTCTCCGGAAATCCGGCTAGCCGGTTTCACGAAATGAAACCGCACATATTCCGAGTGTTTCTTTTACTACTCACGACTTCGTTGTCGGTCCCGCTTCAAGCAGTCGATGTTTCTGTTGGAAGGTCGGCAGTTGTTTCGGATTCAGGGGGATGGGAACCGTGGCCCGTCGGTTTGGCCAATCCTTCATCTGATTTTCAAGTGAATACGGATTCGGAGTGTCTGAAATTCGTCGTTCGCGATTCCGGAAGGGAGATGGCATGGCGCCATGCGATGCGTCCGGCATGGTTCGATGCGCATCCCTACATGACGATTCACTATCGAGCGTCGGGTTTGTCATCCACAGCCTTTCCACTCCTTCGGCTGCGGACGTTTGGCGATAACTGGTTCACGGCATTAAGTTCCACGGCTGTTATGGACGACGGTCTTGATCATGTCGCGACAATCGATTTGCGAACCCTGAGCAGCGCCGCACAGGTTATCACGATCAAGCTGCAGCTGACATCGGGTGATTCGGGTGCCAGTTTCAGTCTGACGAAGCTGCAGTTTTCCGATGAACCACCTGGTTTTCGCTTTGAACCCGTGCCGCAGGAGGATGAACCCGTGTCCGGTTACACTCTGGACACGGCTGACGCAGAGGCCTGGCAAGCGAAACCGGAATGGCTTTCGGCTTCCAATATTGCGACGGACTTCGATGCCTTTACAACGGACGGATTCTTGCGCTTCGAAGTCAACGAACCGCGAAAAGGAATGAAGTGGAGATTTGTTCCGTCGGAGACGATTTCCTCTGTCGATCATTCTTTCGTAACGATGCGCTATCGGTGCGAGGGCATGAAGAACCCGCCGGACCAGTACGCGGTTTGGTTGAGCAACGGGACCGACGACGATCGTCCGTTTTATTTGACCGATCTGGAGCCCGATGGCCTGTGGCATACGGTCGCGGCGCCGACAGATTTGGAGTCCGTGACTCAGCTTGCCATTCAGGTTCAAAGCAACACCGACAGTGCCTGGCTTGAGATCGCGTCTCTGGAATTTTTGTCGAGCGATCCGCGTATTGACCCGACATTCGATTCAAGTCTTCGACTCGGATGGGATTTAATCACTGAAGACGGAGAGAACTTCCAGGTCGTGCAGCTGAGTTCTCTCTATAACCTGGAGGCATCGCAGTTTCTGCCGCGCATCGGGCAAGCGACTCCGTGGTTTGCCGAAGGAGAACTGACCGCTCATGAGCAGGTCCCGTTTCGCGTTGAAGTCGCTCAGTCCAATCTTGTTGCCACGGAAATGGAGAAAACCGGCGTCATCGATGTTCCCATCGATTTGCGGACAAGTGAGATTTATCTGCTTGTTGCTCCCTTGTTGCCGGGAAGGGAAATCCCCGGATCGACAAATCGTATTGGTTTGATTGACGAGGTGGAACGTTTCGTTGCGGAAGTCGTCTATACGGACGGCGGGATTGAGACATTCTTTCCGGTGGAACTGGAGTCCGGCCTTCATCGGATTGGCACAGGGCGATTCAGTCCGCTCGTCATACCAGCGAATCCGTCGCGCAGGGTTTCACGGCTTAGACTGCATGACCGGACCGATGGAGGATGTTTTGCACTGGCGGCTTTGACGGCAAGAGTTGCGGGCTCTCCGATTCATGCCACCACGTTTGATATCCCCGAACCCCTTCACTATTCTGTGGCACCCATGCCGCCGGACGAGGCTCCCGTTGTGGAGCTGCAGGATGGCAGGCTCGTTCTGCGAAACGGATGCTATCGATATGAGTTCGATCTGACAGACGGGTTTCGTCTTGATACTCTTGATGAGTTTTTCGGGAACACCAGCGTGATTGCCGGCAACACCGATGGGCGGTTTTTTTCCTGCATTGCAGGTGATACGATGTTTACATCCGGAGATTTTGTTGTCGGTTCCGTTGGCGTTGAGACCGTCAATGATACAAAAACCGTTACTGTTCCTCTTCATATTGAAAACGAAACACTGTCGCTTTCAGGGGAGTTGCGGGCTGTTGTGACCTCGTCACCGGAGGTCTCCTTCACTCTCACTCTTCAAAACAGTGGAACCGAGGATGTGGTTCTTGAAACACGGTGGCCCGATCTGGAGGGAATCACTCTTGCAGATCAGGACAGTCCGGACTGGTATGCATTTCCGCGTCAGACCTTTGTTACCGGAAGCCGCGACATCAATATGGAGGAACTCTATTCCGGTCGTTTTCCAATGCAGTTTATGGATGTTTTCGATCCTGCGGCCGGTTGGGGACTTTCCCTGCTTGTTGAAGATCAGGAGTTGATCCACAAGTACTTCGGTTTGAGGAAATCAGGTGGAGAAACGGCATTGTGGATTCGGTATCCACAGCCTGACGGACGAAAGATCGAATCCGGAGAAGCGATCGAACTCGCTTCCTTCAGCCTTCATTTTCACTCCGGTGACTGGAAGAAAGCGATGGGGATCTATCGTGACTGGGTCGATACCTGGTATACACCCGTGTCATCGTATCCGGAATGGTTTCGTCACGTTTACTCGTGCAGACGGAACTATCCCGTTGGCGGAACGGGGTATTTATTTGATCGGGCAAGGAACGAATACACCATGTCAGCGGAGCTGAGGAACAGCACGGGTGTACTCGGGTCTGTCGACATGATTGACATCTCAAGCTGGGCCTGGTCAGCGACACATGGCCGGGTCGGTGACTATCTAAGCTATGAACTGGGGGGTATTGAAAACTTTTCGAGCAACATTGAGGAGTCCCGGAATGTTGGGGTGCCGGTGGGTCTTTATCTTGAAGGTTATCTCGTCGACTCACGTTCGCCACTCTATCAGGAACATGGTGAAGAGTGGCGGATTCTCCGCTCCGACGGGGAGCCGATCATCAACGGGAAGACGGAGGTTGTTTTTTGCCCGCACGTTTCAGAGTGGCAGCGGTATTTGTCCGAGACCTACGTTTCCGTGGCTGACCGGACCGGCGCCGATGCAATGTACATCGATGTGTTCGGCATGGCTTTTACCGGAAGGTCCTGCTATCATCCGGAACACGAACACCGATCGGGAGAACCGCCGCTCCGTGGCGAGGCTGTGATGACAAAACGCATTCGTGAAGCCTTGAATGGATTGAATCCGGAGATTGCACTCTATACCGAGTACACGCCCGTCGATGTTGTCAGCCAGTATCAGGACGGCTCGTTCGCCTACAGTATTTGGTCGGGAGACAGCGTGATGAGCCCGACGGAAACGAATCTGTTTCGTTTCTGCTTCCCGGAGTTCAAGCAGATCGAGCTCGTGAACGGACTCTTCCATGCCATGAACTGGACGGAAGAGGGGCTCAAGAAAGCTTTTCTTAACGGCGAAGGTATTTGGATCAAAGGTGATATGCCTTCCTGGTACGACGCTCGGACGCTTTCCTTTTACCGGAGATCGCAGGAGATATTTCAGGATCACCGGGATGCGTTCGCGGCTCCATCACCCGATCCCTTTTATCCAACTCTCTTTGGTGAGGTGTATGCCCATCGGTTTCCTTCAGAAAACAAGGAGATCTTCACCTTCTACAACGGCAACCGGCGAAATGTTGAGGGAACCGTGGTTTCGTTATCTGACGGTTTGCGCGGGTTGCGGGAACCCGGGAACGATTTGCATGTTGTCGATCTCTGGCGTGAGACAATGCTTGAGGCGGAACCGGGAGAGGACGGTGTTTCGATCAGTTTAAACCTTCCTCCCAGGGACATTGGTTGCGTGGGTGTGTTTCCCGCGCGGATGAATTGCAGCCTCACCAATGGCATCCTGAAAGTCTCCACAACAAACCCGGCCGAAGATGCGGGGATTCAACTGGTCGGCACAGAGAAGTGGCCCCGGGAGGTTCATGATTTTCCTCTCGGGAACGATGACTCGACGACATTCTCTCTGTCGTCCCTGTTTGCCGAGGTGCCCGCCAGGATTGTTGTCAAGCTTGTAGAGGGTGGGCTTGTGAAAGACGTTGTGATTGTTGATACTGATCCGAGCGGGAATCCAACAGGGTTTTGCTTCAACTAAGAGCCTGAACAGGGATTCTCAAAGCGCTCATCCCTTTACGCTTCCCAGCGTGACGCCACCAATAAACCAGCGTTGCGCAAGAAAGAAAACGACGATCACGGGTGCGACGGCAATGACGGATCCGGCGGCAATATACTGTGTCTTGTCGATGAAGTCACCGCTCAGCCTGGCAATGGCGATTGGAAGTGTCCACGTGCTCTCGCTGTTGATGATAATCAACGGCCAGAGAAAGTTACTCCAGCTTTGCACGAACACGAAGATGGCAAGAGCCGCCATGGCGGGTTTTGTCAGCGGCATCATCACGGACGCCCAGATGCGGAATTCACCGGCGCCGTCAATGCGCGCGGCCTCCTCCAGGTCGCTGGGAATGGTCTCGTAGTATTGTTTGATCAGGTAGATGCCGAAGGCGCCGGACGCCGCGGGGATAACGATCCCCACGAGTGTGTCGAAGAGTCCAAGTTTCAGGCTCAACAGAAACAACGGAATCATGTAAAGCTGAAAGGGTACCATCATGGTGCTGAGGATCAGAAGAAAAACGATCTTTCGGCCCGGAAAATGAAGCCGCGCCAGCGGGTAGGCGGCGAGTGAACAAAACAGGAGGTTGGAACCGACCTGCAGGATTGCCACGATGATGCTGTTGAGAAAGGCGCGGTCGAGGTTGTATTGCGACCAGACTTCGCCATACCATTGCAGCGTGGCATTCTCCGGAATCAGATTGAGAGAGTATATGTTGCCGCTTTCCCGCACGGAGATCGAGAGCATCCACAGAAACGGCCCGACGAACAGCGGAACCAGTGCCAGCAGCATGGCATAGCGTCCTGTTCGTCCGAGGACACGACGTTGTGTCTCTGTATTGAAACGGCCGGGCGGGCGGACGGATGTTTGCAATGGTGGACTCATGTCAGGTTGTACCGTAAGCCCCCTGCATTCGCTTAACGGCAAACACGGTGAAACCCAGGATCACCACAAAGAGCAAGACGCCCATGGCGCAGGCCTGACCGAAGTCGATGGCGCCGCGGGACATGTCGAAGCCCGTTGTGTAGATCTCGTAAACCAGCGTCGATGTTCCGACGCGGCCGTTGGTCATCATGTAGATTTCCTCGAACACCTGAAGCGCCGAGATGGATGAGATGATGGCGACCAGCGTGACAGTCGGCCAGATCATGGGAATGGTGACGTTGGCAAAGCCCTGGACAGGATTGGCTCCATCAATGCGCGAGGCCTCCGTCAATTCCTTTGGTACGGCCTTCAGAGCCACGATGAACATCACCATGTAATATCCAAGGCCCTTCCAGACCGTTACGGTCATGACGGTCCAAAGGGCCAGACCTTCGCTGGTCAGCCAGGGAATACCACGCTCCGCCGCGCCCCATTTCACAAGAAGCTGGTTCAGCAGCCCGTTGTCCGTGTTGAAAACAAGCGTCCACGCATAGGCAACGACCACCATCATTGTCACGACGGGCACGTAGTAGCATGCGCGAAAGGTGTTCATGAAGGGAATGGCGGGTTCCACCAGCAACGCCAGCGCCAGCGCCAGCCCGACAACAACCGGCACAACCAGCAGATAAAGAACGGAATTCTTCAATGCCTCCCAGAAGGCGGGGTCTCTCAATACACGGGCGAAGTTTTCAAGGCCGACAAACCGGTTGTTTGGGGAATCGGGGAAGTAGTCGAGAAGCGACATGCCGAACGCGCCGAGGATGGGCAGGAACTGAAACAGTCCCATCACAATCAGAGTTGGCGCCAGAAACGCCCAGGCCGTCATTGTCTGCCGGCTGCTAGCGGCTGAGGATTTCATTCACCCGCCTTTCCGCATCATCGAGCGCTTCCTTTGGTGTCATATTGCCCAACAGTGCCGCTTCCGTCACGCTGGCGAGAACCTCCATGACCTCCGCGTTATTGCGCACCGGCCGAAACACCTGACCCTTGCGCGTTTCTTCCGCGGCGACGGCAAACATGCGTCCGCGGAGCGAGTCCTCCGGCGTTGTGAAAAACGGATCGTCGAGGGCGGTGGTCACGCTCGGAAGCGTGATGGTGCGTTTGGAGAACTCGAGCTGGTTGGGCCCGTTTGTGAGGAATTCCGCGAAGCGCATTGATTCCTCCGGATGATGAGTTCGTGCGGATACTCCGAACATGAACAGGGAAACGAGGTACTGATCTTTTCCTTTCCAGCGGGGCAGCGGCATGACTTCCGATGCATCGTAGATTTCCGGCGAGTCACTCTTGAACTGGCGGCTCAGTTGCGGCCCCGTTGTCAGAATGGCAAGCTGCCCTGTTTTGTACTGATCGAGTGGAATGCGATGCGTTGCCGTCACAGCATCACGGGGGATCAGTTCGTCACGATAGAGATCGATCCAGAACTCGAACGCTTCAAGTCCCTCCGGCGTGTTGAAGGCCGCGTGTGTTCCGTCTTCGTTGGTTATGGGTACTCCGCGCTCCCACAGGAAGACCCGCAGTTTGCCGCCCTCAATGTAGATGGGATAGAAACCGTACTTGCCGGTCCTGCTGAGAATCGTTTCGCAGAACGCCGGCAGATCTTCATAGTGGTGTGGCACGTCGCCCATGGTCAGACCCGCCTCCACGAGAATGGACGTGTTGACGAATGCGACTTCCGGAGCCGCATACCAGGGGACCGCCCACAGTTGATTGTCATATATGCCCGCGTCCGCCAGGATGGACTGAACATAGGAGGCACGGACCTCTGAATCGATAAGATCGTCGAGTGGCAGTATCGTGCCGGTTTTGATGTATGTTGGCAGTGATTCCGAGGGCAGATTGATCACGTCCGGTGCGGTTCGCGCGAGAAACGCGGTCATCAGTTTCGTTTCATAGTTCTGCCATGGATAGTCAACCCAGTCGATATCCACATCAGGGTTTTCCCGTTCGTACTGTTCGATCAGAGGAAGAAAATAGTCGTCGAACGCAGGGCGAAGCTGCATCGTCAGAAAGGTGACGTGCTTTTTGCCATCGGAGGTGAGAGGTTCGCGGCCGCTCTGGCCACAGGCCACGACGCCCGTTCCCACTGCCACCAGGAGGAGTGCAATTTGCACAGTTCTCATCGCCAGGCCAGCCAATCTCTGAAACTTGTTGCAGTCAACGAAACACTGAGTCGTTGACACTTTCCCCGCCATGGTCAGTGAAAGGGGGCACCGCCAACAGGTCCCTCACCATGAGCAGCTCTCAGCCCCAGCAGACATTTTACATCGTTCTTCCGCCGCAGCCGGAAGAAGCCCCCTCCTACGCGCGCCAGATTTCGCGTCTGATGCAGAAGGATGAAGCGGCGATTCGAGAGCAGCTTGCCTCGCCCACCTATCAGCTGCTGTTGCGCTATGCCCGCCGCGATAACGCCGAGGGATTCTGCAATCAGCTGAACGCCTTCGGAGTTCGCGCTTTCTTTGTGTCCGACACCAGTCTCTCCGGATCGCTGTTTATCTGGATGCGGCAGGCGAACAAAGGAGCGGGAGGTCTTGCACTGCAGGACTTCAGCGGACAGCCGCTGTATTCGCCTTTTGAAGATATTGTGGGAGTCTTCTCCGGTACAGTGAGGCGAACCGACGGTTCGACAACGACGCTGATCGATCTGCATCGCAAATCGACCCCCATTACACCGCGTATCGATGCCAGTTTATTTGATTTTGCCAGTGTCACCGGTGGAGACAACACCGCCGACGCGTTTATTCAGGCGATCTACGATCCGTCGAACGTCAGTCTGAACCAGGAATTCGACGTTCACGGCGAGGCCTTTGGAAAAGCCGCGCGCAAGGCGCTGGCGACTTTTCCCGGACAGTTCGCTCCGTCAGCGAAGGAACTTCCAACGGAGTACGATCCGGATGTTCTCCGGGCGTTTGATTGCTTCAGCTATATCGCACGTGAAGACAGAGTGCGGATTATGGAGGGATAGAGCGCCGCCTCGTGTCTAACTTCTGGCCTTTTCGATAGCCGTGAAGGCCGCATCATAGTTCGGCTCCTCTTCCATGACGGCCACAATCTCCTTGTGCACCAGGCGGTGTTCGCCATCCAGCACGAACACGGAACGGGCCAGTAGTCCAAGGCCGCGCATCAGCAGCGAGAAGCTTTTTCCAAACTGATGATACTTGTAGTCGGAGGTGGTTTCGATGAGGTCGACGCCGTGTTGCTCGCACCAGCGTTGAATGGCAAAGGGCAGGTCCATGCTGACGGTGATTACGGCCACGTCGTCGCCGAGCTTTGCCGCCGCCTCATTGAACTTCGCCGTCTGGCTGGCGCAGATGGGGGTATCGATGGAGGGCACCACGTTGAGCACCACGATCTTCCCGGCAAAATCGGAAAGCTGAAGGTCGTCCTCCATGGCTTTTGAAACCTTGAAGTCCGGAGCCTTGTCGCCGATTTCCACCGTGCTCTCGCCGACGAGAGTGATGGGTTTGCCCTTGTACGTTACGAGTCCTTCAAGTGTCACCATGGCCATCATCCATTCATCTTGGTCTGTTTTGAGCCAGCCCTGTTCGCCCAATCCAATCAACGGGCCACTCCAGGGCAAGTTGTGGGCCACCGATTTCGATTTGCCGCAGGTGATAGCTCATGGTTCCCTGATGCCCGGGAGGCAAGCGAGACTCGATGGCCGCGTCCGTCCAAATCCAGCCCCGAAAGCCGGTCCGCGACGAAGTCCTGCGGGTGGCGAATGCGCTGATCAGCGGCGTTTTACGCCATTTGGATACGGAAGGCGTACCGTCGGAGGAAGCCGTTCATGAGGCACGGAAGACTCTGAAACGGCTGCGGGCCCTGGCGCGGCTGGTGCGGGGGGCGATTCCGAGGCAGGAGTTCCGAATTGCCAATCAGACGTTTCGGGACGCCAAGAACTCCCTCGGCGGGCTGAGGGACGCCAAGGTGCGGCTCAACACTCTCGCGGCGTTGCGTGCCGGAAGAAACGGCACGGCGGAGGAACTGGAGTCGCAGGCGGGAAAAGCCCGTGCCTGTCTGGAGGCTGAACTGGATGAGGCCGCCACCCGTCACACGGAGGATTCCCAACGGATCGAAGATGTGATGCGGATGCTGACAATTCAGCGAGAGCGAATTGAGCTTTGGGACTTGAGGGATGGTTTTGTGGCGTTTCGCGACGGTGTGCTGAGAACATATTCCGACGGGTACGATGCGTTCAAGGAGCTGTCCCGCAAGCCATCGGTCCACAACGCGCATGAACTGAGGAAGCGCGTGAAGGATCTGATGTATGAGATCGAATTTCTGGAGCGTGTCTGGAAACGGCCTCTGGGAGCCTATCGTGCGGAGCTTGACAGGCTGTCGGACTATCTCGGCGACGATCATGACCTGGCGGTGCTTGAGGAGAGCATCGGCGAACTGAACCTCCCGAAGGTGAAGACCCTGATTGAAAGGAAGGCGGGCCGCCTCCGCAGCCGTGCTCTTCTCCTGGGAGCGAAGACCTACGTCAGGAAGCCCGGAGCCTTTGTCCGGGAACTGGCCACGGCATGGGAGATCGAGCGGCGGAGATAGAAACGCGGCCCCTTCGGGCTGCATGGCATCCATATCCCGGTTGATGCTGTCGTGTTCAGACACGGACGATGGCTTCTCTTGCGGAAGGCAGGATGTATGTCAGATCAGCCGGAGCCCGAACTCATCGAATCCGAAAGCGAAGATGCCGTGCCGGATGTGCGGAGCGATACATCCTGGGATGCGGTGATGGAGCGTGTGCCGGACTCCACGGAGAAAAATGTGGCGTCGAGGGGCGCCACGTCGTTGATCCCGCCCGCCTGGAGGCCCTGGATTCGTGCGGCGGTTCCGTTGCTGATCGTTCTTGTCTATGTTGGCTTCAAAATCGTCGGCGGAGACCGCGAGCGTGGCGACAACACACCGGAGGTGGCGGAGTCCGTTGCATTGTCGGGAGTCAAACCGCCATCCGAGGATTTGAGTCTCGATCGCAGGACTGAGGAGTTTGTTTCGAAACTCGAAGCCCTGCAAATGTCCGGCAACTGGGACCGCGTTCAGCGGGAAACACGAAACGCCGATGAATTCCTGAAAGTTCACCCGACCGTAAAGGCTTTCGACGTTGTGTCACGCGTGCTGACAGGAGGACACGCCACGCTTGATGAAATACGTGCGTTGCGCCAGACGCTCTCCCGTGACCGGAAGCAACGTGCGCTTGTCGATTACTTGAAACTGGCGGAAGCGGAACTGCGGTTTCGTGCCTCTGTCAGTACGGACATGGCGTTGCGCAATCTGGATGAGTTTCGCGAATTGATTGGCACCCAGGAGACGATGACACGGGATGTTCTCGCTTTTCGTGTGAAGCTGGCGGAGAGATTCGAACGGCTCGCCGACAACGAAGCGGAAGGGGCCGGCGCCACGTTTCGTACTGACCGGGCGCGGCTCTCCACCGCGCGCAATCTTTATCAGCAGGCTCTCAAGTGGGTCACCACGCCGGAAGGCTGGCAGCGCGTTATTCCCGTCAGTGAAGGCAAGGCATCCGTTTTGACAGACCGTCTCGTGTTGAAGCTGCATGAAACGAACGAACGTTTTCACGGCCCCGTGATGCCCTTTACGGATCGCGACAACAGCACATGGACGGGACAGAAGAACGATCCGGTGCACGACACGCCGGGAGGCCGCTGGTGACGGAGGATGAAACCGGCGTTTCCCGGGATGAGGCGCTTCAATTTCCGGCAGAACCCTCGACAGCAGCGCCGGAGGAACCGCCCGTCCTCCGCCGTGACGGCGAACTGCAGCCGTGGGAGCTTGCGTTTCGCCTGGGACTGCTGGCGGCATCGGCCTTCTTTCTCGTGGAGGGCCAGGGATCGCCCTTGAACCGAAGTCCTCTGTTTTTGGCAGCGGCGTTTGCCTTGTCGATGTTATCCGTGATCACGATGGCAATGCAGTGGCGCCTTCTGGGAGACTGGCGCCGCCGGACACAACAGACAGTTCTGTTATCGCTGGCGATCGTTCTTGTTATTCCCGTCAGTGCGGCGCTGAATCCACAGCTCGGACAAAGCGCATTACCGGACGGTTTGGAGACGGCCCTTCGGGAAGTCATCGCTTCCATCAATCGTGTTCCGGGGCTCAACATCGCCTGGGAACTTATTCACGGCATTGTTGTGTTTCTCGTCACGTTGATGACGCTTGTGGTATTGATCGCCCACAGTGGCCCGGCGCAGCGGGGAGGTATCATTTTCATCGGGTTGTTGATTGGCGGACTGGGGCTTTTTTTTCACCCCACCGCGGAAACCATCGTGGGGCTGTTGCTGCTTGCTTACTTCCTTCGTGTTCAGTGGGAGGTGGCGCTGATGGTTCCGGCGCGTCTGCGGGAACATCTGTCCGCAGTGCAGCTCGACTATCTTCGGGAACTCGTGCGCGAAGGCTCTCTCTCCACCGGCGAGACGAAGCTTTATATGGAAGGCGATGCCGAAGCGTTCGCCCACCTGATGGATTACGGTCTGGTGGAATTCGACCGCATCGCGCGCCAGGTCGTGCCCGGCAAACGGCTGCTTCACGACCCCGCGGTGTCGGTGCTTGAGACGGGTCTGGGCTATGTGCGGCGCGGACTGTGGGTGATTGCGGGGCTGGTGTACTTCATCATGCCGGACCTGATTCCGGGTCCCGTCGATGATCTTGTGGTAATGGCCATCTGCGCGGGGGCGGGCTTTAACTGGATCGGAGCACTGTTCGGCAGACGGCGGTAGAGCGCCCTACAATCCCAAAATCAGCCATCGGCCAGGTTTCCAAGACTAATAAATTCAATTATCGAGAACTTGAGGGTTGAAATCCGGCAAGGGATTGTTTACGCAAATTGCTGGTTTGCACCACGGTTTCCCCAGCTTTCACGAGGAATAACCATAAAGAATGGCAAAAGTCACTGTCTACCACAAGCCGAAGTGCAACACCTGCAAGAAAGCCATCAAGCTTCTGCAGGAACTGGGGCACGATCTCGACTTGCGGGATCTGGAGGATTATCCTCCTCCCCGGTCGTTGCTCGAAACCCACATCGACGCCAAAAACGTCAAAGCCTACCTGAATGTCCACTCGCAGGCCTACAAGGATCATGGCCTGAAGGATGACCCGCCGACCAAGAAGGGGGCCATCGAACTGATGATGCGCGACCCCAACCTGATCAAGCGGCCCGTCATCGTGAAGGGCAAGCGAGCCGTGTTCGGTTATGACGAGCAGGGCATTAAGGAACTTTGACTGGCGCTCCTTCGGCGCAGGACCTTAAGGCCCCGTGTCCCGGCGACGCGGGGCCTTCTGTATTCAGACCTCTCACGCCCATGCCACGATTGATGGCCAACCGCTTATGCTGACCCTCAGACTCTACGTTCTCCGCGAGGTCGTCGTTCCGGCAATCCTCAGCGTGTTCTTCTTTGTGGCCGTGCTGATGATTGTGCGTTTTTTCAGTTACACGGCGGTCCTGTTGCAGTCCGGCGCGTCGGGCGCGATCCTGCTGGAGCTGGTTCTTATTCTTATCGGAACTCTGATCACGTTGACGGTTCCCATGGCAGTCCTGCTGGGAACTCTGATTGGCGTTGGCCGGTTGACGTCGGAAAACGAGCTGCTGGCCATGCGGGTTGGCGGTATCAATGTGATGCGGGTGTTTCTTCCGCTGGTTTTTCTGAGTCTCTTTATTTCGGGCGGCCTGATGTGGATGAACAGCATGGGCGTGCCGCTTCTGTTCCGGCGTGTGGAGACTCTGCTGCTGCGCATGCAGTTTAACGTGATTAACAACCTGCGGCCCCAGGTGTTCTATGACAGTCTGGGAGCGCCTGGCGGAGACTTCACTCTTTATTTCGAGGATCGCGGCGAGAATTTTGGGGACGGCGGACAGCTTGAGATGAAAGGCGTGAACATTCGCATCGCAATGGATCCCGACCAGGTAACGGGGGAGAGCGAAGTGGAAGCGGATGGTGTGGAAAGCGTGCAGAGGGAGTTTTTGATCTTTGCGGAGACGGGGGAAATTCGCACGGAGGGAGATGAGCTTGAGGGCCGCGTCGACATTACGCTCAAGGCCGGGTCGCTCATACCTCTTGAAGACCGCGAATCAGATGAAACAACCGTCGTGCAGTTCGAGACGATGGACTATTCGTTCGCCACGGGCGAAGGGCGGCCGGAGACACTGGCGGAAGCTGACCCCCGCACTTTGACAAGTTCGGAAATTCTTCAGGTTCTTGGTGAGCAACCTGCCGTTTCCCTGTATCGCGTCGACCGTCACGGGAAGCGCATCGATCGTCGTTGGCGCCAATGGTTCGCCGCCCGCAATGAATTCATTCAACGCCTGTCGCTCCCACTGGCAGCCCCGGCTTTTGTGCTGATTGCAATTCCTCTCGCAATGCAGATCAGGCCTCGCGCCAAGGCCCTTGCTCTGCTTATTACCGTGGCTCTGCTGTTTCTCTATCAAACACTGATCCTTGTTGCGGGAGGGGTTGGCAAGAACGGCGCCGGCAATGGACTGACGGTCTTCATGTATCTTCTGCCGAACCTTTTGCTGGGAGGAACGGGACTTTTTATGCTCATCCGGGAATCCTTCCGCTAAGGCTCTTGACAGCGACCTCTTTTTTTCGCTCAGTTCCGCCCGGCGCTGATGGTTCTTCGTTTTATCCGGTTTCCCGCCGCACTTGCGATGCTTGCCGTGATGTTCTTCAACGGCGTGGGAGAACTTGCGTCTCTGGCAGCCAAAGGCATCTCGACGAATGAAGAACTCCGGGAGTTGTTCCGGCGCGGGGCGAAAGAGCAGCCTGTCTCCGCCTGCGGTACAGCCATGTGCCCATCGACTCTCAGAGCGCAGGCCACCTGCGTGAACCGTCCGGTGACCATCGCGCTTGGTTCCGGCGAGACGTCGTTGCGTGTCGAGCCGTGGCAGCCGGACGATACACCGAGTGATCGTCCGACTCTTCCACAACAGGACGACCTTCCGAAGTCCTGTTCATTTCTCTTTCTCGTTTCCAGCGTGCCTTTGTTGACGGTCGACTGGCGAACCGTTACGGAGTGCTGGTCCACGATGAGGGAAACCGGGTGCGGGAGAACCCCGCAGCCTCTGGTGCCTCCGCCGCGAACGCTGTTTGTTTCGC
>JANQSL010000252.1 GCA_028284075.1 Candidatus Sumerlaeia bacterium | reverse complement strand
CCGCCGGGTTACCGGCACGGTTGTCGGATTCAACGTCCCAGATAACCTCCGCCTGGAGATAGCCGCGATCGGCGACGCGAATCATGGCGGAAGCAATGGAGTCGCGCAACGGGCCCTCGAGAAACCGGACCTCGATGGTGCGCTCTCGATCATTGACCGCGACAATCTCCACTTCCTGGGTGGAGTCATTGTTGAGCCGGAGCACCCGGAAGGCCTCCCCCTTCTCTGCGGGTTTGTCGGAACCAACCACAATTCCGCCCGACCAGTGCTCGACTGATTCGAACGTGCGAACCATTGAGTAGACCTGATCGGCAGAGGCATGAATGTCGATGCTGCGCTCAATATGAAGAGGCTCAGCGGGAGCCTCCTGCACTGCCGTTACGGTCTCCGGCCCGGCGGAGTGCGCCTTTTCAGCGGCAGCGGTACTCACTGCGCCAAGAATGATTGTGCTGAGGACTGCGATAAGGGACTTGCGGGATTTCATAATGGTTACTCCAGATTATTCGTTTTATGGAATTCGGTAACTGGTTCGGGATTGTAAGGTTCTGGAATTCGTCTCGTTGTTTGGGTTCTCTCCCCGGGCGCCTGCGAACCTGAGGCGACTTGCGTGCCGGTTTGTGGCACCGGGTGCTGTACTGGCTTGTTTCGTTACAAACTGTTCCGGCGTCTTTTGATCTATCCGGAATGGTCATTCCGAAATGTGGCAAAAAAGGGGCCAGGTCTGAGGCTATCCAGAAGGACGGCGCGAAGGTGTCCGGGGAGCCAGGCTTCCAAGAGCGATTTCCACGACTTGCTCCAGGCGGGTTCTGTCTTCCGGGTAGGTCTGCGCAATCAGTGGAAGACTGAAGGAGACAGACACAAGATACCGTGCAAGAGATTCCGTGGGGGTTGTGGACGCAATGGACCCGACGCTCCGCGCATTCCGGATAGCGACTGCAAAGGCTTCCTCGAGGCGTCGATGGAAGGTCTGGGCAAGCTCCCTGATTTCCGAATCCTGCGATGAGACCTCTGTAATACTGTTGATCATGAGGCAGCCGCGGCAGCCTCGGGGAGCGCTGAAGTAATCAACCATGTTGGCGAAATGACCTCTGACAGCTGCAAGACCATCCTGATTGGTGCGAAGACGGGAGAGGATACTCTTCTCAAAACCCTCGAGATAGCGGTCCGCCGCCTTGTGGAAGAGGGCATGCTTGTCTCCAAAGAACTCATACATCGAGAATCGGTTGATCCCCATGGCATCCAGGAGATCACTGACGCTGGCAGCCTCGTAGCCTTTGGTCCAGAAGACCATCATCGCCTGACGAAGGGCTTCATCGTAGTCGAACTTTCGGGGACGGGGAGACATGAGAATTCCCTGGATGACAGACTGCTTAACTGAACGCTCATTCTGAATTTGGGTCGGTTTGATACGAGTGTCAACTCCGGAGGCGCGGGTTCGGTGCTCTTCCGCATCGCGCTGCAGGTTCGGGGTGCGGGCATGCAACGGAGGGAGGACGGAATCCTGCAGCTTCAGGAGCACTCCGGCGTCGACTGGCGCTACAGGGCGCATGGCCTCGACACCGACATTGTTTGCAGGCACAGGAACTAATCTCGGAACATGCTGGAGTGCGCACGTTTCACAACATCATGATCTCATGAAGTTTCGCCATCGGCTTTCCCGTTGTCCGCCGTGGACGTTGGCTGCAGACCGGCGGGCAATGTTCCCGCTCCTGACGAGGCTGACTTCATGATTCTTTCCGGCGAGGAAATCCGTGCCCTTCTCGGTCACCGCATCTTTATCGAACCCTACGATGAGAAATTCCTGAATCCAAACAGCTATAACCTGCGGCTCCATGAGGAGTTGGTTGTCTACGACGAGGATGTGTTGGACATGCGTCGGCCGAACAGGACACACAGCCTGACGATTCCGGAGGAGGGAGTCGTTCTGGAGCCCGGAAAACTCTATCTTGGGCGAACACTGGAACATACGCGGACGGAGGGACTGGTGCCGATGCTGGAGGGGCGGTCGTCGGTGGGGCGTCTGGGGTTGTTCATCCACGTAACGGCCGGCTTTGGCGACGTGGGTTTCGCGGGGTACTGGACACTGGAGATATCCTGCATTCAGCCAATCCGCATCTATGCCGGAGTACCGATCTGCCAGATTTTCTATCACCAGATCATGGGGAATTACACCCCCTACAAGAGCGGCAAGTATCAGAACAACACGGGTATTCAGCCGTCAATGCTCTACAAGGACTTTGAGAAGACGAAGGCGGAGTAAGCCGTTTCTCCTGAGGTGGCAGTTTCAGTGGCGGGAACCGCGCACCGAGAAGTCGAATACGTCCGGTCGTGAGTAGTGTCCGGCAACGTCGAGGGTCAGGTTGCCTTCAGCGATGAGCCGAGGGTCGCACTCGGCCACCAGGATCGTTTCCTTGTCGTAAACCGGTCCGGCAATGTACGTGCCGTCGGGCGCAATTACAGCGCTGCCGCCCCGAAGAATCAGTTCATCGGGTGAGTCACACAGGTCGTCGGTGGGGGGCAGCTCAAGCGGAAGGTCCCGCACGCGCATGATGGTGCCGCAGGCGGCGACAAAGCATCGGCCTTCAAATGCGTAGTGGCGGCTGGCGAGTTGGTGGATGTCGTGGACCATTGGCCACACGGCGACGTGAATGTCTTCGCCGGAATTATGCATGGCCTGGCGTGCCAGAGGCATCCAGTGTTCCCAACAAATCAACCCTCCGACGCGACCGGCCTTTGTGTCGATGGCGCGCAGTGATGAACCGTCACCCCGGCCCCAGAGCAGACGCTCGGTATAGGTGGGAACAAGCTTGCGATGAGCGTTCAGCAGTTCACCCGTCTCGCCGAAGGTCAGCATGGTATTGTAAAGGGTTCCGCGGCCGGGGCCGGCAGAGATGTGTTCATGAGCACTGATGTTAATGGTAACGCCGTGAGCCCTGGCTGCGGAGGCGATGCAGTCGACTTCCGGCCCGGGAACGGCAATGGAGTTGTTCCGCAAGCGCGCGAACACGGCTTTTGCAGGCTCCGAGTCCCAGAGCGCTGCCCCGGGGCAGTGGTCCAGCCAGGCGGGATAGCCCGGTAACCATGTTTCCGGGAAGACCACAAGATCGGCACCGAGAGCGGCGGCGTCGGAGATGAGTTGGAGGGTTTTTTCGAGTGTGGCCGCGAGATCGAGCGGAACAGGACCGGATTGAACGACAGCAACGGTGGGCATGGGGCTTTCTTCGCCGGAGTGGGATGATGGAGTGTTCGGGGCGAGGGTTTGTCCCTGCAAGCCACGTTTCCCGCTCGCCACTCCGTGCCCCTGGCATGTGAGCTGAAGATATGGGTGCCGGCTCTCTTCGCAATTCCCGAGTGTACTATATTCTGGCAACGGTCGTGTTTCTGGTCGTGGGGCTTCTTCAGTTCCCCGAGGCTCTCTCCGGAAACCTGATTTGGGATGAGCGCACCGGTGAATACATTCCCTGGCGAGTGGAAGGGGCTCGCCTGATTCAGGCGGGGGAGATTCCACTCTTCACGGATCGGGTTTTTGGTGGGATGCCAGTCCTGGCAATTGGCTACACCGGCGTACTGTACCCTCCGAACTGGCTGTATGTTTTGTTCAGCCCCCGGGTTTCAAACTGGCTGGCCGTGTTGCACACGATCGTTGGCGGGCTGGGAATGCTGGCATATCTGCGGGGACGACGGCTGAGTCGGTTTGCATCGTTTTGTGGGGCGGTTTTTTTCGTCACGGGAACGTTCGGGCTTTTGCATTCGAGCCACATTGCCATGCGGGAGGCGGCGATGCTCGGCCCGTGGGTGGCCTGGGCGGCATGGCGCATTCACCGGTGGCCAGGCCTCTCCCGGGCATCCGTGCTTGGGCTGATGCTGGCACTGCAGGTGGCAAGCGGCTATCCTCAGATCACTTTGTTCACTCTCGCCTGGTTGTTCTTCGACTGGCTCGGCTCTGTGAGGTTTTCGCGGCTGTTCGTTCGACGAACTGCAGTCCTGGCAATGGGGTGTGCCCTGGGAGGAATGCTGGCGGCACCACTGATTCTGACGGGACGAGGCATCCTCGATACAACAGCGAGGCGCGACGTAACAGTTGAGCAATGGATGGATTCGAGTTTCCCGCCGGGACAGAGTTTGCTGTTTTTGAATCCCGAGGCGTATGGCCTCCCAATGGAGGACTGGTCCGGCGCAGGATATCCGGGCGAGGTTCTGATTACCGTGAGTCTTGCCGCATGGGGGTTGTTTGCGGCCGCGCTGCCGCTGTGGTGGCTCATGGGACGCCGTTCGTTCCGTGTCCGGAGGATGATCGCGTTGTGGATTGGAGTGATTGTGTCGTGGTTACTGGCACTGGGAAGCAACATGGGCGGCTATGAAGCGTTGTTTCACATACCGCCGTTCAATTTGTTTCGAATACCGCCACGATGGCTTTACCTGACAACCGTCCTCGCTTGTACGGGGGCTTCGTCCGGAATTCATGCGCTCGCATTTGTGAGGGACTGGCACCGGGTTGCGGCATCACTCGCGGGGGCATTTCTGTTCGGGGCAATCGTCGTTATCCTCGTCATTTTTTGCGGTGAAGAAACGGATACTCTTGATCGATTGGGAAAGGGTGCCGCACTTCTGCATTTTGTCGCAGCGGGAGCATGTTTGCTTGCTGCATGCGCTCCGCGACGTTTGACGATTCCCGCTGCGGTCGCTGTTGTCATTGCATGCATGGTACAGTATGACCGGATTGCCTCGAAAAGCTTTATTGAACCGATGGACGCCTCGCGGTTTTTTGGAGAGGCTCCCGTATCTCTGGCAATTACACCACCCAAAAACGTGACGCGGCACTTCACATTCCGGCTCGCGGAAGCTCCTTATGTTGCTGAAACAATGCCTCACAACCTGGCACTGTTTCGCGGATACCGTTCACTCAACGGTTATTGTCCGCTGTTACATCATGAACTGGGTCATTTCCCGAAAATCAGCGGCGATGGCGGGACGTGGATGCATGAAGAGATTTTCGCCGCGCCATCACCCCTTGAGGCTTTTGCGGTTTCTCATGTGTCTTTCAATCTCGGGAACTTCACACAGGAACAACGTGCCTCCCTGCGGGAGCGAGATGGCGTGGACTGGCGGGTCGTTTCAGAAGGGGAGAATGTGGCACTGGTGGAGTTGTTGAAGACCACGCCAAGGTTTCACCTCGCCGCACAATGGAGGGCTGTCGGTGAACCCCGGCCAATTCTGGATAACTGGTGGCAAAGGGAACCGGCACGTGAAGAGCGGACGATCCTGGTGGATCCAGGGCTGACGGAGCACTTTCCTCCACAAAACCAACCGTTGGGCAGGGGGGCGGTGGAGGTGATTTCATCAGGCGGCTCGTTCCAGACCATTGAGGTCTCTTCGGATGCACCGGGGGTTCTTGTGATTCGCGACGCGTGGTGGCCGGGCTGGCGGTATCGGCTTGTGGGGAATCAAGGTGTCACGGAGTGGAGGGACGTGGCCAAAGCGGAAGGCATGCTGAGGGCGGTGGCGGTGGAGGAGGGACGGCAGCTCGTGGAACTTCAGTATGTGCCGCCGGGGTGGCGGAAAGGCTTGCTGTCCTTTGCGACAGGTCTTTTGCTCGCAGGATGTCTCATTGCTGTGGACAGGCGGAGCAAAACCCGGAAATGACGGAAGAGGAACTGCAAAATTACCTGAGCCGTTCAGCGGGACGCCCCGTGACGTTGCGCATGAATACAAATTCATCAAGTATCGTGAACGTCTGGAACGGCAAACGGCGAGGTGAGCTGAAAGCCTCAGTCCATCGGATTTTCCTGGATGCGCCGCCGGAGGTTCTCTCGGCGCTCGCGGGGTTCATGCGTTCCCCAGCGGCTCAAGACCGCGCGATCGTGCGAGGATTCATTGCCGAACGCCATCGGGATTCCAGGAAATGTCTCGAGCGCCGCAGGCGGCTTCCGGTGCAAACGGTTGGAGAATGGTACGATCTGGAACCCGTTGCTCGCGCGGTAAACAATGAATGTTACGGTGGCAGGCTGGACTATAGCATCACATGGAGCCGCAGGCCGTCGAACCGTCCCCGGCGCTTGCTCAATGTGACACTGGGGCTTTGTCAGCAGGCGGAACGACGGATTCGTATTCATCCGATTCTCGACAGCTCCGAGGTGCCACGGTTTTTTCTGGAGTACGTGATCCACCATGAAATGGCGCATCTGGCGGTTCCGGCACGAGTCTGTCCCCGGACGGCGCGTCACTATCATCATACACCGGAGTTTTATGCCGTGGAGAAAAGCTTTCCACGTTATCGTGAAGCGATCCTGTGGCAGGAAGAAAACCTCGACCGTCTGATCAAGGCGTGGTGTTCCGGTGCAAAGCGGCCTGGAAGACGGCTGAAGGCACTACAAGCGATCCAATTGCGACTGTTTTAGGCACTGCCGTGGATGAGATTTCAGAGATAACCCGTATTATCATTGCCGCCCCCGATGGCCGCGACTTCGAGGCAGTGGTGAAGGCGGTTGAAGATCTCAATGTTGAGCTGGTGTGGGCGAACACGCCGGAGGAGACGCTGGAACAGGCACTGCAGGGTACTTCAATCGTCGTGGCGAGTTGTCAGAT
>JANQSL010000226.1 GCA_028284075.1 Candidatus Sumerlaeia bacterium | reverse complement strand
GCGGAGCCTATCTCGCAATGTGCGGCAAGGATCTGGGAGCCGACCGGGTTGCCGCATGGCCAACGGCGGAAATCGCCGTTATGGGCGCCGAGGGCGCCGTTGGCGTTGTGTTTCGCCGTGAAATTGCAGCGGCTGACGACAGTGATGCGAAGCGCCGGGAACTGATCGAAGACTACCGCCAGCAGTTTTCATCCCCCTATGTTGCCGCCCGCAGGCGTCTTGTTGACGACATCATCGAGCCGGGAGAAACTCGCAAATACATCCAGTCAGCGCTGGAAGAACTTCAGGCGAAGCGCGAAATGCGCCCCGGCAAGAAACACGGACTGATTCCACTGTAGGAGCTCCGACCCGGTGATCACGAACCCGAATCTTCTCATTGCGCAGAGCGGCGCTTCATCGTCGCTTCCGCTTCTCATCCTGGCCTTCACTGGCATTCTTGCACTCGCGGTGTGCGTCCTCCTGTGCGTCGTTGTTCTCGTTTTGCTGCGGGATCTGCGTGAACAACGACGAATCACTGATGAACTCCGCGGCACGGCTCCATCGCCACGCCGACGCTCCGCTCCCGCACGAAAACAGGCTGCCCCGTCAGAAGCACCCTCTTCTCCCGCAACGGCGTCGGCTCCTCCCGTTCAGCAGGAAGATCCGGCTCTTCCCGCCGTCCTGGCAGCCGCCTGTGTCGCGGCTCTGGGCCGCCCCGTAAGAATTCGCAGCATCCAGCCCGTTCCGGTTCGCAACTCCCGCTGGGCCGAAGCGGGCAGGCTGTCACTCCATGCATCGCATTCATTTCGAAAGGCTCGGTCATGAAACTCCGCGTTACCGTCGATGGCAAAGTCTATGACGTTGAAGTCGATGTTCTGGAGGGAGAAGTTCAAGCTGCCCCTCAACCGCAGCAGCCTTCCCCTTCGCCTCCCTCCTCCGCTCCCGAAACCCCCGCGACCCCGGCTCCGGTGGCGGCAACAACTCCCACCCCCGCTCCGGCCGCCTCAGGAAAGGGCGTAAACGCTCCGGTACCGGGAACCGTTCTCCGCGTCGAGGTGAAGCCCGGCGATAGCGTCAAGGCGAACGATCCGCTCGTTATCCTTGAAGCGATGAAGATGGAAACGGCCGTGGCGGCACCTTCCGACGGCGTCGTGGGCGCCGTGCATGTGGAGGCTGGCCAGGCGGTGAAAAAAGGACAGCTGCTTGTGGATTTGGGGTAAGCTTTCTTACTCGGGCGGCGGAGTCGTCTCAAAGCGCACCGCCGTCCCGTAAACCGTCATCGCAAAAACGCCCTCAAACACCTCGGAATCGATATGTACTCCGACGATTCCTTCCGCCCCGATTTTACGTGCATGCTCGATCATCAGTGCGGTGGCTTCCTGTCTGGCTGAACGCATCGCTTCCTCAAGATGACCGAACCGCCGTTGTCCGGAAAGAGCCTGGCCAATGGCGCTGAATGCCTCATTCAAGGTCACCCGCAGAACTGTCTCACCACTCACGAGACCAAGGTATTCGTTAATGGAGTAACCCTGTAGCAATGGGGTCGTCGTGAGAATCAACGAAGGATGCTCTCGATTTCGTTCAACTCATCGTCTGACAGCGGTGAATCTCTGAGTACCGAAACGTTATCCTCGACCTGAGAGACACGACTCGAGCCCGTCAGGAGGCTCGTGATGCGCTTGTCTCGCAGAATCCAGGCAAGAGCCAGGCGCGCTGTTGACTGACCGCGGCGTTCGGCGAGTCCCTTGAGTTTCACCAGTTTTCCACGCAGTTCGTCGGTCACACGATCCTCGGGGAGAAAGGTCCCCTCTTTGGCCGCACGCGAGTCTTTCGGGATACCGTCGATGTATTTGTCCGTCAGAAGTCCCTGCGCCAGCGGACAAAACACCGTAACGCCGATTCCGCACTCTTCGGCAACTGAAAGCAGACCACCCTCAATATCGCGGTTCAGCATTGAGTACGGAACTTGAACGATCGAAATGGGTGTCCCCAGGCCGTTCGCGATTTCGCATGCACGGCGCGCTTCATTCGGACCGTAGTTGCTGATGCCTGCATACAGCGCCCGTCCGGACCGGACAATGTAATCCAGCGCCCCGATGGTTTCCTCAAGCGGCGTGTCCGGATCGAAACGGTGACTGTAGAAGATATCCACGTAATCAAGACCCAGGCGCTTGAGTGACTGGTCGCAACTGGCCACCAGATACTTCCGTGAACCCCACTCGCCATACGGACCGGGCCACATGCGGAAGCCCGCCTTGGACGTGATGATGAGCTCATCGCGATGGCTTTGAAAGTCCTCCTTCAGAATACGGCCCGCATTGATTTCCGCTGATCCCGGAGGTGGTCCGTAGTTGTTGGCGAAATCGAACAGATTGATGCCAAGATCAAAGGCGCGATGCATCATGCGGCGCGCCTCTTCAAGGTTATCGTCGTGACCCCAGTTATGCCAGCATCCCAACGACACCGCCGGCAGATTGAGACCGGTACGGCCGCAGCGATTATAGGTCATCCGGTCGTATCGGTTTTCAGCAAACATGGCCTAGTCCACAATCTTGTTGAGAGGATATTCGATAATACCTT
>JANQSL010000211.1 GCA_028284075.1 Candidatus Sumerlaeia bacterium | reverse complement strand
TTCGGCGACCCGCTTGCGGAACAGCATGCGCTTCGGACACGAACCGGAGGCGAATTGCCTTTTCGGGATCATGTTCATCGGCTCACTTTGCAGGCTCTGCTTGCCGGTGATGCATTTTCAACTGTCTCCGAACCACAGCGAAACGCGCTCCTTGGCCAACTGCTCCTCCTGGGTCGCTGTGAAAATACTCCTCATGCACTTCAGCACCTTCATGTTGTTCCCTGCGGAGTACCAAAGTCGTGGACTGAGTCGGCCGGAGACTTTCCGTGGCCATCAGACCTCTGCGACCATGGTCTGAAAGAAGGTGATCCGTATATCTATTTCGGCGGAACATGGAATGTCTGGATGGACGAGGTTGCCATGGCGGCAGCCATTCGCTCCGTACTCTCGGATTATGAAGACGCGTGGCTTGTTTGCCGTGGTATCGGAAGTGATCAGACAAGCCAGTCCATCAGAAAGCGAATGCTGGATGGGCTCGAGCCCGTGAAAGAACGTATCGCCGTTCTTGATGCACAGACGAATGAGGCACCGCTTCTTACTCATGCCCGAGCGTGCATTTGCCTCGACCGCGACATTCCTGAAGCGGTTCTCGGCAGTCGGAACCGTCTTCTGGCAATGGTGCGCCACGGTGCCATGCCGGTGATCTCCGCGTTGGGAGAACTCGAGTGTGAACTGGTTGCACAAAACCTTGCAGTACGGTCCGACAACCCGGCGACCGCGCTCGCCAGTGTATTCAGGAGAAACGATGAGCAGAGGAAAACGGACGCGGCACGAGGACGGGAGTGGCTTGGCCAGGTGAGCTTCAAGTCAACAATGACACCGCTCCTCCGGTGGCTCGAACAACATGCACCAGGGTGGCCAATGACATCTCAGTCAGAGGGACTCATCGATCAATGGGCAAAGCTGCCCTGGGACCAGCTCCCGCATGAAAGAAAGAAACGCTGGGGACTCTTCTAAGCGGAACCCGAATCCACTTCCAGCAAATCAATGGTTCTCTGGAGACGTTGCACGTTTGTATGGGTATAGATTTGCGTGCTGGCAAGAGACGCATGCCCCAACAGCGTTTGAATGTCCACAAGATCGACGTCGCGGCTGTGCAGGAGAGTTGCGAACGTGTGCCTCAGTTTGTGAGGGGAAACGCCTTTGCGATCAATGCCTGCCGCGCGAATGTGGCGATCCACAATGTATTGAATCGCGCGCCCACTGATACGGCGGCCGTTCCTGTTGAGAAAAACGGCTTTTTCCTTCTCCGCCACGGTCCGCTCCGGATCCTGTAACATGGCCAGCAACGCTGCCTTCACATCGTCATTGAGGGGAACGATGCGCTCTTTTGATCCCTTGCCGATAACTCGAACCGTATCACGGGAAAAGTCGAGGTCGATCGTGTTGAGCCCCACAAGCTCCTGAAGCCGCAGCCCACAGAACGCCAGCGTTGTGAGAATCGCAAGATCCCGTCTGCCTGCGGCGGTTGATACATCCGGCGCGTTAAAAAGACGACGAACCTCTTCTGCTCCCAGATAAACCGGGAGCTTCGAAGGCTTCCTGGGTGGTGCAAGGTCCGTGGCCGGATTCCGTTCAATGTATTTCTCTTCAGTGCAGTAGCGGAAGAACGTTCGCAAACAGGACAAAGTACGATTCAGCGTTGATGCGCCGTAGTTCCGCTCGTTGCGAAGGTAACCGACGTACTCCTCGATGTGATCGCGTGCAATGGACGGAAGAGAGATGCGATCAAGGACAAGGACCGCTGCGAGCCACTTGCCGAACTCTCCCAGTTCCCACACATACGCGTCACGTGTACGTGGTGAAAGATTCCTCTCCACCCGAAGCCAGGTGGCGAAGGATTCCACGGCATGGTGATAGTGCGGTGCGGCCATGGCCAAATCGTTTGAGACACGGCCCGAGACCGGCAAGAAAAAGCCGACGGAAAAGGCTTTGCCGCCAATCCCGGCTGCGGCTGAATCGGACATCATGAACGGTGGGCAACCCCACAACCTGTGGTGGCACACGTGGAGGAAACTTCGCTCCTCCTGGTCAGCAATGACAGGACTTGTCATTGTTGTCTTCATGCTGGTTATTGCCGCCTCCGGGCCTTTCGCCGCGCCGGAGGACTATCGCGAAACCCGCAGTGAAGCGGAATTCATGCGTGCGGCTCCATCACAAGAAGCCTTTTTCGGGCGGGATGACCTCGGACGGGACATCTTTTCCCGTATGCTCTACGGCGCACACCTGACACTGGGTATTGGTGCGGCAACGGTTCTGGTGGGTTTGCTGGCGGGGGCTCCCCTGGGCCTGCTTAGCGGTTATTTCCGCGGCCGGACGGATCAGGCCATCATGCGTGCCGCGGACGTGGCTCTGGCACTGCCGGACTACCTGCTGGCGCTCGCCATTATGGCAGTCCTGGGACCGGGGCTCTTTAATGCCATGCTGGCGGTGAGTATCGGCTTCACGCCCAAATTCGCCCGTATTGTTCGAGCCTCCGCCCTCCAGGAAGTCGGACAGGACTACATTCTCGCTGCGCGAGCCACTGGCGCCGGGCATCTCCGGTGTTTGATCGTGCATGTTCTTCCAAACTGCATCGCACCCATTCTGGTGGTTGCGACACTCAGCCTCGGGACCGCGATCCTCTACACCTCATCTCTGTCTTTCCTGGGACTCGGGGCTCTTCCTCCCCTGCCGGAGTGGGGCGCCATGCTGGCGGAAGGACGAGAAGCGTCTCTCCGCGCGCCGCACCTCATGATTTTTCCGGGAGCCGGTATCGCTCTCGCCGTCCTGGGGATCAATCTTCTGGGGGATGGACTGAGGGACGCGTTGGACGTTAGAATTTAGGGAACAGTATAAAATACGTGTCACACGCCACGCATGACGTGTAAAGAGTCACAGACTGTAGATGAAACTATACGCCGCCGGGCGTAATCGATTTCAGTGCATGCCGTTCCGCCGGTGAAAGCGAACGAGACTGGTGAGATAGTTCTGAGGTGATCGCTGCTGCCGCATCGAACTTCCCGCGGCGGTGCAGGACAAGCGCTCGCCGTAATTGAAGGCTGCTACGAAGAGGTGCCGATGAAACAGGGACAGTTGGAATCTGAATTTCCGTGTCGTCCGAAACCAGCAGGCTTTCCAGTAGCCACCAGTCCGCAAGAGCCTTTTCGCCAGCCGTCAGCCTCTGTTCACGCAGAGGAATTACAAGCCGACGAATGAGTTCCACGTTTCCCGTCGCCATGAGTGTCTCGCAGGCTCTCCAAAGGCACCCGGCATCCTTGAGCAGGGCGCCCTGCCCCAACTCAGCCATTGTTTGCAGCGCGTCGCCTGCTTCTTCATGATCGCCGATCGCCAGGCGTGCGCAAACCGCATGGGCGCGCATCGCCTCGCGATTTGAGCCATCGGGATATTGATCGCCATATGAATCGGCAAAGGAAATGGTCTCCACCCAGACTGAGTGATCAGCCAGTGTACGGACCGTCTCAGCCAGCGCCGTTTCATGTTCCGGCGACAAAGGCTCAAAGTTCTCCAGGAATGCTTTAGCCAATGAAGGAGCCTTCTCCGGCTGTTCGCGAAGAGCTTTGGTAAACTCCACAAAGGGATCGATCTCTTCTTCGACGACCGGCTCGGGATCCACTTCCAGCGGTTCATCACTTTCAGCAGGCGCGAGAATGTCCTGAAGACGAAGTTGGGCAACAACGTCATGCTGTGAGAAAAAGATGAGCGCCCCTGACAACAGGAGCGCTCGGATTTCGATGAAACGAATCATGATCAGCCAGGAACCTGCCGCGGGTTGTCGAGAAAATCGCTGATGCGAGGAGGCGATTTCTTTTTCTTTGGCTCGGCCTCGGCTTCCGGTGGTGGTCCGGCGTCCTGATCGTCAGACTTCTTAAACAGTGGCGGAAGCTCACGGCCCTCGATCAGGAGTTCAAACTCGTCGGCATCGATGGTTTCCCGTTCGACAAGTGCATCCGTGACTTTGTCGAGCAGCTCGCGATAGTCTGTCAAAATACGGTTCGCGTTTTCAAAGGCCTCATCAATGACCGTCTTCACTTCCTCGTCGATGATTTGAGCAACGTCTTCGCCATAGTCACGACCTTCATTGTTCATATCCCGGCCGACAAAGACTTCTGATCGTGTCTCGCCAAACGTCCGGGGCCCGAGACGATCACTCATACCGAACTCACAAATCATGCGGCGTGTGATCTGGGTTACGCGCTGAAGATCGTTTCCGACTCCCGTTCCGGATTCGCCGAAGACGATGCGCTCAGCGCAAAGGCCTCCAAGCATCGAAACGAGCATGGCTCGAAGTTCAGAGCGCTTGCGACTGTGCTTTTCTTCCGACGGAAGATAAGAGGTCAGGCCGAGGCTCCTGCCACGCGGGATGATTGTGATCTTGTGGACCTTGTCCGCGCCTTCCGTGAAACGCGCCGCGATGGCATGACCTGCTTCATGGACGGCCGTGGCATGCTTCTCGTCGTTTGAAATCTTCAGGCTACGGCGCTCCGGACCCATCATCACGCGATCCTTGGCTTCCTCAAGATCCTCCTGCTCGATTTCCGTCTTGTTCTGGCGAGCTGCGAGCAACGCAGCCTCGTTGATGACGTTGGCGAGATCGGCACCGCTAAACCCCGGAGTCCCTTTGGCGATCGACACCATGTCGACATTTGTGGCCAGTTTAACGTTCTTTGAGTGGACCTTGAGGATGCGAACACGGCCTTCGATATCCGGATAATCGACGGCTATCTGCCGGTCAAAACGACCGGGGCGAAGCAGCGCGGGATCGAGAACATCAGGGCGGTTGGTCGCGGCGATGAGAATAACACCTTCGTTCGTCGCGAAACCGTCCATTTCAACAAGCAGCTGGTTGAGTGTCTGCTCACGTTCATCATGTCCACCGCCAATGCCGGCAAATCGGTGGCGGCCAACAGCATCTATCTCATCGATAAACACAAGGCACGGCTTGCTCTTCTTTGCCTGTTCAAACAGATCGCGAACACGGCTCGCACCGACACCGACAAACATTTCGACAAAGTCCGAGCCGGAAATCGAAAAGAAAGGAACGTTGGCTTCCCCCGCAACCGCCTTCGCGAGCAGAGTCTTTCCCGTGCCAGGAGGCCCGTACAGAAGAACACCCTTTGGAATGCGGCCGCCAAGACGGCTGAATTTCTTGGGGTCCTTCAGGAAATCGACGACTTCGCTGAGCTCTTCCTTGGCCTCGTCAACGCCGGCAACGTCGTCGAAGGCAACCTTGACCTGTCCTTCGGCAATCAGCTTCGCCCTGGACTTGCCAAAGGACATCGCCTTGTTGCCGCTGCTCTGAACCTGGCGCAGGAAAAATATCCACAATGCCGCGATCAGCAGAATCGGGAAGATCGCCATGATGAGCAGCTGAGAAAGCAATGGATTGTGGGGAGCGGGCGTGTATGTAGCCACACCGTACTCCTCCGTCATCCACTCCATAACCTTTTCACTCTGCCCCTCGACATAGGCGGTTTGAAAGTGGATCGGAGCGCCCTTCTCGCGATTGCGAATACGCTTGTTGATCTTTTCAACGACGGATGCGGGGAGCTTGCCTTGCGGATCGTCAACCACGGCCGCGGCGAGCGTGCCCTCAATTTTACCACCCTTGTCGACGATCTTGTCGAAGGCCTGGTTGGTTCGCTGATTTGTCGCCTCATCCGTGACAACATTCAACATGGCGATGTCACGGAACTCACCGATGCTGATGGTTACCCGAGCATCGCTGTTCATCATCTTCATGGCCAGCACGATGATCACCACGAAAACAGCGATCCAAACAACACTGGAGCGGGCAAAGTTCATTCAAATGGTTCCTAATGATTTCCTGTGGCCAGATGCTTGTTCCAGAAGGACTTGCAGTGGCCTAGAGCATTTTGAAGCAACTCTCGTGTCATTTACACCCGTGGCGCTGCCAAAGGTCTCATTTTTTGTCCTGCTGCGGGGGGAAATCGGTCAAGCTCAAAGGGTTGGAAAGACTGGAGATGCAAACCAACTGACGGTATCCTCCTCCAGAGGAAAACGGCAGCCTATACGAGTCCGCTGAGAATGATCAACCTATTCCGCCGCAAACTGTTTCAGAATATCTCTCAACGACTTCTCGCCTTTCTCGTGTAAGTCAATATTTTCCAGATATCGGAAAACATATTTCCCAATCATATCCGACTCCAGATTAACCAGATCACCCGGTTTCCGGTCCACCAGCGTCGTCTTCTTCCAAGTCTCCGGAATGATCCAAAGAGAGAATGCTTCAGTGGTCAGATCGACAAGGGTAAGGCTGATTCCGTCCACTGCAACAGAGCCTTTGGGAATGGAGGCCGAGAGAACCGGTTCCGGGGCCTCAATCCAGACTTCCCATGATTCCCCCCGCAACGTTGCGCGCTGGAAACGGCCGGTTGCATCAACATGACCCGAAACGATGTGCCCCCCCAGGCGGCCTCCGGCAGCCATCGCTCGCTCAAGATTTACCCGCGATCCAACTGCCTTCGCCGAAAGAGACGTTTTCCGGATGGTTTCTTCCGAGGCAAAAACCGTAAAGGACGAGGCACCGCCGGTCTCCACCGTCAAACAGCACCCATCCACCGCAATGCTCTCGCCAACGGCCAACTCTGAGGCGATCTCAGGCACGGCAATTTGCAACTCGAATCCGCCGCCCCTTCGCGTCAGGCGTTCGATTGTGCCAATTTGCTCGATTAACCCGGTAAACATATTCAGGTCTTTTCCTTGAATCTCATGTGACGAAAAACGTAGGCTGTTCCATCTTATCCTGAAAGAAAATCATGTCTTCATTCGCCTTCAGCTTCCTGTCCACCGGCCCCCGTGTCACGCGCGAAGATAACCGCCTGCATGCACAAACATCCCTGTTTGTGCGAATTTTGTCCCTTTTCTCCTGGAACAAAGAGGTGCTTGCCTGTCCTCGCGAGGGTAAGGTCATGGTAAATCGCACGGCTCTCTGGGTCTTCCACAAGCGAACGGAAATCCCTCTGACTCAGATTCGTGAAATCAACTACAAGTACGCCAACCTGCTTCCTTTCTCCAGTGTAACGGCGGCGGATGCCGTCGACTGCTATACAATCCTCCTTGAATTGCAGGACCGCCGCGAGATCAAACTCTTCAGCTGGATCGGAGCAGGTGAGTTCGAGAACAATTCCTTGTGGCCGGACTGGTGCTACTGGGACGAGTATCTTGTGGACATGCAGGGCACACAAACCAGCGAGTCGATGATGTTCTACGAGCTTATCAGAGGAATGTGGAAAGAAGCTGCTGACAATTCGTTCAGCCGACCCGGATCTCCGCCGCCACAGGCCTACGGTGCACCCCCCGCGCAAAAACCCGCTGTTCGTCCAGCTCCCCCACCGCCTCAGGCAAGATGATCAGATCGCGCCGGCGGCTTTTCTCAATGCAAAATAAATGTGTGGCGTAAAGAGCGCCGGTTCCAGCAGGAACGCATCGTGTCCCTTGTCAGAATGAACGGTAACATATTGGCAGGCAACGTCGTTCGCTTTCAGAGCCTCGACGATTTCCTCCTGCTCACGTGGAAAAAAGCACCCGTCAGAGTTGATGGAGAAGACGATCCATTCCTGGCCTTTGCAGGGAGCGAGCGCCGCTACGGAATCACCGCCTGAAATGTCGCGAGGCAGGTCAAAAGCCTGCCATGCGTTAATGATGCGTAGGTAGGCATTCGCGTCGAAGCGGCGGTAGAATTTTTTCCCCTGATGGAGCAGGTAGGATTCGACGGTATGCTCCAGCAAATAACCGCTCAGAACATCTGTCGGCTGGATGATGACGTCGCGAGCGCGTCGTTCCAGCACGTCCAGGGAGATAAAGGTCTTGTGAGAGATCATGCGCGCGAGAGCCAGCCCGCGCCACGGTGTTTTACCGTGCTCGTAGTAGTCACCGCCGTGAAAGTTCGGGTCTTCGGCAATGGCAAAGATCTGCTCGAAATTCAGAGCCTTGGCGAGAACAGTGGCTCTCAATCCACTCGCAATCGGGATAACACTTCGTACGCGGCCGGGATAGCGGACGGCCAGATCCATGACACAGAAGCCGCCGACGGAACCACCGGT
>JANQSL010000183.1 GCA_028284075.1 Candidatus Sumerlaeia bacterium | reverse complement strand
ACGATTTCTGGTGGAACCTGATTTCCGGACCCGGCGGATGGCTGGAAAACTGCGATGTCCTGCGGATTGAAAATCCCGCCGGGCTTGTTGACCGGTTTCGAAACGATCTGAACGGCGTTGTGGTCTGGGACGAGCAGGTTCCCGCCACTTCCAACGCGGCATCGACTCTCGCGGGAACCGACAACCTTGCCTGTCTGAGATACGATCCCCGTCCCAACAGTCTCCACTCCCGTGCGATCACGGAATGGAAACTGGAAGTGCGTGAACGCCTCCTGATGGAGGACGGCTCTCCGCTCTTTACCGGTCAGGGAGTCATTCCCGGAACATCGCTTCTTTCCACCGGCAGTCCCAAAAACGATGCAATTCTCTGGTCGCTGACGCATTCCCTGAAATCCGGCCGGTGCGATCCGTCACTGCACGGCTACTACATCGATGCGTTCTGGCTGAAGTGCGGCTGGTGCGGCGACGCCGTCAGCCATACCCTGCCAAACCACGACTACATCATCGCAAACAAAGGCTTCTTCTGGGACCTTCACATGTGGGACGATGAGGCTCCCGTCGACGACCCGCAGCAACGGCCCGGCCTCGATGTTGAAACTCTGGAGTGCATCCTCGCGGAATCCAACCGCCGGCTGAACGGCGAAAAGATGATACACGTCGCGGGATACGTTCCATGGCGTTACAAATACACGGACACCTGCGAGCGGGGCTGGAATGCCGGCGGCGAACATGGCGCGGTTTCAACGGAATGGCGCTGCACACAGATCCTCTCTTCATGGAATGCCTATCTTGATGCCGACGCTCTCGACATCGCCACGATGGTGAACTCCAGCTTTTTTCAACACTATCCGTTACCCGCCCATATTCCTCAGAAACGCAAGCCCGTGCACCGAACGGAACCGGAGGACGGGAAGAAGTACTTTGCACACTACTGTGGCGACTACGACGCGGCGGCCTGGCTGTATTGGATGCTGCCGGAAATCTGGACCGACGAAAGCCGCGGAAGCCTGCCTCTGAACTGGGCCTTCAATCCAAGCCTCGCAAAGCGCCATCCCCTTGCAATGCATTGGATCCGGCAAACCGCAACGGAGAACGATTACTTCATGACCGGTGACTGTGGAGCGGGTTACGTGAATCCTCACAACCTGTCGGAGCCCCGTCCCTGGTCCGGCCTTCCCTCCGGTGTGCCGCTCTGGGAGAAACACTGCAGCAAATGGATGCACCGGTTTGATCTCGACGTCGTCGGCTTCATCATCGACGGCCACACGGAAATTATGAGACCCGATGCAATGGATGCGTACGCACGGTTCTCACCCGGAGGATTTGTTTTTCACCGCCATCCTTCCGGCAAAGGCGCCCACAACGGAGTTCCATTCACACGCATGGCCGCCGATCTCCCAAAAGACGCGCAGGAAGCGGCACGCCTGATCGTGGAGGAGTTTCGAGAAGACCCGGAACAGCAGCTCAAACTCTTTCGCTCGGTCATCATGACTCCCGCCTGGTACGTGGAAGTTCATGACGAAATCCGGCGCCTCGATCCCGACGTGGTTCAGGTGGACTACCCCACACTGCTGGGGATGATTTACAATGCTGTATCGAAGAATAAAGCAGGCCTCGAAGAGTAACCGGTTGCGTCTTTCCCCGCTCCAATCCACGATTCACCTCTCTCAGACGGAGTAAACCCCGGAGTCGTGCCTTTCCCCGCCACACAGCAAAACCGCAAGCGACGCGATCTCCTCGCGGCCGTGGGTTTTCTTTCGCCCAACTTCCTCGGCTTCGCCCTCTTCGTTGCCTATCCCATCATTTACAGCCTCTACCTGGTTTTCACCAACAGAAGTCTGAAGCCCGCCATTCCGATGAAGTGGATCGGTCTTGCCAATGCTTTCGAACTTCTCGGTTTCGGGCACCGTCCCGAATACACGGGAAGCGACCAGGGACTCTGGCTGGTTCTGTGGTTTGTCGCCTGGCTTCTCTTTGCGCTGGGCGTTCTGCTGACGCTTGTCGCCATGAACCGGAAATGGAACGGCATTCGAGCCGGCGGATGGCTCGCACTGGCAACCGGCACCGGTCTTCTGGCACTTTCCCTGGCAACGCGCAGCCATCCCGGCTGGGGACTCTTCGGCGTCACCTGGGCCATGGCATCGGTCTTTCTGATCCTCGACGACGACAAACCCTTCTCCGGCCCCGGCCTTTCCGGCCCCCTTTGCATCCTCACCGCGTCGCTTGGAGTTCATTTGCTGAAGAACGGCTTTCTGCTTCGCTGGCAGGCGCACGATCCGCTCTTCTGGAAGTATCTCTACAACACCCTCTTCCTCATGTTTCTGGTGCCCATTCAAATCGCGGGTTCGCTCGCCCTCGCATTGATTCTGGCGAGACCCGTCGTGCGATGCCTTCCGCCGGAACGCGTGATCCTGCTTTTCGTCTCCCTTGGACTTGGAGGTGCCGGCTTCCTTGTTCTCTGGCTCATCGGACATGCCGACTTTGCCGTCTTGTGGCTGCTGTTCTTCCTGATCACTGCCGGAGGACTGTTTTTTGACAGCGTTGTCTTCCGGACACTGTTCTTCATTCCCTCCTTCACCGCAGGCGTTGCCATCATGCTGCTGTGGAAACAAATGTTCAATCCTGACTTCGGCATTTTGAACGAACCCGTACGCATCTTCTACAACCTCTTCAACATCAAGGCGGAGCTTCCCCGCTGGATTTACGACCCGGGTCTTGCAAAGCCGTCACTGATCGTCATGGGGTTCTGGACGCTGGTGGGCGGGACAAACATGCTGGTCTACCTGGCGGGTCTTGCTGGCATACCGGAGGAACTCTACGAAGCGTCGGAAATCGACGGCGCAAACCGCTGGCAGCGTTTCAAGGATGTGACCTGGCCGCAACTCGCCCCCACCACCTTCTACATCGTCGTCGTGACAACCATTGCCGGCATCCAGGGAGGCTTCGAACAGGCCCGTGTCATGACGGAGGGCGGACCCGCCGGATCGACAAAAACGCTGTCCTATTACATCTACGAAAAGGCCTTTCAGGAACTGAGTATGGGTTACGCGTCAGCCATCGCGTGGATCATGTTCATCATGATTTTCGGCCTGACCGCATTGAACTGGAAATTCGGAAACCGGTACGTCAATGAGTGACCGCTCAACAGCACCCGGCCATCATGTGCCTCTGCTCACGCCGCGCGGTGTCCGCTGGCTCGGCGGATACCTGTCCTTGTGTTTCGGTGCGTTTGTCATGGCGCTGCCCTTCGTCTGGATGTTGCTGGGCAGTTTCAAGACCCGGGCGGAAGCGGAAGACCCTTCCTTTGTTCCATCAGTCTGGCAGCCTGAAAACTATGCCATTGTTCTGCGCATGGCCCCCGACAAGATCACCGGTGAACTCCTCGAGGAGATCCGGTTCGGACGCTTCTACTTCAACTCGGTCTTCACGACCCTGGGCATCGCTCTGATTCAGGTCCTTTCCTGCGCAATGGCGGCCTATGCCTTCAGCCGGATTCGCTGGAAGGGACGAGACAACCTCTTCTTCCTCTACCTGGTGACACTCATGGTGCCGGGCGTCGTGTTGATGATACCGAACTTTGAAACCATGATCTTCCTGGGTCTTGTCGATTCCTACGCGGGCCTGATCATCCCTCAGGCGTTTGCGGGCGCCGCCATGGGGACGTTCCTTCTTCGTCAGTTCATGATGACCATACCGCCATCGCTCGATGAAGCCGCCGCGATCGACGGAGCCTCCCACTGGCAGATTTTCTGGGATCTGATTCTGCCTCTTGTCAGAACCGGCCTGGTGACTCTCGGGATTTTTGCAATCCTGTTTAACTACCAATCCTTCTTCTGGCCTCTGGTCCTCCTGAAAACACGCGAAACATTCACTCTCCCCGTCGGCCTTCTCTTCCTCGACACATCTTATGGAAAACAGACGGAACTGATCCTGGCGGCCACCGTCATGAGCACGCTGCCGCTGATTGTCATTTTCGTCGCGGCACAAAAGTCCATCGTGCGCGGAATTCAACTGGGAGCGGTGAAGGGATAACTCATGAAACTCTTCTTCGCCATCGGAGGTCTTCTTGTCGCACTGATGTGGATGGCGGCGGAACTGACTCTGCCTTCCGGTGAAGACGAACAGGGACGCACCGTTCTCGTCTGGTCCACCGATCCCAACCCCGCCCGGCGCGAACAGCTCGCTCCTTTTTCCGAGCGAAATCCCGACCTCGTCGTTCAAGTCGAACCCAACTCCTTCGACCGGACGATCGTGCAGTGCGCCACCGGTGTCGGTCCCGACATTATCGAGATCTACAACACCAGAGACATGGCTGCATACGCTCAGGCGGGCATTCTTCTGGACCTGACGGAGTATGCACGGGAACTCGGATTCGGTCCGGAATCGACCTACCCGCGGCTTGTCGGCAACCTGATGTACGATGGCCGCCAGTATCGCTACCCCGCCAACGCCGCGTCGCAGGTCCTGATCTATAACAAGAGGATGTTCGATGAAGCGGGTATTCCCTATCCGGCGGACGACATGCTTTGGGAGGATTTCATCGAGTTGGTGAAACCTCTGACAGTCAAAGCGAAGGGTGGCCGCGGCTATCAGCAGTTCGCCCTCGTTATGGGGAAGGATTACATCAAGGATCTGCTTCTGCAGTTCGGCGCATCCTTCTTCAACGAATCCAGGACGGAGTGCACGCTCGATTCACCCCTGGCCATAGATGCCATGAATTTCTATCGTTCTCTTATCCAGGAACATGAGCTGATACCGTCTCCCAGTGCCGCGGAATCACTCTCCGCCGCCGGAGGCTGGGGACATGGAGAGATTCGCTGGTTCGCGTCCGGCAAGGCCGCAAGCATCTGGGGCAGCCGATGGATGATGGTCATCTTCCGCCAGTACCCCGAACTGCATCCCCACCTCGGAGTGGCAACGCTTCCAAGAATGCCCGGCGGGGCGGGTGCCAGTTTCAGCGGCACCCGTGGACCCGGCATTAATGCAAAGAGCGAACGCATCGACGAGGCACTGAAGTTCATGCAGTATCTTGCGAGTGAGGAATACGCGGAAGTCATCGCCATGAGCAGCGACGGACTGCCCCCCCTTGCCAAATACAGCGACGATCCGGACCGCCTCCTGAATCCGGAATATCCGATGGAAAACTATCAGGAAGTGTTTGTCGAATCCATGCGTCACGCCCGGCCTCTGGAGGTCAGTCCCTTCGTCGATCCCTTCTACGTTGGCGGCCGCGTATGGGTCGACTGCACCGACAACATCTCCAACGACATCATGATGCCGGAAGAGGCGCTCAAACTTGCCGCGCGACAGATCAATCAGCGCATCGAACGCAACGTTCGCGAACGCCCTGACCTACGGGAAAAATACGAAGCCGCGCTGAAGGAAAGCGCCGCGAAATCGGAACAAGACGCTGCAGGGAAAGCTCCATCGTCTTAATCACTCAACTCCTGTGACGGCTGCGAAAAGCCGCCAGGAAGCCTGAAACGCGATTGCCCGCCCCGCCGCCTCAGCTATTTTGAGACAGTCTTTCAGTACAATCATTCGTTTCGACCCGGAACAGAGGCGAGGGAACATGAGCTTTCGTGACTCATGGACACACGAACAACGGAGACGGCGTTCTTCGGCGGCGCTTCTTGCATCGGGCCTGCTTGCCGCGGCCGCACCGACTGCGGTGCCGGCCCAGAACATCGACTTGTCTCTCCTGGGAACCGTTCACCCGGGCTTCCGCATCACCGGCATCGATGCCGGTGACTATTCCGGCTACAACGCCTCCGGGGCGGGCGACGTCAATGGTGACGGCTTTGCCGACCTCATCATAGGGGCACCATTTGCCGATCCCGGCGGCGACGAGCGTGCCGGGGAGTGCTACGTCATCTTCGGTAAGGCAGACAACATCCCCCTCCACCTCGTGGCGCTGGGGAGCCGCGGCTTCCGCATCGACGGCATCGATGCCGAGGACTCCTGCGGCTGGAGTGTCTCCGGGGCGGGCGACGTCAATGGTGATGGCTTTGCTGACCTCATCCTGGGAGCACCCACGGCCGATCCCGGCGGCGGCGAGCGTGCCGGAGAGAGCTACGTCGTTTTCGGCAAGGCGGACACGAATACCGTCGACCTCGCCGCGCTGGGAAACAACGGCTTCCGCATCGATGGCATCGATGTCGAGGACCGCTCCGGCTCCAGCGTC
>JANQSL010000177.1 GCA_028284075.1 Candidatus Sumerlaeia bacterium | reverse complement strand
ACGGATCAAAGATTGCCTATGTCAGCAACGAAGGCGGAGGCTTTGCCATCTGGATTGCGAATGCCGATGGGACCGGTGCCCGCCGATTGATAAACAAAGGTGGATGGGTGGATTCTCCCGCCTGGTCCCCGGATGGCCAGCGCATCGCCTTTGTCTACCGCGAAGGAGGAGTCAACGACGTCTACACGATCCACTCCGGCGGCGATTCATCCACGATCCGGCGCCTGACAATGAACCAGGGCAACAATGAGAGTCCCGTTTGGGCGCCCAACAGCAGGCACCTGGCGTTCTCCAGTGACCGCGACGCAAAAGGGCCGAGAGCAAATCAGTGGCATATCTACCTTATGTTGGACGACGGCTCCAATCAGCGAATTCTAACATCTTCCGGCCGCAACACTGAGCCTGCCTGGGGACCTGCTCCCGCGCCGCGCTGAGCCTGTCTCCACTTCCGCCTTGCCAGGGAGCACATCCTTGCTCAGGCTGTCGCCAGATAATACGTGATTGAAAACGCGGGGGTTGTTGCGTTTGCCCTCAACAAAATCCTGATCTTCCGCCTCGCCCATGCCCACAACTCTTCCCGTCGCCGTTCCGGAAACGGACACAGAGAAAGAGGAGCAGCGTTCTCCTCCCTACAACGTGATCCTCTTCGACGACGATGCCCACAGCTACGCCTACGTGGTGGAAATGATGATGGTGCTTTTTGCGATGTCTGCGCGGGAAGGATTCGACGTTGCCTATGAAGTGGATAATATCGGACAGGCGATTGTCCTGACGGCGCCTTACGAAGAAGCACTGGAAGGCTATCAGAAGGTCATCAATTACGGCCCGGATCATCGCATGGCAAACAGCAAGGGCTCCATGAGCGCGACCATCGAACCCGCCGATCAATAGTCAGCAGATGGATTCCAGCTCTCCCGCTTTACACACATGGTCCGGACGCCGTGTGCTTCTTGTCTTCCTTCTTGGTCTTCCCGCCCTCCTGGTTCCTTTGCTTCTGACAGGACGGGCTTCTGAAACGGAGATCTGTCTTGTTACCCTTGAGCGCCGCACAAATTCCTGGCTGGCAATAGGTTCTCTCGCATTGGCTCAACCGGAATGGAGCACCATGGATGGATGGCCGCAGCCGCAGCTGCATCCTTCCCTTCTCAAGGCGGTGGGGAACCTGCCGGACGCCGGGCCAGGCGCATGGCGCCGCCGAATGGGAATGCAGGACGCGGATCACATCTACATGGATATCGAACGGACCATGCCCTTTGCACTGGTTGTCGGGATTCCGAACCTGCGGGCACTTGATCCTCGGCGCGCGAACATCGTGGAAGTTCGTCTGCTGGCGGCGGCGGTCCTCGACCCTGAAAGTGTGGAGGATCGCACCTGCTTCCAAAAATTGGATAAAGTCTTGTCGGAAGGCCTGGAACAACTCCCCGGTCTCAGGGGGCGCGAAAGGCGTCGTCCTCCCGTTACTTCGGCGGAAGTCGCGGCCGGAAGAATTCTCGGGGAATGCCTGGATCTTCTGGACGAGGAAGATCCTTCGGCCGCCGTTCGAGCGGTTCTTTGCCGTGCCGGAGAAGACAACGAAGGTGGAACGCAGACAAATACGGACCGCCCTCGTTGACACTCCCTGCGTGGCCCTCTCACCTTGGGCCCGAAAGTCACTAACTCCCGATCTCATTTTGCTCATGGCGTCTCGCCCCTACATTTCCGTTATTGTTCCGGCCTACAACGAAGAGGAGCGGCTGCCGGAAACGCTCAGCGCCATTCAGACTTTTCTTGAAGGCCGTTCCTTTGAGTGGGAGCTCATTGTGGCGGACGACGGATCCACGGATCGTACTGTTGAAGTGGCAAAGCAGGCGTTTCGCAGCGATTGTTGCCGCGTGCTGGCGGCGGAACGGAATGGCGGGAAAGGCTCTGCCATTCGACGTGGAATGCTTGAGGCGGCAGGGCGTTATCGTCTCTTCACTGATGCGGATAATTCGACCCCCATTGAGGAACTTCCCCGGATCGTTCGAGCCATGAAAAGACGTGGTGCTGATATCGGAATCGGATCTCGCGGACTGCCTTCCTCACGTATTGAGGTTCACCAGCCCTTTTATCGCGAGCTGATGGGACGCGTGTTCAATCTCATTGTTCAGGCGTTTGCTCTTCCCGGACTCAAGGACACGCAGTGCGGATTCAAGGTGTTCTCCTCAGAAGCCGCCAGGTCTGTTTTTCCAAGGCAGAGTTTTGATGGATTCTCATTCGATGTGGAAATTCTGTACATCGCGCGGCGCGAAGGATTTCGCATCGTCGAAGTGCCGGTGCGCTGGATCAACAGCCCCGCATCCCGTGTCTCTCCAGTCAGAGATTCGCTGAACATGTTTCTGGATGTACTGAAGATACGTCGGCTTCACGGCTGAAACGGTTTCAGCCCTCCACAAGTCTCGGTGCCCACGCGGCCACTTCCGAGATGTGCAGACGGAATTCTCCGGAATGTCCGGAGCTGGCCATGAAGCCCACACTGACAATCGAGGCCGGATCGAGAGGCCTGTCCTCCTGCACCTGACGACCCCTCCGGTATGCCTGGAACTCGCTGAAGGGGAACGTGAGTTCCGCCCATTCTCCGGCGGGAGGTGTCATCCGGACCTTCCAGTAAACCCCTCCGCGACTTTCCCCGGTGCGCACTGTGAAGCTGTATGTCGAGCCATCGCCCATGATTTTCACGGCAAGTCCGCTATAATCCGAGAGGTCGACCGGTGAAGGGGTGCTTCGCACAGAGGCAAATCCTGAACCCTGAACCGGGCGCACTTCGCCCTCAAAGACAACATGCCCCTCTCTCGGTATGATTCTGCTCCACGAGCGCCCACCCATAACATCGTCGTTTACGACAAACAGTGTGTTTGCGTCTTCAAAGGTATGAAAAGCCAGCAACTGGTTGAGTCGATACACACCGGAATCACTAAGGGGAAGAATGTTCAAGGCGACGGAATCCCTGGTCTGAGGTTCCTCGGGAGCGGAGGTGGACTGGGCACGCGATGCCAGGAACGCTGCCACTGTCAGCAGAATTGTGAGACACAGAATAAAACCGGCAAGCTGCTTCATAGTCCATCCGGTCCAGGTCAGGACCTATCTGAGAATACGGAAACGCTCTTCCTTCGGCTCAGCTTTTTCCCATCGAATATCCACGTCTGCAACGTGGGCCCACGGAGGACCCTTGGAAACCTCCGTCAGCAGTTCCGTAAGCGTCAGTTCATCCGCTTCAGCATGCAGCTCCACTGAACCGTCACTCAGGTTGCGAACCCAGCCCTTGCACCCAAGCCGCTGTGCCGCCTCGCGGACAAATACCCGAAATCCAACGCCCTGAACCTTTCCGGTTACCACTGCATGGAGAACATTGTGAGCTGCCTGGTCTGTCCGCTTAATCATGAGTTCGCATCCACACCATTTCCGAACCGTTGGCTCACCTCCGCCTCCAGACCGTATTTTCTCAGACGGTACCCGAGGGTCCGTCTCGTGATGCCAAGCAATTTCGCTGCCCGGGTCCGGTTCCCACCGGTCTTTTCCAGGGCGGTCAAAAGGCAGCGCTGCTCGATCTCCTCCAGGCTCGCCTTGCCGACCTGGTCACCAGCGGAGATATTCTCGTTGAGAGCCCGGAATTCCTGCACCGCCGCGGGGAGATCTCCGACTTTTATGCCGGAGGGATCGCCGAAAACCAGAGCATGTTCGATGGCGTTTTCCAACTCCCGGATATTGCCGGGCCAGTTGTAGCTTTGCAACGCCTGACGCGATTCCGGGTCAAAAGTGACATCGCGGCCAGAGGCGAATTTTCGGCAAAAATGCGCCGTCAGATCGTCAAGATCCTCGCTTCGCTCGCGAAGCGGAGGGATCCGGACAGGGACCACATTCAGCCGATAGTAAAGGTCCTGGCGAAAATCACCGGAATCGATCATCCTCTCAAGGTTGCGGTTTGTGGCTGCGATCACCCGAACATCGCACTTCAGCGTTCGCGAGTCGCCGACCCTGGCATAGTCGCCGGTTTGCAAAACGCGGAGGAGTTTGACTTGGAGGGCGGGCGTGACTTCTCCAATTTCGTCGAGCATCACGGTTCCACCGTCCGCCGTGGCGAAAAGCCCGTCGCGATCCGAAACCGCCCCTGTAAACGAACCCTTGATGTGGCCGAAGAGCTCGGATTCGAGGAGGTTCTCAGGTAAAGCCCCGCAGTTGATTTTCACGTAGGGCCGGTCAGCGCGCGGGCTGCGGGATTGGATGAGGTCCGCCAGCACTTCCTTGCCAACTCCACTTTCACCGCGAAGAAGAACCGAGGCGCTTGACTGGGCGATCTTGTCCACCTTGTCGTAGATGGCTTGCATGGACGGGCTGTTGGAGCGTGGAAGACTTCCCACGGATGTGATGCTGACGGGTTTCGGATTCGCCGCGGTGCTTGAGGACGGCGCTTCCGTTTTATCCGCGAAGAGCCGTGCAAGAAGTGGCTTCAGGTCCGACTCCGCGCTGACAGGCTTGATCAGATAGTCGACGGCACCGCGCTTCAAGGCGTCCCGCGCCGTTTCGACCGTCGCGTAGGCCGTCATAAGAATAACTTCGGTGGTGGGGGAGATACGCCGGGCGCGATCGAGGACCTCGAGGCCGTCAAGGCCGGGCATGCGTAAATCGGTGATAAGAGCCTCGAACGATTCCGCCTTGAGGCGCTCAAGGGCTTCCGCGGGGTTTGTTAGCGCAACAACGTCGTGGCCGTCGCGGCTGAGCGATTTCTCAAGGAGCGCCCCCATGCGCGGCTCATCATCAACGATCAGAATACGTGGACTCATCCAACAGACCTTTCCGCACTCTTGAATCGGGGGGAATGCCGGGCGGGGGAAACCTGAAAGATTAACGGAAAAAGGCCACCGTTCGGTGGCCTTGGATGTTTGATTTTGTTTGGTTTAGGATTGAATTTCGCCCCTGGCGAACCAGAGGTCGAGTTCGCGTTCGGCGGCTTCCGGGGAGTCGGATCCATGAACCACGTTTTCAGTGATGGCAGTGCAGAAGTCCCCGCGAATTGAGCCCGTGGCCGCGTTTGCGGGATTGGTTGCGCCCATCAGGTTCCGGACGTGAGCGATGGCACTCTCACCTTTTACTGCCGCAGCGACAAGCGGCCCACCGGTCATGAAGGCTTTCAATTCAGGGTAAAAGGGCTTCTCGACGTGAGCCTCATAGTGTTGGGCGGCAAGTTCATCGCTCATGGTGAGCATTCTCAGACCGACGACTGCCAGTCCCTTCGTTTCAAATCGGCGGAGAACTTCTCCAATCAGTCCGCGGCGCACGCCATCCGGTTTGATGAGTACCAACGTCGTTTCGATCGCCATGATAATCGTCTTTCGTGTGGGTTTGGCTTTGCGCTGACAAAGCGGGCGGCATGGCAGAGAGGGTGACCAGGGGTGGGCAAGGGCAATGACCACAGCGGGCCTCCGCTATTGGTCCCGCTCGAGGTTGTTTGCTTCCTGCGCCAGCAAATCCGCAGCCTCTGACTCTCCGGCGTTTCGCAGAGCTGTGATCATCAGTCGCCAGGCGGGCATGAAACCGGGGTCGGCACGGCGGCTTGCTCCAAAGGCGATTCGCGCCATTTCGAGATCTTCTCTCTGAGACGCGTTGAAAAGAACTCCAACAATCAGGCTATGGTTGCGAGGATAACGGGCAATGGCATCTGCAACGAGTTCGCGCATGTCATCGTCCCGCAGTCTTCCGGAGGATGCGCTTTCTCGATAAAGTGTTTCGGCGAGTTTGGCGACGCGCGGGTTGGCGCGTACCGCGTCTTTGAGACGTTGGATTCTCTTCTCTGGTGATGGTGGAGTCGTTCCATGTCGTGCATACAGATGATTCCAGGCATTCTGACCGGCTTTGATGCCCGTCCATACTTCCTCGTACTCTGCAAATTCCGGGCGCGTGAATGCCTCCGCGACGGGAGAGGGGTAGATCTGCAACGGCACCTCCGCTCCGCGGTGAATGGCAAATGCCAGAAGGTGATCCGGCCGGTGTTCCGACATGATATACGCGACAGGATCGTCCGAGGGAGGTGTTTCGCGCACCGAAGGTGCGTGAGCGATGTATTTGTTTGTCAGGCCGTCCACATCGATGATGGTCAGATAGGGCAATGTCCATCCGGGAAAACCGATGTCGCTCATGAAGATGGTTGAGTCATCCGCGGTCCGGAAGAGCAGCTCTTCCGTGATGCTCTCAAGAGCCAGGCTGTAGGTTTTTTGAAAGTTGCCGGTGGCCGTGGCGGGATTGAGCCATCCTGGTTCGCGGGACATCCACATGGGATCGCGATGGAAGACATAGGCGGTATCGACCCGCATTTGTCCGGTCACTGCAAACGATGCTGCAAGGACTGCAGCGACTCGTACAAAGCAAAATCGCCGAAACACGGTAAACCGCTCTTCAAGGAGTTCCGGTACGCTTGCCGCGCAGAGGGCAACGAAGGGCAGTGCCGGAAGAATGAAGCGAAAGCCGGACATCCAGTCGCCACCGACGAGAACCACATAAACCGCATTCATGACGGCCTGGCCGCCCAGCAGGATGCGTTGGGCCCCCGTTCCAAGCAGCAGAACAATAATGAGGGGCGGAAGTGTGATGGCAATCCAGCCTGCGCGGCCCGCCTGATCGCCGGAGACGGAAGCTCCATAATTGAATTGATCGGCAACGTTTGGCGTGGCGCCGCCATGGTTGAGATAAAATTGATAGAGATGTGCCCAGCCGCGCATCGGGTCTGTTTCAGACTTCGCATACCACGTATTTGGCAGGAAGTCGCCGAAGTACGCCAAACGCCATCCGTTGTAGATTGCGAGACCTGTTGCGCAGAGTGTTGCCCAGTAGGCAAAGCGCTTCCATGATTCACGGTCCTTCCCGCAAACCACCATACGATACACTGTAATGGGCACGAAAGCGAACACGGTGTCCGGCCGAATCATAAAGGCTGCAAGGATACACCACGGGCTGAGGAGGACTCGTTGCGGATCGCGTGTCTCCCGGATTGTCAGGAGTGTTGCGCCGAGCACGAACGTCGGCGGTGCAAGAGTCTCGAGTCCTTGAACAGCCCAGTGAGCGAAATGAGCACTGGTTGCGAGAATCAGGGGAGGCAGAGCATTAAGAAGATCCTCACGTTCACGCAGAACAGCGCAAAGCCTCCAGCTCAGCAGGATACAGCCCGCGCCGAAGCCAATGCCGGCCAGTTTTGCCCAGAACATGGGATCGCCATGAAGCGCAATCACGGCGGCCGAACCCATGAGCCAAAGAAAGTTCGTATACCCTTCCACCGGCTCGTCCCCGGCGTTATAACGAAGACCAAAACCCTCGACGAAGTTTCGTGCATAACGAAACGTAATGTAGGCATCGTCGATCGTACGCTCATAGTAGTGCGCCGTGTTTGCCAGAAAGACTAACAGGCAGAGTGCAAGGAGGCCGCTCTGAGCGAGACGGGAGCCATTAAACCGGTGATCGGCATTCATCGGGCATGACGTGACGGCAGGGGAATTCATGCCGCGTCGGTTGACAACAACGGCTAAAAGATCTTCCAGCGAATATCGGAACCCTCTTCCTCTCCCTCTTCGGCAGCCGACTCAGACGAGGCTTCCGCGTTTTCGTTGTCATCCAGCGAGAACTTCACCTGGCCCGCATCGGCGTTTTCGGAATCAAGTGGCGTACTGAACTTTGCGTCCGCTTCTTCATCCATGAGATTGGCAAGCAGGCCTTCGGAGAAGCCCGGCGGAGGAGTATCGAGTTCAGAGCCTTCATCCTTCGATGCAGGTGGTTTACGCACGTTTTCGTCTGAATCGGATGGTGAAAGGAGAGGTTTGCTGAGCAGATCGCGGCTGTGAGAAATGTCCTCTTCCTGAGAGAGCGGGGTATGAACCCCGCGCCGCCGGGATTCTCCGGAATCGGACGAATGTTGAGCCTCCGACGGCTCGTCCGGCTGCGAAAGGATGTCCCACGCTCCACCGGTCGCGATTTGCGGGACATCGCCCGATGAAGGCCTCGCAAACTGCTTGCGGGGAAGCTCATCCAGACTCTTGGGCGTATCCTTGGAAACTCCCGGAGAGGACCCCGGTACCTGAGGCTTGCCGAAGAGAGCGCTTTCCGATCCGGTTTCCCAGGGGAGAGGCGTGAAGTTGACTGAACGTGGCGCGGAGCCGATGATACGCGTTGGCGGCCGTGACTTGGGAGTTCCCAGGTTTCCTCCCGCGACAGCTTCCGCCGGGGTTTGCCAGGGCTGTTGTTCTTCATCGTCTTCCCAGTCGCCTCTT
>JANQSL010000148.1 GCA_028284075.1 Candidatus Sumerlaeia bacterium | reverse complement strand
ACTGTCGGCCAGTTCGTAGGGCGGCGGCGGACTGAGATGATAGTCCGCACCGTTCCATGACGTATACGTCTCGAAGCGCACCTCGTCCAACCACACCGGAACACCCGCTTCCGCACTATCCATCTCGAAAATCACGTACGCGTTCACGATGGGATCGCCCGGAACAAGCTCGACCCGATGCCAGCCCCACTCCGTTCCGATTTGCACGTCTTCGCTCAGTGTGTTCGGATCCGAACCGTCGGCGAACTTGTCGATCCATACATCGAGAGAAACCTCGCTGGCCGCCTTCGCAAAAAACGAAACCCCATAGGGATTGGAGTCCCCCATGCCGCCGATCGTGTTTGCGGCAAACCGGCTCGTTCCCGTGATAACCGGGTCCAGCAGCCTGAAAGACGCCATACCCGCCACCGACTCCGTCACGTCCCGTGTGACGGACGCCGCTGCTCCCGTATCGCTCCACCCGTTTGTGTCCGTCTCCGCACCTGTGTTGACCACCTTGTTCTCCCCCGCCCGACCCGCCGGGTTCAAAGGATCGCCCGCGTTGATCCCGTCGACTCGAATCGAACCGCTCAAAGACACGCCCCGGTCGATCCTCGCCGTGCGCGCGAACACCCGCTCCGTCCCCGACGTCGGATCGTCCATCGAAAGCGTCACGATCGCCGAACTGTCGTCGTCGAGAATCGTGATCGTGGCCTCCGTGAAGTTTGTCTTCAGCACCGCCCCCGCCGGAGACATGTCCGGATAGGGGGCCGTCGAATGAATCAGCTCCACCGTAAACGTCTCCGCGGCGCCATCGTTCCCGTTTGTGTCGCCGTTCACATCGATGGTGATGACCTGTGTCGCCGCGGGAGGAGGATTCTGATTCGCCGGCCATTCAATCAGGGTGGGGGGTTTCTGAACGTAATCTCCGTCCGCTACTGTTGCGGTTCCGTTCACCGTCCGGTACCAGACATGGGAAAACAGACTGGGGTCGCTGGTGGTTCGGGTGACACTGAGCTGAACCTGAGTGGTTCCCGAATCCCCCTCCACAACCTCCACATCGAGGCTTGCTTGCTCGAACCCGATCACAACGGCGGGGTTAAACCAGTCGCCCCGCGCGCGCCCCACCGTCAGCAGCATCGCCCCCGTCAACATCGCGATCATGCCCTGCTGGAAGAAGTTCCACCGGTTCATCGTCGTCCCGCCTCTCTCAAAAACGTATGTCGAAGGTACGGTCTTACCGGTTACTCAATGTCCGCAGGGTTTCCTGCTCGTCATGAAACGCCATCGCGTCGGCGCGGTCCGAGGAGTCGGGAAACCGTTGTGTCAGGTCCTGCATGTACGTCTTGTAGCCCTGCGTGTCCCCATGACGAACGCAGAGCTGGCAAAGATAACCGAGCGCTCTGGCCCGTGGATCCCTGCTCCCGAACATGTCCCGTGAGGTGACGTTGTCCTCCGCCGCAACAGCCTCAAAGACCGCCCGCGCCCCCGCCGCGTCCCCCCTCTGCATCAGCGCCGTCCCCTTCAGCACCCGCGCCGTCAGCCATTCCCGCCGAACGTCGGAAAACTCCGCCAGATACCCATCGATCTTCGACAGCACATCCTCGTGCCGGCCCTCGTTGAAAAGCGTCTCCAGCCGCATCAACAGCGCTGTCGCACGGTCCCGCTTCGCAATGCCCGGCATCGCCGCCGCCCGCTCCGCAAGCGCCCTCCCCTCCGCAAGCGTTCCCTTCCCCCGCCCCGCCAGCTCGATGGCCAGACCCGCCATCTGCATCCTTGCCCAAGCCCGCGTCGATCTGTCCGGAGCACTCTTGAAAATCCGTTCGAACGCCAGCCACGCCCCGGCAAGATCGCCCGTGGAATGCATCGCACGAGCCACACGCCTCATCGCATCGCGGCGAAGTGCCGCCGGCACCGTCATGTCACCCGCAACCGCGGCGAAATCATCGATTGCCGCACTCTTGCCGTCACGCTTCAGAACCACGTAAGCCCGCAGAAACCCGCAAACAGGTCTGAACTCCTTGCTTTGCTCCCCTTCGACTGCCGCAAGAACCTGCTCGATCTGCGTGAAGTCACCCGTCACCATCAACCGCCTTGCGAGACGAAGACGGGCCCTGTTCGCGCGGGGATCCGTCGGTGCATTCGCGATGAACGTCTGAAGAGCGGAAATCCCTCGCGCGTTATTGTTGTCGCTGACTCCCGTCCGGTACAGCTGGTCATTGCCGAGCGACGCGAGCGCCGCTCCTGAAAATTCTGTCTGGAGCCGCTCGTTGCTCTCCAGACCCACCGACTGCATGTACTTGATCGGATCCAGCTCCTCGACGGGAACACGATTGCGGGGACGATCCGGAAAACCTTCCAGAGTGAAGGGCTCATCCACCGGAAGGTGTTCGTTGCGTTGCGGACGCGCGATGTCACGCCGCGCAATGAAACAATCCGCAAACTCCGGACGGTTCAGCTTCTCCTTCACCGCCCAGGCGCCCGCATAAAACTCGAACTCGCCGATGGTCACCTTCCAGGGATGAGTTCCGCCTTCCTCGAACACATGCACCGGATCAGCGTACGCTTCCGCCGCAGCAGCGGCCTGCGTTGCAGCAAGCGCCGTTTCGTACGCGCCGATCTGGATCGTGTAACGCTCCGCCGCGGTTGCAAACGATGCCAGCAACAGCAGCGCGGAAACAAAACCACAACAATACCGATGATGAACGGACATGGGCTCCCCTCCGACCATGAAGTCGATACTAACGCATTTCAATGATGTCTGAAAAACCCGCTCGTCCAAAAGACACAGGAAACAACGAATGTTGAGTCCTGTCTGATACGCCGAAAGGAATCCGCCTGATCCCCGTAACGGTATCCCCTTCGCCACCGGTATTTCGGAATTATGGCGTCGCGGGCCTCTCCTCTCTCCGTTAAGTCTTATGACAATGGTTACACAATCGTTTCCCAATCGCAACCAAAATCCGGACAACAATCGTCTTCGATATTCGCATTGAAGTGGTATGCAAAAAGTGGGGGAAAACTCCTCCATTGTGCTGATATGACAGGATCTAGAGTCGTGGCCCCAGCTCTTCCGTCACAATCGGATCGCTGCCCGTCTTGAAAACCATCTCATGAAACTCGGTTTTAAACCAGCGGTCGAAGTTTCCCCGGTCCCGCTTCGCCAGCCGGAAGATGGGATCCTCCCGCCATGAGGTCAGCTCGACCTCGAACAACCTTCGGTAGTTGCGTTTCGTCCTTCTCCAAAGGATACTCGTGGCAGCTTTTGTTCACCGTATCCAATGTCCCCTTCGAGGAGCTGTATGGATCCGCCTCGTTGATCCACCAGCCCACGAAGAGTAATGTGCTTGCTTCAAAAACCGCTGAATCGCCTGATTTGCAAAATGTCAGAATTTGACAATGCATGCTGAGGGCACGCTCAGGTCACATTTGGCACTCGCTCCTTTCGGTCGGAATCCGGGACGCTTCCGCCCTC
>JANQSL010000134.1 GCA_028284075.1 Candidatus Sumerlaeia bacterium | reverse complement strand
AACATCGATGCGGTGCTGGCGGACTTCGAGGAAACATTCGATCTTTTCAATGTCGAACTGTTGCCCGTCAGCCGCTACCCCGCCATCCGAAGCCTCTCCCGTTCGGAAGTCGTGTTTATTTTTCTTTATGTCTTCGCGATACCAATGTGGCTCCTCCGACGGCGTATCGGTGGCGCATGGCGTTTCCTTCTGATCCTAGGGATCCTGACAACACTCTGTTCCTTCGTCTGGTTGTCCATCTTTCCGCCGGTACAGGATGCTTTCGTCTATCGTGCTCTTTATGAGTCGAAGGAATTTGTCGATACAGGAGGAGAAATTTTTCGGACGCCAATCCCCTTCGGTGAAAATGAAAACATCACCGCGGAAAGCCGCCAGCCTCCGACCTTTCTGCTTGCGAAAGACCGATACGCGGACAATCAGCACTTTCACCTCTTCGGTACCGATACGAACGGCCGCGATGTTCTTTCGCGAATGGTTTACGGAGCACGCGTGTCCATGCTCATCGGAATTGTAGCCGTATCGATCTATGTTTCCATCGGTATTGTTCTTGGCGCAATTGCCGGTTTTTTCGGCGGCTGGACGGATATCGCTCTGTCTCGTCTGATCGAAATCGTGATCTGTTTTCCCGTTCTGTTCCTCATTCTTGCGGTTCAGGCCTTTCTCCAGCCCAATATTCTCAACATCATGGTAGCGCTTGGACTTGTCTACTGGACCGGCGTCGCCCGACTCCAGCGGGGAGAGTTTCTTCGCCTCGTGAACCAGGACTTCGTGAGTGCCGTACGTGCCCTCGGAGGTTCCAGCATGCGCATCATCTTCCGGCACATTCTGCCGAATGCACTCGGGCCGATCCTTGTACTTGTCAGCTTCGGAATTGCCGGATCGATTCTCGTCGAATCAACACTTTCGTTCCTGGGATTCGGCGTGCCTCAGCCCACCGCCTCCTGGGGCGATCTTCTCAACAACGGGCGTAACGATATTCAGGGCACGTGGTGGCTCACCGTCTTCCCCGGCCTCGCAATCTTCATTACCATCACATGCTTCAACCTTGTGGGTGAAGGCGTAAGGGATGCACTGGATCCGAAGAGAGTGGAATAACGGTTGATGAGAGGCGCCCGCCTCTACGTCGGCGATGCGTAAGTGTGCAGTCCGCCCGCGAACCAGTCGATATAGCTAACGCCCAGCCATGTAATCATCACCATCACAAAACCCAACAGACAAACAACCGCCGAAGCAACGCCTCTCATGCCCATGATCATTCGCGTGTGCAGATAAATCGTGTATACAATCCATGTGATGAAGGCCCATGTTTCCTTCGGATCCCAGCCCCAGAACCGCCCCCAGGCGGTATCCGCCCACACCGCACCCAGCGCGACACCGATTGTCAGAATCGGCCATCCGATCTGAATCAGCCGGTATGCGAACAGTTCCACCTGGTCGAGTGGCATTAACGGCGTTGCACCCGCGCGCAGCGTTTCCCGGCCCGTGAGACTCAGCAGGATCGAGCGTCCAAGATAGATTGTGGCAAACACAGCGGACACGGCAAACGCGCCATAGCTCGCAAGCATCGCCGTCACATGAATGTTTAACCAGTAGCTGTTCAACACCGCTCGTAACGGATGAATGCGCGTTTCATGCAACGGCATCAGGCTGACGCCCGTCAACATCAGGAAGCCGACGATTGAGGCTGCGAGGCCAATGATACCTTTACGCTTCCACAGTTCCATTCCAAGGCCCAGTAAAAGAGCGCACCAGGATGTGAAAGTAATGGATTCGTACATGTTGGAGACGGGCATTCGTTCAGTGATGATCAGACGCATGACCACCCCGAACGTATGCATCAACAGTCCCGTCGTCAGAGCAATCGTCGCGGCATAACGCCACTTGTCGTTTCGGAAGAACAGAAACAAACCGAACAAAATGATCGACAGACCATAGACCAATGACGCCTTCCGCATTGGATTCACGCCGGTGTAAATGTTCATCTTCAACCGGTGAGCACGATCCGGATAGTGCCGCGATCGCTCCACATGGTCCAGAAAGTTATCCACAGCGGTCGGTATAATCGCGGCCTGTCTGTTTGTAAAAGCACTGGAAAGTGTCTGATGCAGTGTTGCGGCGGCTCCTTCGAGATCGATTCCCGTTGGGGAGGATTTCAATGCCACCGCCTGAATACGAGTCTCGCCTTCCCGCAGGCCCCCACTCGCATCTTTGGCGGCAATCCAGTCTCCGGTGGCGGTTTCGGGATCCGGTACGATCAGAAACTCCTCCGGCAGCTCAAACAAGCTCATGGCACGGTTTAAAAGCCGCGCCCCCGCTTCAAAAAAAGCCGTTTCGGCCGCCACTGTGGCGGCAAGCTCCTTGCGCCCAAGGACCGCCTCGTCCCATGCCTCCGGACTCTCAACGAGCCGCCGCACCTCATCAACGAGATCAGGAGATTTGACGACCGACTCCACCACACCCGGTCGGTCGCGTCCGATGCGCACAACCTGCGAAACAAAGCTGTGCAGCTCACGAACCTCCTTGAGCTCATCCCGCCGGGCTTCCATCTCCAGCAGCTTGATCTGAAGGCTCGTTTTGTGCGGGCTGTCGATCACCTGGGCGGGACTCACCCACTTCCCGTCCAGTTCGAGTTCTGTCAGCAGATCGGGATGCTCCACCGGGAGGACACGCGCCGTCCACCAATGCCGCGGTTCGTAAATCATCGACAGGATCGTATACACCGGGTCCTGCCCGTGAATTCCGGCCCGCCCCGTAATTTCATGAAGTTTCACTCGGGACCAGGTTTGCAGCGTCTCGTCCCAGCCCGTGTAGCGAACGGCGATTTCGTCGATGGAACTCTCATCAACGGCCGCAGCCATTTCCGAATCGTGCGGGACTGTTGAAAGCCGGTCTCCTGAGTCTTCCTTGAGAAACCCGGACGCTTCCGCCCATGTTGACGAGATCAAAGCGACTGTAACGATCAAGGCAAGCAAACAGCGCATAAGTTATCCCGCTCCTACGGGTTGTGGGTCACTGGCCGGCACGCCATCGGGCGAAACTGTTCTACCGCCTGACAAATCGCACAGCAGTTTTTCGAATTCCTTTGGGTCAGGACCGTTTCCAAAACGTGGAATATAGGCGAGATGCAGAAGTTTCTGTTCCTCGTCCCACATGGCATACAGCGCGCGATAACGTCCCGAAAAGGTCATCAAGGCCCCGAATCCGATCAAAACCACACCTGCCATATAATACGGCACGATGGGCTCCTTGACCACCGACAACACCGTTTCATGACGAATCGTTCGTCCCATCGCGTAGACTGCGTGTGTCGCACCAGCGGCCGGCACCTCATCCGCTTCCGAGGAGGCGAAAGCAAGTGCCTCCGTTGGTTCGTCGAGCGTTGCGAGGGTTTCACCGAGCGTCTCCCCGCTTGCTTCATCGCGCACGCTCAGCAACAGACGGCTGAAGGCGGGATCATCCCAGTCCACTTCGTCATAGCTTTCTCTGTTTCCACCAATAACGCGAATATCTTCAAGCCGTATGCGAAATCGATTCGCAACGAGAGGCATAGCCTCGTTCAGCGGTTCATCCAGGAACACAAGAGTCTGACCTGCCGGCATGTCATCAATCAACACCGCAACACGTAAAGCCACATTGACCGGCTCGCTGCTGCGACTAAAGGGACCGCCCTTCTCGTCGAATCCGAAATCCGGGAAAATATGCAGAACACTGATCTTCAGTTCCTGTGTTCCCGCCTTTTGCAGAAGGATTCCCGAATCAATCGGTTTCGAGGGCGACTCGCTGGTATACAGACGCCACTCCGCACCGGGTAACTCGCCGTCGACTTCGAGAAACAAATCCTCGTCCCCAACCTGCACGCGCGTTTCCGGAGATGCGTCCGTCACGGCGATACGCTCGCCGGTCGCCGCGTCGCGAACATCGTAGTTCGTCCGCCACGTTTGAATCGGTGGCAGCCTGACGTAGCTTGCCTGGTGAAACTCGTAGCCGCCGATTTCGATGCTGTGGTTCATGTCCACCTTCGCCACCGTCGTTTCACCCGTCCTCCAGTCACGGATCTTCAGCAGCGATGAAAAATACGCGGGGGCATCGCTGTTCGGATGCAGGACTTCATCGAAGTCAAGAACCGTCACGTCGAACGGAATCTCAAACGAAGTCACGTTTCCGCCGCTGATTGCCTGATCATTGAAGATCGGTCTGAAAATCGTGCTCCGTGTTTCGCCCTCCCCCGCAACGAAACGTCCCTCGCTCAGGATATTACCGCTGCGGTCCAGAAGAATACGTGCCAGTCCTGCCAGAAGAATCACCACGATTCCCGCATGAATTACCGTCGGGCCGATTCTTGTTTGCAATCCCTTGTGGGCAAAAAAACGATGACCCTCACGATGAACGCGTGTGAACCGGCCGCGCAGACGCCTCATCAGCACATCCGGCCCTTCCGGCAGTGAGATGCTCGCACGCCCCGGTCGCCGCACTGTCATAAACGACCTGGTGCGAGTGAAATCCCGTTTCCACCAAATCCCCACACTCATCTTTGTAACGTGCCACGTCGAAATCACAAACTGGATGAAGAAAAAGCCCAGCAGCGCAAAAAACCACCAGGCATTGAAGACCCGAGCCTTGGCAAGGGGGATGGCATTGTCGCCAAGAGTGGTGTTCGCGGCATAGTGCATCGTCCCGTAGATACAAATAGCACAGATCGCAGCCAACAGCACCATGCCGAAGGCGATCGACTTGTACCAGCGCCAGAGCTTCAGTGCCCAGCGGTCCACCGTGCTGAGCTCAGGGGCGGGGGTGATGTTTTCGGAATCATTCAACGCTGAAAAACCAGCGGTTGGGAGTATTTGCGCCCTTCGGGCGGCTTTTTCCTGCTCAACACAAGTCCCATACCGACCACGCACCAAACCGGCCCGGACGCTAAGGGGGTCTCCCGAGCCCGTCAACGCGAACCGGAGCACGCCCCACAGACTCTCCCTTGCCGCCGTGCCCCTCTTCTGGCCGAACGGCCCCGACCCCCTGGAGAATCCGGAACACTGACTGGCAAACCTGACACCACGCCAAAATCGGAGAGCCTCCGCCTTAAGCGTGAATTATTCGCCCTTGGGGCTCTGTTTATGCTCTCCCGGGGCCTCGCCTTCCTTTTGGGTGTCCGGTTCGACATGGAACCGCTCTTCTACTTTATCCAGCACATCGACGTTTTACTTCTGCGCGAAGACCTCCTTCGAAGCCTCTGGCTGCTCCATGGTCAACCGCCCCTTTACAATCTCTACCTTGGAATCGGTGCGCGCCTCCCCCGGGGGGTCGATTTTCTCTATTACCGTTACAGTTACCTCGCCATGGGGGCCTTCTCTGCAAGCTGTGTATGGATCCTTGCACGAGACATGAACATCCATCGCGCCGGACGTATCGTGGTGACGGCTCTCTGGATTTTAAGTCCCGTTGCCATCATTTACGAAAACTTCCTGTTCTACACGTATCCCGTCCAGGCCCTTCTTCTCGCGAGTTTCGTCTGTGTCAGCACCTGGCTCCGGACCAGCCGTTTGCGCTGGGCAATGGCCGCATGCGGCATGTGGTCAGTCATTGTTCTGTCGCGAACACTCTTTCATCCCCTTTGGTATGTCGCAATGACCGGTCTTCTGGTAGTGCTCTCCGCCAAACGCAAACCGGCAGCCATCATGGGAGGAGCATTCCTGCTTCCAGTCCTTCTCTGGTGCCTCAAGAACGCGCTGGTTTTCGGTTTCTTCGGAACAGGAAGCTGGCTGGGCATGAGCCTCGCCCGTGGTACCGTCATGGAGCTCGATCCGGCGGAGCGTGTTGCACTCGTCGAATCCGGTGATCTTTCTCCAGCCTCCCTCGTGCAGCCTCTGGCGCCACAGCGCCTTTACGAGCAGGTTCTTCCTCCAAGGGATCCCTGGGGGCATCCCTTGCTGGATGATGAAGTCAAATCCGACGGTCACACCAACAATAACACGCTGGTTCACCTGGAAGCCTCACGTCTCCACCGAGACGATGCTCTATACATTATCCGCACCCATCCCACTCTTTATCTGCAAACCGTCTTCAATGCCTGGCAGCGCTTTTTTCTCTCCGGCTCCGACTGGCGGGTGTACGTCATCAACGGCAACCAGCCCGCGATCAAGTGGTGGGATAGTGTATACCGCTTCGTCGTCTTTGGCGAATATGCTCTTCTCTTTGGCAACGAATCACCAAAAAGAGCACAGACATGCTGGCTGCTGGTTGCGACGTGGCTCCTCTCCTTCATCGTCGCCGGACGTGCCGGCTGGCAGCTTCAGCGCGGCACTGCAAACCATGCAACCCGCCTTCAGCTTGTTCTGGGAATGACCGTTGCATATACGCTTATCGTGCCGAATCTCGTTGAAGTCGGCGAAAATTTCCGATTTCGGTACCTTGCTGATCCATTGGTGTACGTGTTGATCGCAACGGCTTGCGTGTCTGTCCGCAGTAAAGCCGACAATCCATTGTAGACGTTTCCCTCGCCAGGGGGCGCGGCACCTGCTTCTTTCTCTCGCCGAGGAAACCGTATCCATGTCCACTACTCGTCCGCCTCATCGTCCCCGAACGCTCGATCAACAGCCCGACTTTGAGCTGCCAAAACCGGACGATGCGGAGCCCTTTCGCGTCGTCAGCGACTACAAACCCGCCGGTGATCAGCCAAAGGCCATCGAAGCTCTGGTCCGTGGCCTCTTCAATGATCTTCCGGCACAGACACTCCTTGGCGCCACCGGCACCGGCAAGACCTTCACGATTGCCAATGTTGTCGAAACCGTTAACAGGCCAACCCTGGTTCTGGCACCCAACAAGACCCTCGCCGCCCAGCTCTATCGCGAGTTCAAGGAATTTTTTCCCGACAACGCCGTCGAGTACTTCGTTTCCTACTACGACTATTATCAGCCCGAGGCGTATCTTCCCTCAACCGATACGTTTATCGAGAAAGATGCCTCGATTAACGACGAGCTGGACAAGTTGAGACTCAGCGCCACAAAGTCTCTGCTCGAGCGCCGGGACACGCTTGTTGTCGCAAGCGTGTCCTGTATTTACGGGATCGGTTCTCCCTCCGAGTTTCATGCCATGTGTGCCTTCCTGCGAGAGGGTGATATCATTCCGCGCGATCAGTTGCTGCGGCGCCTTGTCGATATCCAGTACACACGCAACGACGCTGATTTTCATCGTGGCGTGTTTCGCGTTCGTGGAGATCAAATCGACATTTTTCCCGCATACGAGGAACGAAAAGCCGTCCGCGTCGAGCTCTTCGGCGACGAAATCGATTCGATCACGGAGTTCGACCCCTTTACCGGTGAGCGGCTGCGCCGGATCCGGCGCGCGGCCATCTACCCCACCAGCGTTTACGCAACCAGCAAGGACACACTGCTGGCCGCCGTTGAACTGATCGAGGACGAGCTCAAAGAACGGCTTCGCGAGCTTGAGGATCAGGGAAAGCTGCTTGAGTACCAGCGCCTGAAGCAACGAACGGAACATGATCTTGAAATGATGCGGGAAATGGGAACCTGTCCGGGAATCGAGAACTACTCACGTCACCTCGCGAAGCGTGCCGAAGGCGAGCCCCCTTACACACTGCTCGACTACTTCCCTGATGACTATCTTCTGGTTGTGGATGAAAGCCATATCGCCGTTCCTCAGGTCGGCGGCATGTATCACGGTGACCGAAACCGCAAACAGACACTCGTCGACTTCGGTTTCCGACTGCCCTCCGCCCGTGACAATCGTCCTCTCAAGTTCGACGAGTGGGAGCGCCGTGTAAACCAGATCATCTTCGTCAGTGCCACGCCGTCCCAGTACGAGATGGAACGCAGCGGTGGCGTTGTTGTTGAACAGATCATCCGCCCCACCGGCCTTGTTGATCCCAGAGTTGTCGTCCGTCCCATCGAAGGACAGGTGCAGGACGTTATTTCCGAGGCAAGAGCCCGCGCTGAACGCAATGAGCGCGTTCTCGTCACAACACTGACGAAGAAGTTTGCTGAACAGCTTACCGAATATCTCAATGAGGAGGGTATCAAAACACGCTACATGCACAGCGACATCAAAGTACTGGAGCGTGTTGAGATCATCCGTGAGCTGCGCACCGGTAAAGTCGATGTTCTTGTCGGCATTAATCTTCTGCGGGAGGGCCTCGATCTTCCCGAAGTTTCACTCGTTTGCATTCTCGATGCTGACAAGGAAGGCTTTTTGCGCTCCAGCGTTTCCCTGATTCAAACCGTTGGTCGCGCCGCACGAAACATCGACGGCACCGTTGTCATGTATGCGGATCGGGTGACAGACTCGATGAGGGAGTGTCTCGAGGAGACCGATCGCCGCCGCGAACGACAGAACATTTTCAACGAAGAACATGGTATTACGCCTCAGACCGTCCGCAAGGCGGTCAAGGACATCATCGAAGTGGAGTACCGCGTGGATGAAGACCTTGCTCTTATCGCCGCGGAACCCGGCGAAGAGTATTTGTCGAAGCGGGACGTTGAGAAAAAGATCGATTCACTCCGCAAGGAAATGAAAGACGCTGCAAAACGCCTCGACTTCGAACTCGCCGCGGAACTCAGAGACCGCATGACCGCCTGGCAGGCAAGACTCCGGGAATTGTAATCACCGGCGAAAACCGGTAGCCGGAATTCCGATCCTCCAAACCCGGCGCCCGGAAAACACATCCGCTCTGTCCGCGTTCACCGGCGGTTCTCCGAATCTTTCCTGCTGCCCCCGCTCCCATGGCTCTGCCTTCTTTTCTTATGCCTCCGCGTTGCATTGTCATAGGTGGTCCCAACGGTTCCGGAAAATCCACCGCTGCCGCAGGTGTCTTACCGCCGATTCTGCAAAAGCCTCTTTATGTCAACGCCGATGCCATCGCGGTCGGTCTGTCGCCTTTTCATCCCGAGGAAGCCGCACTTGCCGCGGGGCGTATCATGCTTGAGCGCCTTCACGACCTTGCGTCGCGGGGAGCCGACTTTGCCTTCGAGACGACCCTCGCCAGCCGGACTTTTGCCACCTTCCTCGAGCACTGCCGTGCCGGCGGATATGAGATTCACGTCTTTTTCTTCTGGTTGCCTTCGCCCGATCTTTCCGTTGCCAGGATTCGTCATCGTGCCGCTTCCGGCGGCCATGACATCCCGGAAACGGTTGTCCGACGGCGCTATGGCCGATGCGCCGTGAATTTCTTCGAACTCTACCTTCCCTTGACCGATTACTGGCATGCGTATGACAATTCGGGGCCGGTGCCATTGTTGCTGGCGGAAGGTGAGGGCACGATTGTTACCCAGTTTGGAGACCGGCGGGAATGGGATCTTCTGAAGAAGGTGAAAACATGAACGATCCCGTACCGGAAGCCGAACGCACCGATCTCAGCCGCCTCATTGAAGACGGTGTCCGCCGCGGTGTTGCCAGAGCTCTCGCCGAGCACAAGAAGGCGGGCCGCAGCATCGTCGTCATGCACGAGGGCAAGATCGTCGAACTCTCCGCCGATGAAATCCCTGATACTGACGTTGAAGACGATCCCCCCAATGAGGGACATCGTCTGCGGGTTCTCTGACCTCCCCTCTCAAACTCTGTGTCCCCGGCAAACGGCTTGTGCCGCGAGCACACCGTCCCCTCCTTTCCCTTGTCCGCCGTCTCCGCCCTTTCTTGACTGTGCGCCCTCGCGCTCCGGGCGCCAGACCTCCACAGGCAAGGTTCACATGACCCTCCGCTTCACCAACACGATGACCGGAAAGAAGGAAGAATTCCGCCCGCTCGACCCTGCGGGCAAAACGGTCACGTGGTATGCCTGCGGCCCCACCGTCTACGGCCCTATTCATATCGGCAATGCCCGCACATTCGTCGTCACTGACACGATCCGTCGATGGATCGAATATCTGGGCTACGACCTGCGTTTCGTCCAAAACATCACTGACGTCGACGACAAGATTATCCGTCGTGCCGCCGAGGAGGGCATTTCCTCGGAAGAGGTCGCCGAGAAGTACACAGAGATGTTCCTCGAACACGTCCGTCTTCTTGGTGTGCGCCCCGCCGATACGCATCCCCGCTGCACCCATGTCATTCCCGAGATGATCGCTTTTATCCAGAAGCTCATCGACAAAAACCACGCATACGCCTCCGAGGACGGCAGCGTCTGGTTCGCCGTTCGCTCATTCAACGGCTACGGCAAACTCTCTCGCAGAAACCTCGACGACATGCGCCAAGGCGAACGCGTCGATCCGGAGCAGCAGAAACTCAAGCGCGATGCCATGGATTTCGCTCTCTGGAAGGCTGCGAAGCCCGGTGAACCCTTCTGGGAAGCGCCCTGGGGCAGGGGCCGCCCGGGGTGGCACCTCGAATGCTCATGCATGTCCATGCAGTTCCTCGAAAACGAAACCATCGATATTCACAGTGGTGGAGTGGATCTCATCTTCCCTCATCACGAGAACGAAATCGCGCAAAGCGAAGCTCTCAGCGGCAAACCCTTCGCCCGGTACTGGCTCCACCAGGCCATGCTTAACATTCGCGGCGACAAGATGTCGAAATCTCTCGGCAACTTTCTCTATATCGACAAATTGCTGGAGCAGTTCGATGCTCTCACGCTGCGCCATTTTCTCATCAGCGCCCATTATCGCACGGAACTTGACTTCACCGACGACAACCTTGCTCTTGCGCGTAAATCGTCACGCCGATATGTTGACACATGGCGTGAAGCCGTTGCCGTCCTGGGGCAGAAGCCGGACGCCAACGCGTGGAAGTCTTCCGCTTCATGCGCCGAACTGGAAAAGCGGTTCGCCGAAGCCATGAATGACGACTTCAACACGGCCCGTGCCCTCGCCGTGTTGTTCGATGTGGTAACCCGGCTGAACACGATTCGCATGGATGTCGAACGCGGTGAAGACAAGAAGAGTCAGCTGGCTGCTCTTGCCTCGCTGCTTGATCTCTTCCGCAACCTCCTGGGAGTTTCTCGTGAACTCGAGGCCACCGCTTCCGGAGGCATGGAGGAACTCAGCGGCCAGTTACTCGACCTCTTGATCGAAGTCCGGAACGATGCCCGAAAACTCAAGCAGTTTGCTTTGTCCGACAAGATCCGCGATCAACTCGCCAGTGTCGGCATTGTTCTCGAAGATCGGCCCGATGGCACGCGATGGAAGAAAGCTGACTGAGGGCGGGCTTGTTCAAACCGGCTCATCGTCCATCGAGTCTATTCGGTTTGAGATGAGGTTCCTTCCGGATTTTCAATCCGGTCAGCTTCCATTGCCAGCAAACGCCGCTTCCACTCTATTCCCCATCGGTAACCGGCGAGCGTTCCATCCCGGCGTATCGCGCGATGACAC
>JANQSL010000113.1 GCA_028284075.1 Candidatus Sumerlaeia bacterium | reverse complement strand
CATGCATGCGGCGCAGTGCCCGGAACTTGATGATCAGAAATTCAATGCAGCCGAGCAGCGTCAGCACAAACAGGCCGCACCACGCGATGATGAAGTTCCTCAGCATCGGCGTTTCCGAAGGGGCGAGCTGGGCAATGGTCACCATCATCGCGGCGCCACTGATGAACAACAGCGCCAACAGGCTCGACTCCCACCACTTCACCTCCACCTGGCGCCTCAACCGGTCCCATTCGCGAATGTCCCGGACCTTGATGCGGGCATCCATTTCAACAAGGAGCTTTTTCGGGTCGCGCGGCGGCTGGACTTTTGTCACGGCTTCGCTGCCTGGCATGGTTTCACCTCCAGGTTCAGGGGTCTCGTGAGGAAACGCAAGCCGGGCTTGCGCCGTTGAGCAACCTTCGGACGTATCGTGTCGAAAGGAGTTCTCATGCCACCCCTCCGCCTCGGAATCATCGGCCTCGGTCTCGCCGCCCGCGACCTCCACTGGCCCGCTCTTTCCGCCCTGAGCCGCAAGTTTCGCGTCGCAGTTGTCTGCAATCACACGATCCCGAAAGCCCGCAGTTTCGCAAAGCTCGCCGGTGGTGTCCCCTGGACACAGGACTACCGCGCCGTTCTGGAAAGCGATGAGGTCGATGCGGTGGACATTGTTCTGCCGGTGGAACTGAATCTGAAGGTGACCCGCGATGCGCTGAAGGCAGGCAAGCATGTGATTGTGGAGAAGCCGCTCGCGACCAGTCTGAAGGAATGCCGCGAGATGGTGAAGCTGGAGAAAGCCACAAAACCGGTGACAATGGTGGCGGAAAACTTTCGGTACCGGCCCGGACTGAAGCGGCTGAGAAAGCTCATGAAAGATGGAACCTTCGGCGACGTCTATGCCGTACAGTGGATGGCGGCGACGGACCTTGCGCCGGAAACGAGTGCCTACGGGCGCACTCAATGGCGCATCGATCACAAGTATCCCGGCGGTTATCCCATGGATGGGGGAGTTCACTGGGCGAATGCAATTCGCATGCTGTTCGGAGAGGTGACTCGTGTTTCCTCCTGGACAACAGCGGTGAATCCAAAGATTGGCGATGTGGATACTCATTACATGCAGTTCGATACAGCGGAGGGCGTACACGGCACTTACTGTCACTCTTTCAGCGCAAAGGCTCACCACGAAGACCGCCTGACGATTTTCGGCACGAAGGCGACGGGTGTGGTCGAGGATGGCAGGCTGGTGCTGAAGCAGCGCGGAAGAAAGGAACGCACGATCGATCTGAAGGATGACGGGGGTTACCGCGGTCAGTTCGAAGCATTCCACGGGGCGATCACGAAAGGCACTCCGGTGGAAACTCCTTTCGAGGAAGGTCTGCGGGATTTCGCGGTGATCGAGGCATCGCTGCGATCCGGAAAGACGGGCAAGTCCGTGAAGTTGAAGGGGTGACGAGGGTGTTAGGGCTCATTGGTTTGTCTCCGGGTTGACGAGTGTTGAGCGGGCGCCCGTTCGGTTCCTGGGTCTGACTTTCTGTTTCTGTCTTGTTGGTCTGTGTTTGCTGTCTTGCTCGGTCAGGCCTGACGCGCGGAAGTGAACCACAAGGCGCCCTGGATTTCAGGAATCCATGGGAAATATGGGAAGAATGGGAGACTTTAACGAGAAAGTCCGTTTTGGAAGAAATGGGAGGAATGGAAGATTTGGAACGCGTTGCAAAAGAAGGCGCTTCAATTCACCTGAGTTGCAAATCCACCAGAACCCCGTCCGCCGGTTTTGTGGAGACGCCCGCCAGCACATGTTGCTTCGATTTCACAGCCCTGAATCTGAAGATTTTCACGATGGCGCCGACGACAAGGCCGACCTCGAGCATTCCAAGGTATTTTCCGGGACAGGCGCGTGGACCGTGTCCGAAACCAAAGTGAGGTATGTCTCCCGGTCTTTTTCCCTGTTGGGCAAGTTTCTCCCAGCGTTCCGGTGCGAACCGGACGGCCTTGTAACCGCAAATTTCCCGGCCCCAGAATTCCTCGCAACGATTGGAATGCCAGACGTCCAGAACGACGTGAGTTCCTTTGGGAATGCGGATTTTTCCGCCGTCGGAGGTTTCCACCCAACGATCAACGGTTGCGCGCCGGGGCAGGAAGTAAAGGGAGGGAGTCAGGCGCAGCGTTTCCGTGAGGACCGCGTTCAGTGTCCGTGCCTGCTTCAGGTTGTCGGGGTCGTATTCGTTCATCTCCTTCACTTCTTCAAAGACGGCCCTCTGAAGTTTTCCGGTGCGGGAAAGATGAGAGAGAGCCCAGGAAGCCATTGAAGTGGTCGCCTCGAGTGCGCCGGCAAGAAAGACTCGTATGTTGTTGCGAAGCTGGTCGTTTGTGGCGTCTGACTTGAATTGTTTCCAAAGGCCCTTTCCTTCCTTCCGGCCTGAAAGGGCAATGTCGGTCAGTTCCTGAAAAGCCTCTCGATCCCGATCCAGCAAGGCTCGTCCCGCTCCAGTGTTTTTGAAGATGTTCCTCGATCTGGGAATGACCGTATCGTCCACCATCCAGGAAATCAGCCGCCCTATCGCGGGAACGTACCGGTTCCTGAGTTCGTCGTATGTCACGTCCGCTCCGAAAAAGTTGTTAACCAGCATTTCAAGCATAATGACCTGAATTTCCGGTTCCAACTTGATTCGTGTGACCTTTTCTCCGCTCTCCGCCTGCAGCTTGCGCAACTTGTCGAGACGTTCGGCAACGGTATGACGAAACGTCTGCTCAAATTCATGAAACTTCTCCGGCTGAAACAATGAGGTTCTGCCAAACGGCGCGGCGGCGAGTTTCTTCTGCCGGTGCCAGAGTGTGCCATTTGAATACAGAAGGGTGTCGGAGCCGGTGGCCCTTGCAATACCGGCTGCGGGGCTTTCGTCACGATCAAACTGACCGGGTTTGTCGCCGGTGTCGATCAGGATGGCCCTGATGAGTTTCGGATCACGCGTGACAAGTACATACGGCAGTCCGGGAACACTGAGATAACGGTTATGGCGGCCGGGTCCCGATTCCTGTTCGGCACCACAGTAGATGGACTCAAGTATTCGAAGAGGTTGCCGATAGTTCCCGGGATGAGGGAACGGCTGGGTTGGCCGGCCTCTTTGAAACAGCGCAACCCGGGATGGAATCAGATTTCCCTCGAAGGGATTCCTGCCGGTAATTTGCTCAAGAATTTTCACGGTTACGGGCGCCTGAGAACTTGATTCGGAGGTTCTTAAGAGAGGAGCTTCATGTCGTCCGCGACCCTGAAGAAGAAACCCCGACGGACAATCAGAAACCGGTGTTCGGCGGTGCTATTCTGATGGCCAGTTGACATGAAAAGAGCATGGGTCATCGGCAGTGGTTGCAGCATCCGTCCGGCTTCCGGGGAGAAATGCACCGGGCGAGCAAGCGGTTCGCTTCGTGCTGTCACTGGCATTGCCATCTCCGAGCCGTTTTGCCTATAGGCACGTTCAGAAACGCGGAAAGCGTGTCCGTTGAAGTGGAGATTCACAGCGTTTGCCTCTCTGCCCCCCTGCCAGTTTGAGGTCGCAAACCTGGTCTCCCAATACCGGAATCGCGCCCTGAAATCAAAAGCCCGCGTTATCTCTTTAAACTCCGCAGGGGGAATCTGATGTCTTCGCTCGAGGGAAAAACCGCCCTGGTTACGGGCGGCAGCCGCAGTGTCGGAAAGGGTATCGCGTTCGGCCTTGGAGAGGCGGGTGCAACGGTTTACATTACGGGCCGAACGGTAACCGAAAGAGTCGCGGCGGAAGTCACGGCTCTGGGCGGAAAGGGGATCGCGGTTCGCTGCGATCATCAGCATGATGATGACGTCAGGGCGGCCTTTGAACAAATCAACCGGAGCGAAGGGCGCCTCGATATCCTGGTCAATAATGCCTGGGGAGGATACAAGCGCCTCCGGAACCGTAAATCCTATCCCGGTTATAAATGGAAAGATCCGTTCTGGAAACAACCTCTCGATATCTGGGACGACATGCACACGGTCGGAGTCCGATCCAACTATGTTGCCAGTGCATTCGCGGCTCCGATGATGCTGAAACAAAAAAGCGGTCTGATTGTCAGTATTTCTTTTTTCTCAGGGCGAAGATACTATGGCAATGTTCCTTATGGAGTATCGAAGGCAGCGGTCGATCGATTGACGAAAGACATGGCTGAGGAGTTGAGACCTCATCATGTGGCTTCGGTGTCACTTTATCCGGGCCATGTGATCGATCGCAAAAAGACGCCGAACCCGAAACGGGAAACGGCTCAGTTTGTCGGACGGGCCGTTGCAGCCCTCGCGGGCGACCCGGAGATTATGAAAAAGTCCGGGCAAATCCTGGTCGCGGCGGAACTCGCCCGGGAATACGGTTTTACGGACATCGATGGGACCCAGCCAAAGCCGTACGATACACTGTAGCTGAAAGCCACCGGGGGTGCGAGACGTCGTGGCGAGCCCTTGAGGATAGAGAGGACTTCGGCACTCAGGGCAGGAGAGTTGCGGGGTGGCCAAATTGCGTCAAAGAGGCCCATTCCAGACCCGCCATGTGGTTGAGATGCACCGTTTCGATGAGTTCCGGGGAGGTCTGTCAAGTCTCCACAAAGATTTTTTCGAGAGTCAAATTGCATTTCAAGTCATTTAAAATCAACTGTTTAAAGAAACGCATAGGAGCAGGAAAGTGCGAGTCTGGGCAGTCAGGCGCCGAATTTGCTCCTGTTGGGATATTGGAGAGGTATGCCCTGCGGCAACCCACAGGCTCACGATTCTGGAGCCCCGTCCGATGGACACTCGACCCGCCCGGAACCTCCCCAAAGCGACCCGTCTCCGGGTGTTGGTTTCAAACAAATTCTGATCAACTGGAGTGCTCCAGCCCATGGGCAAGACCCGTGCACCCCGTCGCTCGGCGGGGATCAAGGAACTGATCGATCTCGGCAAGCGCCGCGGCCAGCTCACCTACGAAGAAGTTAATGAGAAACTCCCGGACGATTTTTCCGCGTCCGACATGGAAGACCTTCTCGAGGAGTTCGAACGTCTGAAGATCGACGTGACGGAGGAACTCAACGAAGAGGCGAAGAAGGAAAAGAAGGAACTCGAGAAGAAGAAGAAGGCCGCCCAGAAGCTCAAGGCGACGGCGGACAAGGCGAAAAAGGAAGCCGCCAAGAGCGGCGCCAGCAGCACTCCGCGGGATCTGCTGAATCAGCAGCAGGCGGATAATTCGCGCATCGACGACCCGGTCCGTCTTTATCTGATGGAGATGGGCAAGGTTCCGCTGCTGACTCGCGAGGAGGAGGTTTTCCTCGCCAAGCAGATTGAAAAGGGACGCCATGAAATCACGGGCGCCATCGCCCGCGCCTCCATCACGTCTCAGGAACTGGGACGCATCTATTCACGAATCGAAGTCGGTCAGTTTAATCTGAACGATATTCTCCGGGCCAACGTGGATGAAACGGATCCGGAAGAGCGCGCCCGCATCATCAAGATGATCCTGGACAACCTGAAGGCGGTTCTCGATCACTTTGAGGTGATTCAGGACCAGCTCGACATGCTCGAGGACCCGACCCTCGAGGAAGATGAGCGCGTCATCGCGACGAAGGATGTGGAGGAGCGCCGGGAGAAGATTTACGATCTGCTGTTGAAGGTCGATCTCAACTTCGCCATCGTGGAGCAGATCGCTTCCCGCGTGAAGGAGATTTACGTTCAGATTGAGCGGGCTCACGAGGACATCCGCCGGACGATCCTCGAGGCGATGATGAGCGAGGATGAGCTGCGCAAGACGGTTCGCAAGACGAAGAAGAACAGTCCGGAAGCGAAGCTGCTCGTCAAGAAGTACGGCAAGTCCCTCGACGAGTTCATCCGCCTGGACAAGCAGCTCCGCATGGCGCAGCGCAACATCAAGCGCCTGGAGAAGGAAGGCGGCAACAAGTACGAGGAACTGAAGATCATTATCGACCGCATCAAGAAGGGCGAAAAGCAGGCTCACGAAGCGAAGATGCAGGTCGTCGAGGCGAACCTTCGTCTCGTTGTCTCTATCGCAAAGAAGTACACGAACCGCGGTCTGCAGTTCCTGGACCTGATCCAGGAAGGCAATATCGGGCTGATGCGTGCGGTCGACAAGTTCGAGTACCAGCGCGGTTACAAGTTCTCGACCTACGCGACGTGGTGGATTCGGCAGGCCGTCACGCGGGCCATCGCGGACCAGGCCCGCACGATCCGTATCCCGGTGCACATGATCGAGACGATCAACAAGCTGAGCCGCGTGCAGCGCTTCCTTGTGCAGGAGCTGGGACGCGAGCCCACTCCGGACGAGATCGCGGAGAAGATGGGCATGCCGGTGGAGAAGATCCGCCGCGTGTTCAAGATCGCAATGCAGCCCATTTCTCTCGAGACTCCCATCGGCGAGGACGGCGATTCGCACTTTGGCGATTTCATCCCGGACGAGGATGCTCAGTCGCCGGTGACGGCCACGGCCTACAAGCTGATGCAGGAGAAGATCGAGGAGGTGCTCTCGACCCTCACGGAACGCGAGCAGAAGGTGCTGCGTCTGCGTTTCGGTATCGGCGGCAGCGACTTCCCGCGAACGCTGGAAGAGGTCGGCACGATCTTCAATGTCACGCGTGAGCGCGTGCGGCAGATTGAAACGAAAGCTCTCAACAAACTCCGGCACCCGAGCCGCAGGAAGCTGCTCATGGAGTTCATGGAGTGATCGATAGAATACGCAGAC
>JANQSL010000112.1 GCA_028284075.1 Candidatus Sumerlaeia bacterium | reverse complement strand
GAGGTTATTCCGGGAACAACTTCGACAGGGACGCCGGAGGCCAAACAGGCGCGAGCCTCCTCACCTCCCCGGCCAAAGACATACGGATCGCCACCCTTGAGCCGAACGACAAGACGACCCATTTTCCCATGACGCACAAGTAGTTCGTTGATGGCGGACTGATCCATTTCATGTTCGCCGGCACGCTTGCCAACATAGATTCGCTCACATTCGGGGGGAGCCGTTTCCAACAGCTCGGGGCTGACCAGAGCATCATAAAGAATCAGATCCGCCTGGCGAATCAGCTCGTGGCCGCGAACTGTCAAAAGGCCCGGATCACCCGGACCACCACCGACAAGATAGACCTTTCCGCTGCTTCCAGAGTGAATCATACTCTCACCTCGCGTCTTCGCCAGACCTGACGGTCAAAGTGGAAAATTGGAAACCCGTGGGTGCAACGCTTCAATTCAGATCCGTGAAAAATTGAAGAAGAACGGAGCCCAGCCGTATTATACCAGGAATGGCAAACCGGAGTGGCGGAGGCAGGGTCCGCTTGATGCAGTATTGAAATCCGGGCTCCGCACGAAGTTGCCGTTTGATCAATGAAACCCTTGCCCGACGAGGGACCCGAAGACGAACTTGGCCTTGCAGATAATCATGTGGGTCTATTTTCCTGAGGGGCAGGGAGACTTGATGTCGCGGCAGTTGCCGGACGAAAGAGCTGAAGGGCAGCCCCATGGCAAGCGAGGACAGGATCCAGTTGTATGAAGTCGGCGAGCAGGTGGAGACACGCTCGGAAATCCGACGCTTCAGCGCCCGGGTCAAATCGACCGGTGCCCGCGTGGTCCTCCATGAAATCCTGGTGGACCAGGATGTCGTTCCCGTGGAAGAACTCTTTCAGAAGGCGGGTGCTTATGCGGCCGTTCACGATGTTCGTGTTCCACAACTTGTCGATGCCTGGCAGACGGAAAAAAAGGTTCACTATGTGACGCTTGAGCAGTACGGTGACGCTCTCAATTCTCCAGACGCACAAGTTCCCTTCACCGCCTCTCAGCGCGACTTCCACATCGAGGTCGCCTATCAGTCGCTTTCGGCATTGGCCGCTCTTCACGATCAGACGATTCTCCATCGACGGCTGACCTCGGACTGCTATCTTGTGACTCCGAGCTGCATGGTATTCATGCGATACCACGGCTTGAACTCACGATTGCGAAAACTTCTGGAGGATTTTTCCGGCGTCAATGTTTCGGACATGCTCGTCGTGGCAAATCTCTACGCCTGCGATGTGTGCGACTGGGCTGCCATGGTTGCCTCAATGCTATGCAGGATGCCGGTCCTTGATCCCAAAAAACGCTACGATGACTCGCTGATTCCTGAGCAGGTCGCGGTTGCGGTGAAGAATGTGCGGGAGCATGTGCGCAACAAGCCGATGGCGGAGTTCCTGTGCGAGGCCATGCAGGCCCGGGCCGACAGCACGGGAGGTTTTGAGAATGCGGGCGATGCCGTGAAATCCTATCCGGCGGAGCTGGTTCCATGATCGAAGCCGGACTGGGCTGGAAGTTTCGCGATCATATTGCCGACCGAATCCTGTTCGAGGATCAGGTTGTTGAACATGTCATCACAGGTCATCTGGCTCGCCGGCGTGTCTACCCGGAGCGCCTGAGCAAAGATGAGGATGCGCTCAACCTGATCAAGCGGCAGATCGCGGCATCCGCAAAGGTTGAGCATCCCGGCTTCCAACGGCTGTTTCTTGCCGGAGATTCCGGTGGATACTTCACGGTGATTGGTGAATTGAACGATGCGCCGTCGCTCGCCATTGCCGCGGATCGAAAACTCCATGCAAAACCAAGAGACTGGCACGCCTTCTCGCTTCGTTTTGCAAAATTCTGCATTGAAATGCAGCGCCTCCGGATCGCACTCGACCGGCTCAATCTCGACGACATCCAGTTCCACCGGAACATGTTTCAGGTCTCCAGCAGATTCCCGGTAGGACTTGTCAACGAGGCTGTGGTTCTTGGAAGTCCCTATCTTCAGCGGCTGATGGATTCGCCCGTTGGCGGAGCTTACGTTACAGACAAGGGCGAATATCCCCTGGACCCGAGTATGCGGAAGATTAAGGAAATTCTCTTCACAATCGCCTCGGGACAAACAGCGCGCGATGTGCAGCAGATGATCGAGTACCGTCAGGAGTCCGCGCGCACAACGGGATCGAAACAGTATACTGTGCTCGGCCTCGAACCGGTTATCGAGAACTTGATTCTGAGAATGCATGAGCCCGCGGATACCCATCCGATTCGGAACTTCGATCAACTGCTGCTGGCCCTCGAGAGTATCCCCGAGGAGGAGCTGCAGGGTAGCAGCCAATCCGGATCTCTTGGTTCGAGCGGCAGTCATCCTTCCGGGTCGGCAGCAATATCCGGCACGCCTTCATCAGGCTCAGTCGCTCACAGCCGTCCGGTTCCTCCTCCGGCCTCCCGCACGGAATCGGGACCCGGTGAAGCAAGGCCGCAGTCGGCACCCCGGGCATACTCGCCCACTGGGAAGTCTGAAATCTCGATGAGCTCGCGGGATCGCCAAAAGGAGGATGAAGAGGAAGACCGGTCCTACCTCTACCCTCAGCGGGATACCATTAAGCCGAAGGGTAAAGGAAAGAACGCCGGAGCACCGGCGCCTGTCGCAGATCCTTCAACAGGTCCGAAGGCGGACCCATCCACCGGCTCTCTGTATTCTCCGGGCTCTCCCTCCATTCCGACGAAGCGGAGACGTGGCCCCGGCGCGGGGGCCATTGCCGGAGTCCTTGCCAAACTGGTGGGTGCGGTTGTTGTGTTGGGTGCATTCGGCGCCGGTGGTTGGTACGTCTGGTCGAGTATGCAGGCGCCTCCCCCAAACGAGCCGCCCGTGGCGGTTCTGGAAATTGAGCTGGACGAATACGAGGTTAACCAGCTATTCTCACTCATCGGTGAAAACTCATCCGACCCGGATGGAAACGAGCTTCGATATAACTGGACGGTCCGCTGGCTGGCGGATGGCGAGCCGGGAGCGGACCTGAAACCTGGTGAACACCTGCTTGAAGATAACGGCAAGTCGGCCAAATTGCGAATCTTCCAGGTGGGCACATACGAGGTCGAACTCAAGGTGTTCGACGGACGCAGCTACAGTGACCCCGCCGTTGAAACCATCAAGATCTATGGCTCCGGATGAGACAGAGAAAACGGTCGAACGGGTCAGGAGCGCTTTCAAACACGCGAATCGAGTCTTTGTAATCACCGGCGCAGGCGTTTCGGCGGAAAGTGGTATTCGTACCTTTCGTGGCCGGGAGGGCTGGTGGAAGAACAACGATCCGGCAGAGCTCGCCTCCCCCGAGGGATTCGCCCGGAATCCACGTCTCGTCTGGGAATGGTACATTCATCGTATTATGATCGCATGCGATGCGACTCCCAACCCCGGCCATCTTGCGATCGCCGAGATGGAGCGGCGCTTTGACGGCTTCCTTCTCCTCACCCAAAACGTGGACGGGCTGCACCAGCGGGCGGGAAATCATGCCGTACATGAAATTCACGGCTCGATCATGCGGGCCCGCGAAGTTGATTCAGGTGTTGTGTATCCGGTGGAGGAACTGGACCTGAACGCTGAACCGCCATTGAAGACATCGGAAGGAAAGCCTCTAAGGCCCGACGTTGTCTGGTTTGGGGAGATCATTCGCGAGAAAGCCGTCAATGCGGTAAATGACTTTCTGGCGGAAGGCGCGCCCGATGTGTTGCTTCTCGTGGGAACTTCCGCAATGTTCGCCTATATACAACAGTGGGTTATGATTTGCCGGGCATGTGGAAGCATGCTGGTCGAAGTCAATCCTGAACCGGGACAACTTGCGGGACTCTGCGATGTTGTATGCATGGCGAAAGCAGGGGAAGTATTGCCGAGGTTTCTTACTTCACCATGATGAAGTTCGGGTCGGCCGGCTCACGCTCAAAGTAGTCGATAATATCGCCCATTAATTCAAAGCGACGCTGTTCCGGGTAAACCGTTTCGAAACCAAACGTCATGTAAACCAGCTTGCCGGTCGTTGAGCCGGTTCCGAACAAGCCCTCTCGCTGAATACCAAGTATGCTGCCATCTGACGCCTGAAGAAGTATCGCGCTTCCGTTTATGGGTTCAATGCTGTCGGGCGAAGTCACCCGATAAATTCCGCGGCTGCCGTTGTCGAAATCAACGGGTATCGGATCAAAAATGGAATCAGCGGACGGCAGGACTTCGAAGGTGGCCGCGTTTGTGCCGATGAAGGCTGCATTGAGGATCTCGGTGAAAAAACTCCTGTCCACGGAGGTACCCTCCTCCCACAAATCATAGCCAATCTGAGAACCGCTCAAAAACACGTTTCCGCCCTTCTCCAGAAAATCACGGATGGCGATCTGCTCTGTTCCGTTGAAGGTCTCCGTTGCGACACTCTCGTCTCCCAGGACCCACACGATATTGTCGTATGCAGCCGCGGTAACCGCTGCGTTGATCTCCTGATTGGCTGCTGTGTCAAACGGCACGTCCGCCTCTGCCAGTGCCTGACCATGCCAGGCCGCGAAGGTGTGATTGCGTCCCTGCGAAACAGCGTTGCTGTTCCATTGATCGTAACCATCAACCACCAATGTGTTTGTTTCGCTATTGGCGAGCATAAAGGCGTAGGCATCGGACGGCCCACTCTCGTTCGCGTTCAATGAATCGTCGATGGTTGTCATTCGAAAATAGCGAACCTGATTCGGTAACGGTGCGGGAAGCACCGTCATCGTCATTTCCGCTGTCAGTTCTGACTTATCCCGCAAGACATTCCAGTCGGCCAGGTCTTCACTCTCGTACAGCCGAAAACCTGCAATGCCCGTCTCCCCCAAAGACGACCATCTCACTTCAAGGCTGCCGCCGCTTGTTCGCCGCAGGCTGAGAAGTGCCGGAGGTTGTGGCGGCGTAATATCCTGAGGAACGGCCGCAGTGCGAAACGTTTGTTTGGATGAGCATGTCTCCAGACCTGCAACGTTGCTGCTGCAAGCCTGGAGTGAATATTCCGTGTCAGGAACAAGACCCGTAACGTGTACGGTATGACCACGACTGAAAAGCCGGTCCGGGGCCGCTTCGTTCGGAAACGGAATGACGGTCCCGTAGAGGACGGATCGCGTCGACGGCTCATCCGTTGTCCACGACACGGTCGCCTCCGTGTCCGACAAACGGGAAATCGTTACTTCTGACAGGACTGGTGCGGTGTGATCGCCCCCCACATCGCCGGCCCATTCAAGAAAGTTCACCGCGGCGGGTATGTTCTCCGAAAGACTCAGAGGAATCACGGATGGGTCAGGAGCAAAGCCGCCGTCGCCGCTGTCCCCGGGCCGCAGCTCCAGTGTCAGTGATGGAATCCCAAGGTCGGCTGCGGCGTAGTCGATCGTCGCCCCCGCACCCGTGTTGCCAAGCGATACGGACCAGCGTCCCCACCTCATGGGCAGACCGTTGACCGTTTCGACATCTGCCGCATACTGTTGAACCAGTGGCTCCATGACATCAACGTTGGATGGAAACTCTGCCGTGTATGCCCAGTTGTGCATCGCGATAGTGCCGAATGTATGATAATTCAGCAGGCCGGCCAAACGCCGTTGTGGTGCGGTCATCCAGTCGTTGAGTGCGATGTTTTCCGGTTCCGTCAGTGGCGCCGGACCACTCCATGTTTGCGAATTCATGTTTGGCTCTGATTTCCACTCCCATGGCCAGTTTCGATTCAAGTCCACGCCGAAACTGCCTCCACCGTTGTTGCGGCGATTCTTGCGCCAGAAGCGATCGTCCGTGTGGCTGAAAACATATCCGTCGGGATTCGCCACCAATAAAACGTAAACCTCCATGGCATTCAGCAGTTCCGTCACTCCAGGATCGCTGCCGTAGTTTTCGATGAGATGCTGAGCAATGCCGTGGAGGGTCGTGCCTGCCAGCCACTCCCGCGCGTGCTGGAGCGAAATCAACAGCGCCTCCGGTTCATCCTCGTCGGTGGCCGCATTGTCGCTCAGGCGCATCATCCAGAGCTCACGCCCCTGGTGAGACTGTCCGATGGAAAACAGATTCACATGGCCGGAATGGTTGGCGGCCCAGTTCTCCATGTCGGCGACATACTGCTCAAAAGTCAGCCATTCCTTCGAACCCTTCTCAGCGTTTTCGATCTGTTTTTGAAGAATTTCGTCCTGGCGTTTGTAAGGAATCTCAGCCACTGCAAGCCACTCCAGCTCTTCGTCGCTGACGTAGAGCAGGGCCGATTCCCAATCCGACGTCCATACGTCCAGGCCCTCGCGCAGAACCGCTTCCCGCTGGATGGGGTTCTGAAACTCAACCCGAACGAGGTTCTCCGCCGCGGTTCCGGCTGGAATGCAGAGCTGGATGAGGATTGCTCCGAGAAGTGAGAGGCGGAGATTGAACATTGCGTCAGGGAAATCAGCGGAACCGGGGACCGAGTCAAGGCGAGGGATGCAAATGCCACACGAAAGATCCTTCGCGAAAAAGAAATTCCTCTCGCGTGAATGGGTCATCGAGCTTCCCATGGAGGACGTCGTAAACGCTCCCGCGTATGAGAAAGCCCGTCGCGCGGGAACTGACGTCTGGCGTCGCTACAGCATCGCCGAGAGGATTTTCCTGGTCAGCGGGCTGGCAGCCGTTTTTGCCATTGGGTTTATCATTATTCTGGTTTTTCTTTTTTCGTCGTGGCTGGATCGAAGAAAGGGAATCCAACAGTTTGCCATCGAGGATACATGGGTGTTGTTCGTTGGTCGAGGAACTGCCGGCATTGCCGCGCACTGGTTCCTGCGGAATGTCGCGTTTCTGCTGTTCTTTGTATTGGTTGATCCCGCCCTTCTCATGTTCCCGTTTCTTATTGGTGTTTCTGTCTCGACAGTCACTGTTTCGCGGTCCACTCGAAAGCAGGCCGTCAGGCTCTTGTGGGTGACTCGCGAGAATTGGGACGAGGTCGTTCGTCGCCATGCCCGGGGAGAGGACACACGCGAATTCGCCAAAGAGCGCGCTGAAGCAAACAGGCTCCGCTTTAAGGAGGATCACGGATGAAGACAGAGAGCAACGACGCTTCGGAGATCACATGCCTCGACCACTCCTTCCCCCGGATGAGGGTTTTCTATGTTCCGAAATCTCTTGTCGATGACAGCGCTTCCGGCAGGATCGCGCAAAAAGCCGTTCGCTATCAGCTTCTTTCCCCGGAGGTCTGGCTGGCAGTGGCAAGTCTCGTATTGCTGGGGCTTTCGCTTCTTTCGCGGTTCACGTCACTGACGACACGTCCGGCAATCTTCACACAGCTCTACATCATTCCCGGTGTCGTTTTCCTCTATGTGGGACTCAAGATGCTCTCGCTGGGCCTGGTATTGAAGCGTCTTCGCCGAGACGGTGTTCTGCGAGATCTGCTGCTTGCGGGGGAAAACCCCGTTGTGGTTCTTGCCGCGTTCAAGTATCATGTTCTGGATCGGGTGGGCATATGGATATTTGCAGTTTTTGCCATATGGCTGGTGGAAGGACTCCTGCACGACAAGGCACTGATTTATCTTCTCGCGATCGTGATCGCGAGCATCGTGACAGGTATTGGCCTTCTTGCAAAACACCGCGCGACCGGGAAAAAAAAGGTCGTGATTCTCGACATTTTTTCTCTTTGGACCACCGGACGGGAAGGCTTTTCTCTTTATCATTACATCATCTTCTATCCAATCTGGATTCCGCTCGGAGTTGGCTATCTGGCGGGGGCCGGACACGCTGCTCTGTTTGTTGCCGGTTTCGTCATTTGGTTACTTTTCGGACTTCTGGGCAGACGGGTACGACACAAAGCCGCGAGCCTCGATTTGAATTCTTTCGAACAACGCCTTGCCAACTGGTTCGCCGGAGGGCACACAGAGTTTCCACATCTTACGGAGACGGCATCTTGAATCGGTTATCGTTTATTCTCTCTGTCTGCATTGTTTGCCATGTTCTCACGGGTTGTGCGTTGAAATCGCCGACGGCCAGACCTGCGCGCGCGGCGGCCGGCACTCCCGTCGCAGACAAGTTCGCGGGCGTCCGCTGGGTCGATGCACGGCAACTAACGCTCGAGGGACAGGGATGGACTGCAACAGCATCGCCCTACGATCGCCTTCCGACGCGAGCCGGCGAACTTGTAACACCCGCCGTTTGGAATTTGAGCACCCATGCGGCAGGCCTCTGCGTGCGATTCGCAACGAACTCCGGAAAGATCTATGGGACATGGGATTCCGGTGGAGCCATGTATCACATGCCATCGACCGGCATGAGCGGCCTGGATGTGTATGCAAAGAACGAGAGCGGTGCATGGGAGTTTATCAGCATCGGACGTCCTCATCCGGACAAACCTCAGTACACACGCAAACAAATCGCCACAGCGCCGAGAGAAGGCCTGGTTGAATACATGGTCTTTCTGCCGCTCTATAGCAATGTCGATACTGTGGAAATCGGATTCGAACAGGGTGCAACAGTCAGAAAAGGCTTTGCCCGAAGCGAGGATGCAAAACCGGTCGTCTTCTACGGGACATCCATCACGCAGGGTGGATGTGCGTCCCGGTCCGGCATGAGCCATCCGGCCATCCTTTCACGGTGGCTTGATCGCGAAATCATCAACCTCGGTTTCTCCGGCGCCGGCAAGATGGAGATGGTAATGGCGGACCTTCTGGGCGAACTGGACGCTTCGCTCTACGTTCTGGAATGTCTGCCCAACATGACGGACGAGATGGTCGACGAACGAGTCGCGCCTTTCGTCCGACGTCTTCGCAATCATCAGCCGGAGACACCGATTCTTCTCATTGATCACTGTGTTTTCGACGCTTCACACAAACGAAATATCCGCTACCGCGAAATCTATGAGGAACTCAAATCGTCGGGTGTGCAATACCTCCACCACCTTCCCAACAACGGTCTTCTCAGCGGCCGCGAAAACGGCACGGTTGACGGAGTTCATCCGACGGACCTCGGATTTGAGCGTATGGCTGCTTACCAGGAACCGGTCATTCGGGGACTGTTGAAGAATTACGGGAATTAATAAGACTGCCGTGTGAGCACATCCCGATCAGGATGATTCGACAACCGCTTTGACGACTTGCTCCATATCGTCCGATGATTGATAAAAATGCGGCGCCAGTCTCAGCCAGCCGCGACGCGACGTGGCGATGATATCGGCGTGCTTCAGCGCAAGCACGACTCTTTCGGGATCGTGTTCCGGATGAGAAAACGCTGAAATGCCGCAGGAGCTCTGCGGCTCTTCCGGCGAGATCAGCTTCCACCCCGCGGTTGCCAGCCCCTCCCGGAGAATCGCCACGTTCTCTCGAAGCCGCAGGTGAATCCTGTCCATGCCGATTTCATTGAACAGCGACAGTGAGGCACCAAGAGCATGGATTCCGCCGAGGTTTAGTGCCCCCTCCTCGAAACGCCGGGCGGTGGGATCGGGAGGAAGAGTCTGATCGCTGAACCGGACGAAATTCTCACGACCCATCCAGCCGCACAACCAGGGCTCAAGAGCCGACAAGCTTTCCCGACGAACGAAGAGAAACCCGCAGCCCTCCGGTCCGAGCATCCACTTGTGTCCGTCAGCGGAAACGAAATCGGCCTGACAGGCCCTCACATCGACGGGAACAGCACCGATGGATTGAATTCCATCCAGGCAGTAAAGAGCACCGGCATTCTTTGCAATGCCGCCGACTGCCTTCAGGTCATGCTGAAAACCACTGGCAAAGTCCGCGGATGAAATGGAGACCATCCGCACATTATTCTCACTTGTCAGCCGGGAAAGATCTTCAAGCCGATAACGGTGATTCCGCTCGGGCCATGCAAGAACACGAACACCAAAGCGCTCCTCGAGGGGCTTCCATGCGTGCCAGTTGGAGGGAAACGTCTTTTCATCGACAACGATGCAGTCGCCGGACTTCCATTGAATGGAGTTGGCAATAATCAGCAAGCCGTGAGTTGTGCTCTTGGTAAACGCGATCTCGTCCGCTTCACCATGAATGAGCGCCGCCGCCTGCTCGCGCGCTTTCCTGACAGCGGAATACCACCGGGGATTGGACACTCCCTGACGAAACGCGGCATCCTCAGCGTAATCGCACATGGCTCTCAGAGCGCGTTGCGTGGTGGGCGAAATGCCACAGTGATTCATGTGGATCCGGCCGGAGCGCAGGGCCGGAAATTCCGCGTTATAGTCGATGGACATTCAGACTCAGCCTGTAAGTTTTCTGACCGCCTCGAGGGATGCGGCGCTGACCTGGCGCGGGTAGCTGCCGAGAACACGAAACGAATCCGTCGCCAATTCCACTTCAGCAAGCGCTGCAGCCAGATTTTCTTCGGAACGGTGGCCAACGACATCGACAAAGAAAAGCGGCTCCCAAGCCTGACGCCGGTTCGGACGGGATTCGATCTTCGTCATGTTG
>JANQSL010000108.1 GCA_028284075.1 Candidatus Sumerlaeia bacterium | reverse complement strand
CCGCGAACGGCTTGAGATTCAAAAGGATGAGCAGGGCGCCACGCAGGATCGCCAGTTGCCTATTCCGACGGAAGTCATCGTTGGAAAGAACCGCAACGGTCCCATTGGCACGGCGGAGATGTTGTTTATTCCGGACTATACGATGTTTGTGGATGCGTTGATGGAGTGACGGGTTAGTTCACCGTCATGACGGCTCTGGCTCGAGCATCTTCCAGCGCCGCGTCGGGGTCGACAAACAGACCCAGAGGTGCGAAGTCGAATTCCGGATTGTCTTCAACCCACTTGAAGAGACGATCGATTCCGCGAGCTTCGTTGCCATTACCGTGGACAAGCAGAATGCTGCCGGACTGTGCCTTGAGCCGGGTCGGGAGGCGATCGAGATGCATGCCGGAAACCCAGGAGTCGCAATCGACAGGGATGAGTCCGAGGTCGATGATGGTTTCAAGCCTCACTCTGTCGTGTATGAGACCGGGAAAGCGGTAGAAGATATCGGGTACGATACCCCACTCAAGCATCTTTTTTTCCAGAGCAAGCGTGTCGCCACGCAGAGATTCCGGCGCGTAAGCATTCATGAAGATGCCGGACTTGGGGTGATCCCATGAGTGCAGTCCCCAGACCTGATGGTAACCCTTCTGTTGTTCCCGGAAGATCAGATCGTGAACGGCGAGAGGGTATTGCTGCAGCCAGCGGCCGGTGATGAAATTGGTGATGGAGGATGGCCGGCCATCGGCGGCACGCTCACTGACCATCTCATAGAGGCGATTCTCACAGGGTCGAAGAGACCAACAGAGGTCCGATGTCAGTGCGACCTGGTTCTTGCGCCGCTCACGCGGGCCGTAGCGGATGGCTCGCTCGTGACTGGCGAGCGCCCGTGCGGCTTCAAGCAGACGTGCAACGTATGTCTGCTGAGAATCGACTTCACGAGATGAGTTTGCGACGTCAGCGTCACGGATCAACCAGCTCTCCAACAACTCATCGTTCGTCGTTGCGATGACCCAGTCCTCATCATCGATTGAGACCGTGCGTCGAAGGACAAGAGTCGTTCCGGCCTCAAGGGCCTCGGCTATTGGTGATTCGCCAAGGCATGACCAGCCATTAACGGAACGTGTCAGTTCAACGGTTTTCGATTCAGGCCGGAGATTCCGGACCTGAGCGAACGGGTAATCAGCAAGAATGTCCTCCGGTTCAAGGAGGAGGGTTTTTCCGCCGAACCTGGTGACAAGCGGTTCATGGACGGAGAATTCGACATTGAATATCGGCGCGGACTCTTCAACGGGCAGGTACCAGTCCCGCCCAAGTACAAGGATTGGATTCGTCAGATGGTGCACAAGCCCGTTACGGTCGCGAATGCGGTCGCCCCCGTTTTCGATGATGACCTGGCAATCCGGGAGGGTGATGACGATGTTGCGTCCCCAGTAAGTCAGCTCCGCGGTTCCATTGAGGAATTTTTCGCTCAGCAGCGCGTCGAGATGAACGTAGTCAATTCCACGGAACCGGACGGCGTTGGCGGCACAGACGAGCGAGCTGTGAAGAAGAATGGCAATGAGTGCTGGAACAAGTCGAAAGCGCATTTGTGCAAGTGCTCTTGCGAATGAGCATTGCCAGGGTTGGCGGAGTGGTAAACCGTAAACAGGCCCGGCGGTTGTTCCGCTTGCCGTCGCCTCCATTCCACGGGCGGAATCTTTTTCCCATGAGCACCGTCGATCAACAACCCGTCAAGACACCCGTCCGCAAACCGAAGCGTGGAGAGGAGATTGAACTGACAATCGATTCTCTGGCGTTTGGCGGCCGGGGTGTGTCGCGTTTGGACGGCTATGTGGTCTTCGTGCCCCACGTTGCGCCGGGGGACCGGGTTCGTGCCCGTGTGACAAAGCGCAAGTCCTCCTATGCGGAGGCGGATCTTGTTGAGGTTGTGTCTCCTGCCGCGGAGCGCGTTGAGCCTCCCTGCCCGGTTTTCGGGCGGTGCGGAGGCTGCAGCTGGCAGATACTGCCTTACGACGAGCAAACACGCTGGAAGGAACAGATTGTCCGGGACTCGCTTCGGGTCGTGCAAAAGCTGCAGGAAGCTCCCATCGAGATCGACTCTGTTGTGGCAAGCCCCGAGCCTTATCATTATCGCAACAAAATGGAGTTCACCTTCGGACAGGAGGCTGCGGACGCGCCGCTCAAGCTTGGGTTTCACATGCCGGGCAACTGGAAGCATATCCTGGATGTGGAGAAGTGCTGGCTGATGCCGGAGCCGCTCAACGCGCTTCTGGATTCCGCGCGGGACGAAGGCGTGCGTCAGGGACTCCCGGCATGGAATCCGGTGCGGCATCAGGGAATGCTGCGGCAGCTTCTGATTCGCTGGAGCGTTTTCGAGCAGCGGGCGCTGGTGGCGATTCTGACCGGTGAACGAAGCGGTTTCGATTTTCCGGCTTTTCGAAAGGCCCTTGTTGCCGCGTGTCCGGCGGTCAAGGGGCTCGTATGGGGACTCAACGGAGGGCGAAGCGACGTTGCCCGTGCGGAGGATGTGATTGAGACATGGGGTGAGGACACGCTCGAAGAACACATCGGCGATCTCAGGTTCCGTGTTTCGCTGAACTCGTTTTTTCAGACGAACACGCGTGGTGCGGCGGAATTGTATGGAGTGACGAAGGACTACCTGGATTTGACGGGGACCGAACGGGTTTTCGACGCCTACTGTGGCACGGGAACGATCGGGATCTTCTGCGCGGACAGAGCTCGAGAGGTCTACGGCATCGAGTTGGTCCTGGACGCGATTCGCGACGCCCGGGCCAATGCTGAAAGCAATGGTCTGGCGAACTGCACCTTTATGGCGGGCGACATGGCGGTGGCGTTGCCGACGATGGAAGCGGCTGTCCCCGGGCGATTTGACCGTGTTGTTGTGGACCCGCCACGGGGAGGGATGGACAA
>JANQSL010000085.1 GCA_028284075.1 Candidatus Sumerlaeia bacterium | reverse complement strand
TTGGGAGGGGAAGCCGGTGGATCGCGGAGAAGGAGTCTTTACCGTGCAGCATGGTGATGTCGCGGATGGCGGTGAAAAAAAAGCTTCGGGCCGCAGCTCCGTGTCGGACGTGATGGACAGCCTGTTCAGCGAGGATATCTAGGATGATGTCAAACGTTCTCGAAGATCTGAGAAAGAACTCGCCGGGTGAATATCCGGACGACGAAACATTGAGAGCAATCGAGGTATCGGACCCTGTTGTGGCGCCGCGGATTCAGGCCCTCAGAATCGCGCGTGAAAAGGAGCGGGAGATCGTCACCGGAGTCGTGAAGGGAACGTTGCGAAGGTATGATTACGAAGGGAGGCATCAACACGCGCTCGACAAATGTTCCCGCGATGTGGGTTATGTTTATCGTTACGCGGTGTTTGCCATGATGTGCGACAGCGTTGCTCTCCTGGAGGACAAACTGCTCTGGTGGCTGCGAACGATTCTTCATGCACAGGGATTTCCCGAGAGTCGTGACTCGATTCTTCTGACATATTCGGGACTCAGGAAAGAGGTTCAGAGGAAGCTTCCGGCGCAGGCGGCGGAGCTGTTGGACCCTTATTTTGAAGCCTGCGAACGCATTCTGCCCATGGCCGAGGTTCCCAATTCACAATGACAGCAATTCTGACATCTCACACTGCCGGTCAGCAGACGCTGCCCTTTTACGAGCGCGGATACTTCCGGCACAAATTGTCTCATGGAATTCTCCACAACCGATACGGGACAAAGATGTGTTTCATGCCGAGCGAGCTGATGCTGGCATTGAAGCAGGTCCTGGAGGAGGAGACGGGCGAAGCGTGGGTCAATATTCTCAAACGGGTCGGCAGAATCTGGGGAAGGCGAGTGGCCCGGCGTTTTGAAAAGGAAATCACGGAGTACTACAGTCGTCCGCTCCACGAGATTCCGGTGAAGGAACTTGCGCGGATTCTGGAAGGATACTTCCGCTATCACGGCTGGGGTGACCTGAAGCTGGAATTCGACCGGGCGGAGTACGGTTTTATTTTCGCGCGCCTGCAGAACAGCGCTTTTGTGGAGGTGACGGGACGAGCCTCGATGGCTGTGGACAGTCTTGTCAGTGGTTTGCTGGCGGAGTTCTTTTGCCAGTTGTCGGAACGAACGGATATTGAGTGTATCGAAACGGAATGTTCGGCTCAGGGATATCCGGAATGCCGGTTTGTCGTGGGGCTTGCCTCACGGTTGGCGATTGTCGAGCGGATGACGGAGGAGGGGGCGAGTCATGAGCAAATTGTACAGCGAATCTGCCCCAACGAAGTCAGGGTTAACAATGCAACTAAAGCAGATACTCAAAAACTTGACGGCTAACCGCTACCACAATCCGGTTCCGCTGCGGGCCGGCTCCGAGGGAAGCGTATGGCGTGTCGAATCCCGCAAGGGACCTTCGCCCGTGGCCATGAAGGTCTTTCCGCATACGAGCACCAGGTCGTTTTATTCGGAATTACGGATTCTCCAGTTCGTAAGGCACCCCAATTTGCTCAGCATCCACGACTTCTTCCAGATACCGGAGGGAAATCTCCTGGTGCTGGAGTATTGTTCCGGTGGATCTTTAAGAGATACGCTCAACGCTCCGCATGATCTGAGTTGGGAGTTTCTACTCCGTCTGGGAAGTCAAGTCGCCTCCGCTCTTACAAGTCTGCATGCAGTGGCGCTGGTACACGGTGATGTTAAGCCGGAGAACATTCTTCGCCGCAAAATGACGGGTGAAGAGCATTGGAAGCTGGCCGATTACGGGATCGCATCAGACCGGCGTACGGGAAAACGCATTCTGTCTCATACCCGCGGCTATGCCGCTCCGGAAGTTCTTGTGGGAAAACGCTCAGAAGCTTCCGACATCTGGTCTCTTGGGAAAGTGCTGAACGAGTGCTTCAAGCGCCTGGCACCGTACGAACATTTCGACAGCATGGGCATCAAGCGAGATGTGGAGTGGCTGATTCACTGCATGATGCGCGAAGACGTTGGTCAGCGCCCGAAAGCGAGCGACGTTCAGCGTGAGCTGAACGAGTTGGGGGCGGATGAACTTGCAGGCCGCTATTTGACGCCCGATCCGGAAGATGAAATCCGGTTCGCGGGCGAGCTATGAGGAGCCCCGACACAATGCCTAACTTTTTCGACAAGCTCAAAACACTCGTGAGCGGTTCCAAAGGCAAAGACGGCAACGCGGATCAGGCCGAGGATGTCATGGGAGACTTTCTTGGTGCTGTCGGGTCCGACGCGCCCGGTTATGCCGGGTCGTCACGCCGCACGATTGAAGCGCCCATTGCGCCGCGTCGTGGAATAGACCTTGGCCGAATTGAGGAGGAACCGTCAGAGCCGATGGAAGACGCCGACACGTCGCACGAATATCAGCCGGAGTCGGTGGCTCATGCAGCCACTCCGCCACCTCGACAGGAGAAGCCCGGGGAGGAAGACGGCTGGGGAGCACTGGACTTCGGGGAGGGCGGTCAATGAAGCTGCTTCTTGTGGGAAGTGCCGGCGGCGGAGCTTGCAAGAGCACGCTCTGTGTTCGTCTGGCAGAGTCACTGTCGAAGCGTTCGATCGCGACGTGCGTTGTCGACCTTTCGCCCTGGCCCACCGCTCATCTTCTCGCGGACGAACGAACGGCTGTCATACGGGGCACGGGTGCCAGCTCAAGTATTGGCGCTGAGAGCATTTTACGTCCTTATCGAGAGTCTCATCAGCTCGCCATCATCGATACGGGACGCCTTGATGAGCCGGAGTTGCAGGCGTGGCTTCCCTTGCTGGACGGGGTGCTGCTGACAACGGGTATGTCACTGCATGCAATTAACTCGCTCCCAAAGGCATGGACGGGTATCGACAGGCTTCGTAACACGAACAGTCAGGCGAAGCGCCTTGGCCTGCTTCCGGTGCAAACCACAGCGAGCGATCATGGGACTCTTGCGAAGCTCCGTGTCAGGTTTCCTGGTCAGTTTATGGATCAGGAGATTCCTTTCGATGCGGAAGAACCGCGCAGAGTTCAGCGTACGTGTCTTCACGGCGTTTCGGCCGAGTTCGATTCCCGGAGAAAAGCGGCCCGGTACTGGGACGATATCGCGAGTCACGTCATGTCGGAGCTGGGTCTTCAGGCAAAGGTCCCCGTGGCGGAGCAAAAGACCGAAACAAAAGGCGTTTTGTCACGGCTGTGGAAAGAATCACTGCGCCGCCTGAAGGGTGGGCCGAAAGTGACTGCAGGAGTATCAACAGCATGAGCTCCTTTGTTATCAGTGTGGTCAGTCATCGCGGAGGCAGTTTGAAGTCGACCGTCGCACGCTGGCTGAGTTTCTCTCTCGCCAACAGAGGTGAAGGGATTGCACTTGTGGATCTGTCGCGAGCGGGAGGCTCGTTCGATCTGCCAGGGGAAGAGGACGGTGACATCAAAAACGGTGAGTGCTCTTTTTCTCCCGTCAGTGTTCGGCGAAACGCGAACCTGAACCTTACGTCTTTTCGCCCTGACGTGTATCCGGCCGGTCGCCAGGAGATTGCGGAGCTGAGAAAGTTCGTTTCAACTTACGCGACTCACGATTTCCTCGTTTTCGATACTCCATCGTTATCGGGACGGGATCTGGATCCCCTGCTCTCCGCCTCGGATCTCGCCCTTCTGACCGTCCCTTCGGATGTGGCAAGTCTCCGAAGTCTTGTTCCTTTTCTTCAGACGGTCCAGGACATCCGGGCCATGCCCGGCAGAGCGTTCCGTATTCTTGCCACGCTGGTAATGACGGGAATCCGAACTGAAGAGCATGTTGCGATCGATCAGTTTTGCGAGGAAACACTCGCACCGTTTTTGTCAGGGGCGACGATTCCGTTCGATGAAAAGGTTCGGGATGCGGTAAGCCACGGTAAGTCACCGGAGTGTTTGCAGGAAGGAAGCCTTGCCACCAGCAGTCTCAGGTTATTGGCCGAGGAGATCGTTGCAATGTCACCGAAACCCGCGGCATCGGCGGGAGGGGATGCACGATGACTGCGAGCGCACTCAATGTTCGCTGTGGTCCACTCTCCGCCGAGGTTCATGAAACCATCCGGCGGGTGTTTCATGACGGTCTCGTGGCAGCATCGATCAAGCCGGAGTTTCGAGAGCGCATCAATGACACAAAGCGTCAGCCTGTTGTTCTTCAGTTTCACGAGTACCTGCTGCCGGACATGGGAACGGTGCGCCTGACAACAATCGAAGGGCCGGGAACGGACATTGTCGCTTTGATGATCTTTCCGGAGCGGTCCGGATGTGTTCCCGTTTTCGGGGCGGAGATTGTTACCTTCGGAAAAATCGTCCGTGCCGGAGTTATTGATCTGCAACCGGTGGGAACGAAGTCTGAAATCACTGAACAGGCAAATGTGCTGCAGGATGCGAGGCTTGCCGATTTCACGGACCTGCGAGCGGCAGGTCCGCTTCCCGGCTGGTGCGAGGACTACTTCACGCCGGAAGCCGTTTTCGTGATGGGCCGGGAGATGGAAATTCTTCCGCGGGTTCTTGAGGCGCTCGGGGTCTATCTTGAGGTTTGGAAATCAGCAGCTGTCTGTCATGGAGGTGTGGGGTCACCGGAGGGTTCTGAGGAGATGAGTTTGTACAAACGACATCATGTCGTTCACACACCGGGCCGCCCGTATCTGGTGCGAATGTTTGGAGAGGACTGGACAGAGCGTTTTCTCGCAGAAGCCATGTACCGATAAGGTACAGCCATCCCGAAGACGGAAAGGAACCGTTCCATGCCCTCCACCATTTCATCCTCTCACCTTGCGAGACTGGACAAATCCGTTATTCCCGAGTCTCTGGACAACATTTCGATTCCGGACATCGATGCGCGTATTGAAGCGGCTCAGGCAGCCGAATCCGTTCAGGAGGAAGCAATTGCGCAGGCGTCTTCCGTTGTCTTGAAAGCCTTCGGGTACAATACGATCGAGGATTCCGAGGCGAAGTGTCTGCGAGACATGAGTATCGTCTATCGATACTGTGTTTTCGCCATGTTAAGTAACGACTTTGACTTTCTGGAGGAGAAGCTTCTGGCCTGGCTTTCTCCCTTGCTTCACTCACGCGGTTTCCCCGGGAAGGGAGATTCAATTCGTGCCGCCTACACAGTGCTGAGTCAGGAAGCGTTAACGAGGCTTCCCGGTGAGGCCCGGGATCTCATGGAGCCCTATTGGTCGGTGGTTCTCCGTCATCTTGGGCAAGAGGAGGCCGTCGAGTGAAGCAGGCAGCCGTTCCCAAATCGTTAATGGGCGAGTTCTTCAAGATTGGAAGAATGCAATTCGCTCTGGATCCATGGAGTCTGCCTGTCGAGGGAGATGCCGATCAAGGTCCTTCCGGCGCTTTGGCGAGGCGGATTCTTGAGGAAAAAGAGGCCGTCACCGACATCGTAAGCCGGACGGTCTGCCAGGCTTTCAACTACAACCGTCTTTTCGGTTCCGACGGGCTTGCAAAGTGCAGACGCGATCTTGCCCATGTTGTTGATTTCATGGCTCTGTGTATTGCACTGGACAACCGCGCCTTTTTCGAAGACCGGATGCTTTACTGGTTTCGAAGGGTTCTTTCCGAGCTCTCCTTTCCGCGTCATGAGGATTCGATACGCGCGGCATACACTATTCTCAGGCAGGAGTACTCCACTCGCCTCACTCCTTCACAGAACAGCCTTGCGGAACCTTTTTTCTCGGCACTTCTGCGCACGATTGCCGCCGACGATTCTCTTGGGATGACATCGCCATGAGTTTTCGCGATCTCTTGAACAGACTGAAGGGCAGCTCAAGCGAGCCGGAAAAAAGTGTCGGCATACCGACACCTGTATTCGACAGCGAAGCTGTGATCGATGCTCCGTCTGATGTCGTCAGCGAAGATGTTGTTTCGTCCGGAGTTCCAAGGCCCGACATTCCGGTATCCACCGCGTGGACAACAGGTTTGTTGGATGAAAAGGGAACACGGTTGTTTGAGCGGCTGGGATATTGTCCCGACCTCTCGCGTATAGACGACGATGATTCGGAGATTCCACTCATCAGGCGCAAGACGGCGAAAGCCTGTCTGGCAATGGAGAGAGAGGTGGGTGGAGTCGTCAGTGACAAAGTAATTCGTGAGTTTGACTATCCCCCGTCGACGAGAATGAAGTGCGGGCGCGACATCGGAATGGTGCTGGCATGGTGTGTATTCGCGATGTTGCTCGACGATGTGGAACTCCTGGAGCGTCACTATCTGCAGTGGCTGCGGACGGTCCTGGAACGGTTTGATTTCCCGGAAGGAAATCGATCCATCACCAGTGTTTACATGTTGCTGCGGGAGGAGGTTTTGTCTCGTCTCGACAGCACTCAGGGGGAGCTGATGGAGCCCTATCTCAGCCGGGTTGTCTTCGTTATGAGCCATGGTCAGGTGACTGGCGGTCAGGTCTAGAGTCCGGTCTGTCCAGTCACGCGGGAGAGACGCGGTGCAGCCCTCCGCGGGTTGACACCGCATCGCCCTGCCGTTACGCCCTCTCGCCGGTGAGCGGCCGACCGGCCTGCCGGCTCGCTTTCGCCCCTCCCACCAGCAGGCTCACACGAATCTCACGGAGTGTTCCCATGGCCAAGCTGTCCGTCGACAAGCTCGATGTAAAAGGCAAGCGTGTCCTGGTGCGTTGCGACTTCAACGTTCCTCTGGACGACAATCAGAATATTACGGACGACGTACGTATCACGAGTTCGCTGCCGACGATCAAGCATCTGCTGGACAGCGGGGCGAAAGTGATCCTCTGCTCCCATCTTGGCCGGCCAAAGGGCAAAGTTGTTCCGTCGATGAGTCTCGCTCCCGTGGCCAGGCGCCTGAGCGAGTTACTGGGCTTCGATGTTCCTCTGGCGCCGGATTGTGTCGGTCCCGATACCGAAAAACTTGCGGCAGAGGTCAAGGAAGGCCAGGCGTTGTTACTGGAGAACGTTCGCTTTCACAAGGAAGAGGACGAAAAGGCAAACAAGGAAACGAAGGAGTTCAGCGATGCGCGCTGGGAATTCACAAAGAAGCTCGCAGGGCTCGCGGAAGTCTACGTCAACGATGCTTTTGGCACTTCACATCGCGATCACTGTTCGACATGCGGTGTGACTAAGTACCTGCGTCCTTCCGCTGCGGGGTTTCTGATTGCGAAGGAACTGGAATACCTGCAGGACGCTCTTGAAAATCCGAAGCGCCCTCTTGTTGCCATTCTCGGCGGCGCAAAGGTGGGCAGCAAGATCGGTGTCATTCGTGCGCTGTTGAACAAAGTCGATGTTCTCTTCCTTGGGGGTGGTATGACATATACGTTCTTCAAGGCTCAGGGGAAGGAGATCGGCAAATCGCTCTTCGACGAAGAGTCTTTCGAAACGGCCACGCAATTACTGGCGGAGTTCGACAGCGCGAAGGCAAAGGTGATGTTGCCGACAGATGTGCTTGTGACGGATGAGTTCAAGGCGGGGGCGAATACGAGGATTGTCGGCGTCGATGCCATTCCCGCTGATATGGAAGGTGTGGATATCGGTCCCGATTCTCTGGCGGCGCTCGAAGCGGAGCTCGACCAGTCGGCAACCGTGGTGTGGAACGGCCCGGTGGGCGTGTTCGAGATTGATGACTTCGGCAAGGGGACCCATGCCATTGCGAACAAGCTCGCGGCCCTGAAGGGCGGGGCGGTGACGATTATTGGCGGGGGAGACTCGGCGGCAGCGATCAAGAAGTACGGACTGACGGAAGAGATGGCGCACATCTCCACCGGCGGTGGTGCCAGCCTCGAGTTTCTCGAGGGCAAGAAGCTGCCTGGTATCGAAGCGCTCGACTAGGGATTGCCGAACCCGACCGGCAGTTGCATTGAATTGACCCGAGCCTGGGGCGATCCTTTTCACAGGAGTTTCCTGTGGGAGGGATTCCGCCCCGATGGGTGGAATCAACCAGGCCGGAGCGGTATTAATCCATGACTGATGCACTCTTTGTCGGCGCACACCCGGACGATGCGGAGATCCTCGCCGGAGGAACGATCGCGAAGCTGGTTCGGCTTGGTTACTCCGTGACAGTGGCGGATGCAACCCGCGGAGAAATGGGGACACGTGGGACCGTGGAGGAGAGGGCGCAGGAAGCTGCCGATTCGGCAAAGATCCTGGGGGTGACCCGGGTGAATCTGGCATTGCCGGACGGGGGTATTGGCAATGACCTGCCAGCCGCGACGCGACGGGTCGTCGAGGCCATTCGTGAACACCGGCCCCGCACGGTTTTTACACACGAGTTTGGCGATCATCACCCGGACCACAACGCAATCGCTCAGGCGGTAAAGTACGCCTGCTTTCAAAGCAACGTCCTGAAATACAATACGGGACAAGAGCGCTTTCTTCCGTCCAGACTGTTTCACTACGTCGGGTCGCGCAATCGGACGCCTCGGACTCCTTCTTTTATTGTCGATGTGACAGAAACCTTCGAAGTCAAGATGGAGGCGCTGAGATGCTTCCGTTCGCAGCTGGCGAACAAAGATTATGAAGGGCCGGAGACGTATATTTCGAGCGACCTTGCCTGGCACCATATGGAGGCCCGCGCGGGTTTTTTCGGCAACCTGATCGGAACCCGCTACGCTGAGGCCTTCACCGCGGACGCCCCGTTGCGCATCGACGATCCTGTTTCACTGCCGGATGTGTGACGCGGCGTACTGAATCGACTCGAAGGAAAGTTTGGTCTCGCGCGATAATCATCCCAGCCGTCTGACTTTGAGTCCGCCGGGAGTCCCTCCATGATTATGCGCAGCTGTTCGTTCATCTTTGTCGGTATCCTTTTCCTGACGTTCGTGACGATTGCGCCCGGACAGCCCAACCGGCGAGGCCATCGCCCGCAGCAGAAACTGGTGAGCGATCCATCGTCCCCCGGCACGATCACCTTCACGGCAACCAGCGGCGACAGGAAGGCATCGGGTATCTTCGCCAGGTGGAAGTATACTCGCGTGGAGATTCCGGAGAATGATTTGACTCAGGGTGTTGTGGAAATGGAGATCGATCTTGCATCGACCGCCACCCCCAAGCAGGGAATGACGGATCATTTGAAGTCCGACAGTTACTTTGACATCGCAACGCGGCCAAAGGCTCTTGTGCGTATTGAAAACGCCACTCCACTCGAAGGTGAAGAGCGTGGTTACCGGGCAAAGGCAACCGTGGTCATCGGCCGGGCGCGTGGTGAGTTTCCGGTCCGTTTTTTTACGGCACCGCAAGACTCTCTTCATGTTCGCGGCGAAGCCTATATCAGTCGGACTCGCCTGCGAGTGGGCTCTTCTCCCGATCCGAACGAAGGACGGTCTGTTGATGATGTCGTTCACATCACAATCGACGCGAAGCTTCCTGCAGGGAATGAAAGCTAGTTCATAACCACTCGCTTGCTGAGACGGATGTCCTCACTGCTGGCGCCAACCATGATATCAAAATCGCCGGGTTCGAAGACGCGTTCCATCCGTTCGTTCCAAAGCATCAGGTTCTCAGCCTTTACGGCGAGTTTCACGCGCTTCGATTCACCGGGTTGAAGCGTGACACGCGTGAAATCCTTCAACTCCTTCAGCGGGCGGGCCACGCTCGCAAGAACGTCGTGGATATAGAGCTGTGGAACTTCCACACCCGCGACTCCACCGGCGTTGGTAAGGGTAAACAGGACTTTCGCAGTGCCTGAGGCGCTCACGTTCACCTTCAGGTCGGAATAGTCAAATGCAGTGTAAGTCATGCCATAGCCGAAGGGGTGCTCCACGCCCGTGGCGTACTTGAACCCGCGTCCGGAGGGTTTGTGGTTGTAGCAGAAAGGCAGATAGCCGGTTTCCTTCGGAATCGTCAGGGGAAGACGGCCGGTGGGCGCCACGGCTCCAAACAGTATTTCGGCAATGGCTGTCCCTCCCTCTTCGCCGGGGTACCAACAGTTCAGAAGGGCATCAGGATGGTGTCGGTTGATAACGATACTGCCACTCAGAAGAACTGTTATCAGTGGTTTTTCTTTTTTGCACAACACTTGAATGAGCTCTTGTTCGTCTGGGAGAGCAATGCTCCTGCGATCCACTCCTTCTCGTGTGACCCTGTGGGACAGGCCGCCGACAGTGATACAGACATCACACCATTCGATCGCCTCTTTGACTTTGATTCGGATATCCTCACTTTCAAGGTCAGCGTCCTCTTCAATACTGACAGGCCGCACTTCTGTTCCAATTGGTGCCGCCGCCTTGATTCCTTCATAGACGGTCACGACGTGTTCTTTTGTGAAGAGGTCCCAGGAATAGTCGCCGAGTTCGATGGAATCCGCATTGGGACCGACTACAGCGATGCGTTTGAAGCGATTGCCCAGAGGCAGCAGATGATTCTCGTTCCTGAGGAGCACGATGCTCTGGCGTGCCATTTCGCGAGCGAGTTCTCTGTGTTTGTTGCAGTTGACCGTGCGCTCCGCCTCATTGGCATCAAGAGACTTGTCTTCGAAAAAGCCCATGGCGAAGCGCGGTTTCAGAACACGGCGTGCGGCTTCATGAATAACGTCTTCTGAAACGCGTCCGGACTGTATTTCATTCCACAGTGGTTCACTGAATGTGCGGAGGCGTGGGAGTTCAACCTCGAGGCCCGCTTCGAGCGATTGCCGGGCCGCATCTCCCATGTCGCGTGCGGTGCCGTGCAGTTCCCACTGATGAATGACGGAATGATAGTCACTGACGGCATAGCCTTCGAATCCGGCCTCCCCGCGCAGCCAGTCCGTCAGCAGCCAGCGGTTGCCGGAGCAGGGCCGGCCGTTGAGAGAATTGTATGCAGGCATCAGCGACCATGGCTTTGCATCGCGGATGCAACGTTCGAAAGGAGGCAGATAAAGTTCCCGGAGAATGCGTTCGGACACCTCAGCCGCTTCACTGTCCCGACCGCCGTCGCCCTCAAAGTTCACAACGAAATGCTTGGGTGTACAGATGACGCCTTCTGACTGAACGCCGCGGACGAAGGCTGTGGCGAACAGGGATGCGAGGTGAGGGTCCTCGCCATAGGTTTCCTCCGTCCGGCCGTTGCGCGGATCGCGTCCGAGGTTTAATGTCGGTGAGAGGAGTTGATTGATGCCACGCAGTTTTGCTTCACGGCCGATAACATGAGCAACATCCTCAAACAACTCGGGGTTCCAGGCCGCCGCCATTCCGAGAGCCGATGGGAAAACCGTTGTGCCATTGCCAATGACTCCGTGAACGCCCTCGTCGTGAATGATGACGGGAATGCCGTGCCGTGTATGAGAACGGTTATAGTCCTGCGTTCGATTCGTGACTTCGACGGCAATGTGTGACGGCAGATCGCGAACGGGCGTTGCGATGAAGCCAAGCCCGTCCTTCGGAATCATGTCTGCAGGCGCAACAGAGCGAACATAGTCAATCCGCTCCTGCTCGGTGCGATCAAAGTTCGTCTCCCAGTACGTGTCGAAGAACATATAGCCGCTGAGTTGAGCGAGTTTCTCCCGCAAGGTCATGCGGGAAAGCAGGTCGTCTGTACGGGCATCCGCAGTCAGTTCTGCGTTTCGGTACGGAACGTCGGACATGTCGCCTCCTCCATGGTACTGCCGGACGCTGGAATACGGCAAACGTCGAAAAAGGACCGGCCGTGGGCAAGCCGGTCCTTATCGAGGTGTGATGGAGAAGCTTTGGCGGGCCGATCAGTTGGCCTGAGCAATCTGGCTGGCGGAGAGAGGATCCGGGACGTCCGGGGCCGGGATGACCTGTGCCCACGTGGTATCCTGTTCGCCCTTGATGCGAAGGGAGGCACCGACCGTGACAAGGTCAAAGAGTTCTTCAACATCCTCTCGTGTGAGGCCAATGCATCCGTTGGATGCATACTGCCCGACGGTTTCAGGATGAATCGTTCCGTGAATTCCCAGAATGTCACCGTCGAACGCCATCCACCGCGTTCCCAGTTCATTGTTGGGATCGCCGGGCTGATACACACGGCCGTCGCCGGGTTTCCAGGTGGGGTTCTGTTTCTTGTTGAGAATCCGATACTCGCCAACGGGCGTTGTTCCGGCGACGCGGCCGGTACGGACAGGATAGACCTTCACGAATTCACCATGATTGAAAAGTGTGAGTGTGTTGCGTGAGACGTCGCAAACCAGCGAAAAATCCACGCTTGGTATGCGAAGGGTCTGGCCGACACGCAGCCGGCGAGGGTCGCTGATGCCATTGGCTTCCATTAACAGTGCTGACGTCACACCGTTGCGTGTGGCGATTTCCCAGACGCTGTCGCCGCTCTTCACGTTGTAGACTTCACCATCCACGCCACTGATGAGGCGCTGGAGATTGAGGTCTCCCATCTCGCGCTGGACATCTGTCAGCACGTCGCGGTCGAGATCGTCAGAGCGCATGGCGGATCCCAGGCGGCGTTGTGCAGCCTGCGTGTCACCGATTCTCAGGGAATGGCGGGCAAGCGCCAACTCAAGCCGTGGCGTTCCGTGATGATCGGGGTGCTCTGAAATGAAGTCTTCGACGGATGCGAGAAGCTCGGGGTTGGAGAGCCCCGCATCCGCGACACGCGAAGAAAGACGAAGCAATTCGGCTTCCGTCTTGAATTCCGTTTCCTTGAACTCGGCCAGGAATTCGTCAGCTGCGTCTGCCGCATCCTCATGCATGCCCGCGGCATCGAGTGCGCGCAGCCGGATCAGGGATGCCTGCTCGCCAAGGGGGCGCTCACCGTCCTCCCCACGGAGCTTCTCGACGGCACGCAGAGCCTTCTCCGGATCCCCCTGAGTGAGGAGCTTCTCCGCGAGGGCAATCTGCTCCTGAATTTCCGGTGCGTCCTCCGCCGGACCGGAGGATCGGTTCAGCCCGTAAAGAGCCACGATGGAACCGTCCACCAGAATGGTCACAACGACTGGGATAAACTGACGAAACGGACTCTTCCTGCGCATCGGAGAACACCTCGGGAACGGGTTGGCGCCGGACAGCGGGAGCGGGAGTGGAATGCCACGGAAGAACCCGGCGCACAGTTTTCCTCAGAAACCCCGCAACAGGGGAACACCGTCAAGTTAAACGGGCCGGGAAAATGCTCGCCCGCAGGATGACGATTAGAATGAGACTGGATGGCCCATGAGCGGAAGACTGCCCCTTTTTCTCATCGCTGTTTTGGCCGCGTTTGTCCTTCTGACGCAGGGGCTGCCGGCGTTGCTGGCGGCATTCCGCCAGGGACCCCCGCCTTTTCCCGCCGATGAGGTCCGAGACGCGGGATATGCCGGGCCGGAGTATGAGGCGGCGCTGTTGCCCAACGGTAAGTATGAAAAGAAACTCCGGGTTTTTGGCCCTTCCATCACGGCGCACTACACGGAAGAAGTTCCCCGGGCCCAGGCCGACCTGCCGCCACCGGTTCATGTCGTGGCGCAACCTGGTGAAATGATTGTCATCCCCACGGGAGAAACGATTCGGCTGGCGGCGATCGCCGTAACTCCCTCGTTGCCGGACGAGAGGGGGCGGTACGTTGGTTTCGAGCCGGAGAAGGTGCTTTATTCGCCGGATGGCGGTTTGATGTCAGAAGAAGAGGCGAAAAGCTTTTTGTTCCGGGCCAATGGATACGCAGAGGAATATCAGGCCTATGGGAGTTTGACACACTTGGATCGTTTTCAGCTCGGCATCATGATCGAAGCGGAACTGGGCCATGATCGGATTATATCAGGCGTGCTTAGAGATGGAAGAACAGGTGGCGTCGCGAACATCTCGAACAGCGGAGATACGCGTTCAACCAATGAAACCCATGATCGAAGCCGGCTGTTTTCACACACATTGAGTTTTGGCGTTGCAGGCGTTCGTTCACCCCCTCTGGAACTGCATCTCGTGATACATGGCGGCGACCCCGTCTTTGATGAATTTCCGCTGGGGCCGCAGTTCGATATCTCGTTTCACGACGGGCCTGCTCAGATTCGAGGCTACTGGGCGGGTCCTTACCATGAATACCGCCGAAAAAACCGCGAGCTGACTCAAAAGGAACTCGCCAGCCCCGAATCATTGCAGGACGACTCCAGACACAAGTTCACGATCGAGTTTGACCGCCTGCCGAAAGGCTTCTCGAGCGTGAAGGTGATCCTGAAGAATGGTACGGAGTTGTCTTCGCGCTCTCACGAGTGGGGAACGAACGGAGGAAAGTTTGATTTTGATGCGTTCTATGGTGATGTAAAGACCATCCGCGTGGTTTCGTATACGAAGCCGGTTCGGGTCGTTCTCAAGCTGCCGAATCTGCCAACTTATCCGAAACAAAACCGCGGCAGAACGGATATCGCTGAGATGGAGCTGCCGGACCTGACACTCAACAATGACAGGGAATTGCAGACGTTGATTGGCAACGTATTGCAGGCGAACATGCTGGTCGAGAACCGCCTGCGTGCGGCTGCCACGACACCGAACGCATTCTACCCGCTGCAAACCCGCGGCATGACCGTTGGCGAGTTGTTGCAACTCTATCGCGGAGCGTTCCCGGCGAACGAAGTGGTCCTGGAGTCAGGCCCGGAAGGTTCTGTCGTCTCCCTGCGTCCGGCGGGAGCGACACGAACCGCCCGGGCACCGCAGCTTGCTGTTCTCTATCGCAACCTGAGCAGTGCATGGATTGTGGCGTCGATTGTGATGAGTGTGCTGGGATTGTGGAAGATTCTGCTGCTGGTTCGTGCGTCCGTGTTGCGGCGCGCACTGATGGCTCGCGGGTATACATGGCTGACGCTGTGGCAGGCGGAATGGCTTGTCGTGAGTCTCGGCCGCGGAGCATGGCGGATTCCACCTTACGATGAACTGGGCGCTGTTCCCGGCGTTGATCCGGATAAGGTGGAAAGCATCGCGCAGGTTGTCTGGAAGGCGAGACGGTGACTTGTTTCCGCAACTCCTGCAGGTATGGTTCCTGCCTCGGTAGCCGGCATGCCACCTAAAGCCTCAAACACGACTGCCGATCTGTTGAAAGCCCGGCGTGCACGCGCCCGGAGGATTGTCCGGGCTCTCCGAAAAGCATACGGAGAACCCAAACTTGAACGCGGAGACCCGCTGGAGCAGGTCGTCTACACCGTGCTTTCCCAGCAAACCACCAGTGAGAGTTGCCGTGCAGCGTGGGAGGCGTTGTGTGCCGAGGCACCGGACTGGGATCGCGTGCGGCGAATGCCGGAACCGCGTCTTGCAAAAGTCATTCGCCCGGCGGGCATCGCCAACATCAAGGCTCGCCGTATCAAGGATATCCTCGCGCAGGTGAAGGCCGATTTCGGTGCGTACGATCTGTCGGAGCTTGAGGACCTCAGTGAAACAGAGGCGGAGGAATATCTGATGTCGCTTCCCGGTGTCGGACAGAAAACCGCACGATGCGTCCTGCTGTTTGCAATGGGGCGGGACTCGTTACCGGTGGACACACACGTTGCACGGCTCTCACGGCGGCTTGACCTGCGGGATCACGACGGAGCGGCAAAAGACGACCATACCGCACTTGATGAAGTTGTCCGTGTTGGCGACCGAGGCGCCATGCACGTCCATCTCTTCCGTCATGGCCGCGAAGTCTGCCGTGCCAGGAAACCGCTGTGTGATCAGTGCTTTCTGGCGTCCCTGTGCCCATGGCATCTGACCGGAGGAAAGGTTGAGTGACAGGGCTTCGTTGTGTTTGCAAATGGCCTGCTCGCAGAGACACGGTTGTCCCTGCCGATTCGCTGAATTTGATCGCTCAAATTGCAGACGACCTGAGCATCATTCTGCCCGGGCAATCTTCGGCCGGCATTAATCGGCGTGATGATTCGGGCCTTTTGGCGATCAAAACAAGCGTGCAACTGGAAAGCCGGGATGCATCGGTGTTTCACGCCGACGCGTCGCGGTTCGTCTTCATCTACAGCTCTTCAAACAACTCCAGCAGCTTGAATACAGTGTTGTGATTCCGAATGGTCACTTGCTGATAGACGGGTTCTTTTGCCAACTTCATGAACGTGGCTTTGGTCAGTTCCTTTTTTGAAACCGACCAGAAAAGGACTCCGGGTCCGGTGGTGATGGTTTCAATATCTGTTTTCGGCGGAGAAAGCTGAGTCAGTACTTTCTTTGCCGTGATGCCGCCAAGCGTGAAGAGAGCGTTGTGTTTTTGAGCGTCGTCGTTGCCCCAGGTCTCAGGAGCCGCTTGAATGGCGGACTTGTATTTGCGGTAGGGGAGCACAATCGCTTGTGCGTCATAGCAAAAGCGTTTCGACAGACCTTTTTCTATGAGTGTCGTGAGTTCCTTGTCCGCCGTTTTCTCGGAAAGAAACAGGACGTTTCCACTTTGAATATACGTTCGGACGTTGGTCAGTCCGAGGTCTTCAAAGCACTTCCGAAGGTCATCTTTGGGAATGACATTCTTCCCGCCGACGTTGATGCCTCGGAGTAATGCCAGAAATCGTGAATTGGCTTTCTTCATGGTGCCGGTTTGCCATGAGCCGTTTGCTGAGGCTGATCCGCATCGGCTTTATGGTCCGCCGCGCCTTCCGACGGGACCAGGGTCTGGCCTCCTCTTCAGGGCCAGGTCGTTCGAAAATGGTCGGGGCGACTGGATTTGAACCAGCGACCTCT
>JANQSL010000079.1 GCA_028284075.1 Candidatus Sumerlaeia bacterium | reverse complement strand
TCCGTCCGGATACGTGCACGAACTCTCGCCGAAGACGCTCTTCGACACCGTCGCGTTGTAGAAGCACGACGTGTACTTCACAGACTGCGTCCCGATCTTCCGCGATTCCTCCACAAGACGCGACATCGAGTCGTAGGCCCACGTGCACAGAATGTCGTCCCCTGAGTCCGACGGATCGTTGTTGTCCGTCGACTCGATCCGGCGGCTCAGCCCGTCGTACTTCGCCGTCTGCGACGTCGTCCCGATGATGTTGGTCCCGCGAGTCACCGCCATCGTCTTCTGACGGTTCAACGCGTCGAACGTGTACGTGAAGGAGTTGCCGTTCGGGTCGTTCATCGCCGTGCGATTGCCGTCCACGTCATAGGAATAATTCGTGTCCGTGCCGTTCGCTTCCGTATCCGTAACGGTAGCACCACCGGAACCCTGGGCAACGCGGAAAATCATCGTGTCGCCTCCCGTCAGGCTGAAACTGGTGGCCACGGAGGAGAGATTCAGCCCCTGCAACTCCGTCAGCAGGCGCCCGATATTGTCGTAATAGTAGCCCGTCACGTTCCCGTTGTCGTCCCGCCGGCCGATCACGTCGCCGTTCTTGTCATAAGACACCGACACACGGATCAGGCCGTCCCCCGCCTGGGTGGTGTCCGGCAGCGACCCGAGCGACTGCTTGATTCCGTACACGTTGGCACCGAAAGTCGTGCCGTCCCCCAGGCCGTTGGAGGAAAGCACGATCTCCGTGTCGATGAGACGGCTCAGGCCGTCGTAATAATAAAGAGTCACGTTACCGAAGTCATTGATCACCGAGGCACCGGCACTTGAAAGACCCCGGCGGTTGACGGACCGCGTGTTGACGGGACCGTTGGCGTCCGCCATCGCCACCAGGTTGTTGCGGCTGTCGTAACGGTAGTCCGTGGCGTGACCCATGTTGTCCACGACCAGACTGGTGCGATTCAGCGAATCGTAAAAGTACGTTGTTGCGTGCTCGGAGCTGCTCCAGGAGGAGTTGGCGGAATCGTCCGTCTCGAGCTGCTCGATCAGATTGCCGTTATCGTCGTAGGCGTACTCCACCGTGTTGCCGGCAACGCCCGTATTCACGAATTCGCCGTTCCCGAAATAGCCGTTGTCGATCGTGGTGTCCATTTCCTCTACCACGCGCCCCGCACCGTCGTAATATCGGCGGCTGACATTGAAGTCGTCCGAGATTGTGAACACGACCCGTCCGTTGCGATCGTACTCCACCAGCGAGCTGATGCGGCCGATGACCGTGATGTCCGACACTCCCGGCACCGCCGCCGTGTCCTGACCGGAAACGCCCAGGTCCGCCGGATAGAGCATGCCGACATTGTCCATCTCCGACGAATCCGTCAGTGTGATCGTGCGGTTCGTTGTGACGCTCGGCGTCAGAAACACCACGTCGTGAACCGCAACGCGGCGGTCCATCTCGTCGTAGGCGTACTCCCGCACCGCCAGCGTCTTGTTGCCTGATGTCCCCGCCACATCGTCTCCCGGCGCACCGCGGGTGATCTCGCGAACGACCTTTCCGTCCCCATCGTAAACGGACTGCATTTCATTGCCCAGCGGATCGATCTCCTGGACGCGCCGGTTGTAGGCGTCGTAGACGAACGTTGTGGTATCGCCTGCACCCGCAATCAGAGAACTCGTCCCACCGTTGTTCGCGGCATCGACGATCTCAATCAGGTTTTTGTTTCCGTCGTAGTTGTACGTCGTCGTGGACGCGGCCGTGCCCGCGCCGCCCGGACGGTTGAACGTGACGGGCTCTCCGCCAAAGACCACATAGGACGGCGCCGTGCTCGCCCCCGCGATTTGCTGGAACAGCAGATCGCGCTCGTCATAAAGCGAGGTCTCCGCGTTGCCTTCCGGATGAATCGTGAAGACCGGATAGCCGTTCTTGTTGTACCGCACCAGAGTCCGGATCTCGCCGCCCGCGGCGGTGCCACCCTCCGTGACCGTCTCGATCACGTTGTTCAAAAGATCATGCTCGTAGAGCGTTTCATGCCAGTGTGGAATTCCCGCGGGGTCCGTGTTGCTCAGCCCCACCGCTGACAGATCTCCCGTCGGAAGATTGCCGTCCACCTCCGACGTATTGCCGCGGTCCTCCACCTGATGGAGGACCATGTTGTTGGCCGCATCGTACCAGAACCGCTCGCGGAATTCGAAGTCCGTCAGGCTGAAGGGCTCGCTCGGGCTCGGTGTCGCGAGACCAATGGCCGCGGCCTTTGTCACCTGCACCACCTGATCCAGCTGATTGTATTCGTAGTCCGTTCCGACACCTCGCGGATCGATGATGCGGGTCGCGTTGCCGCGCCGGTCGTACTCGTAGGTCGTCTTCGCGTCGATGGGAGTCGGATTCGTATGACTGTTGCTGGCGGCCGCCAGACCGACGTCCCGCGTCGTGTCGACGGTCACGCTCTTGAGATATCCCCCGCCGTCCTGCCCGACCGTCACGCTCAATCCCCCCGTCACATTCAACCCGTCACCGTCCGGGTCCGCCTCGGAATGGTACTCATAGATCGTGACGTTTCCTTCCGGATCCGTATAGGACTTCACCAGCCCAAAGGTATTGTATACCCAGGACTCTGCAATCGTCTGCGTCGCGCTGGTCGTGATATCCTGCAGGAACCCTTCCGTGAGAAGCGTCGTCGTCGGGTAGGTCGTCGTCAGACGGTTGCCGTTGGAATCGTACGTGTGGGTGACGACATGACCCTCGGGGTCCGTTTCCGTCGTGGGGAACCGGGCGCCACAGCCGCAGCCGCCCATGCCTGAGTATGTAAACTCCTGCACGAGCTGCGTCTGATCGCCAACAGGGGTATGCGTGCCCGGTTTGTGAGTGATCTTGCGAAGATTCATCCGCGTGTCGATCGAGGCGGTTGGATTGAGATCGATCTCGTAGGTGTACTCCGTGATGTTGCCGTTGGGATGAGTCACCTTCGTCATCAGACCCAGATCGCTGTTGTATTCCGTGACCGTCGTGAAGGACGCCGGATCGCCAGACCGCACCTTGCCGGTCGGCCGGTTGGTTGTCGCCGTCGTGACAGCAGCCGGGTCGGGTGCACGGCCGGTGTATTCCACGCGCGCCACAACGCGATTCGTGAAGTCGTAATAGTACTCACGGACATTGCCTTCGCGGTCGTTGATAATGGTTCGTTTGACGGCACCGTAGCCGTCGTAGGGCGCGGACACCGTCTCGTCGTAGGCAAAGTTCACCCAGCCGTAGCCCCATTTCTGAGCCGTCACGCGCCCGTCGACGTCGTAGACGTTTGAAAGACGTGCCGCGGTGATGGGATGGTTCACGTCGTTGGCCCGTCCGTCGAAAATATCTTCCAGATAACTGTCCGTGCCGTCGTAGATGTATGTGGTTGTTTTGCCGGAGGCGAAGTTGTTTCCGGTGGAGGTTCCCGTCACCGCAGGAGATGTGACAGACTGGAGATCGCCAAAGTCCGCCAGACCCGTGTTTGTCTCGTAGCCGTACGTGACCCGTCGGCCCGTAAAGTCCTCGATGTAATCGACGAATCCCTCCGCCGTGTAGGAAACCGTGACCGGCCGGCCGAGGGTGTCCTTGATCTCCGTCAGCTTGCGGGTCGCCTGGTTGGTCGCGCTTCCATCGTAGGTGTATGTCAGCTTGTTGCCGTTCCGATCCACGTTCTCCAGAATCCTGCCCACTCCGTTGTCATCCGGTTCGCTCAGAAGCCAGTAGGCACCGTCGTTGAACTCATAAAGATAGCCGGTGGAACCCGGATCCGGCACGACGCGCCGTGTGGAGTGAGGCTTTACCCAGATATCGGAGTTAAGCGACGTTTCTTCAAACACGCCCCGCTTGCCCGAACCCTCGTAAACGATCATGACTCTGCGGATGACGTTATCAACGATCTGGACCGTATTCGTGGGAACCGTGACTTCCACCTGCTTGGTTCTAATCGCGCAGCCCCAGCAACCCGCACAGGAATCGTCAACAAAGCAGAAGTAGTCTCCGGCGCACTGAGCAACCACATCCTCCACTGTACAGGGAACAATGGCAGAGACACCTGTTCTCGTCTTTCCGATGAGATTACAGAGGGAGGTGTCATCAAAAACCAGATTGGGTTCGCGCTGGAATTCCGGACAACCGTGCACATGGGGACCGAGTTTTGGATCACTGTTGGGGCACGAATAAGTGCCGGAGTAGATCCTGGTTGCGTAAATATTGGTTTCTCCCAAGTCGATACATTCCTGACCCGTAAGAGCGACATCGAAAGTGATTGTAACCGGATCACCTTCCGTAATGACAAGAAGAGGTTCCACGGTAGAAACAATCTTATAGTAGATGTTATGGTTGTGATCCCAGCGATTGCCCATTCGGGATTCGGGTGAACCCGTCGTGTTGTTCACAAGGCGGCCGCTCAGCATGGATCGATAAACTCTCGCCCATTCGAAATCAAATCCGCGACCCTTGATGACCATATCCGTCTCGTCATAGACAAACTCCCCGGAGAAAGGGTAAACCGGATCGGAAGCTCCTGTACCATCCGCATTTGGGTGAGACTGTTTGCTTTTCTCATTGTCGCAGTCATCATCGTCCGGCTCGCGATTGTCACAATTCGGATCCTGTGAGCAGGAACTGCTCTGACGGAAGCAGTTAACCCCACAAGGACCCGTATGCCCGCAGAAACGGAGGCAATCACCTGCTCCAACGGAGCCCTGGCAGCCATTGCCGCTGCAGTCAAAAGTGTCCTGTCCAATCGGTATCATAACGGCGCCCGGGCCTGGCTGCGGCAAGCAGAGGGTAATACCCATCACTGCCATCAGGATACCTTTGAATAGACTTGGGCGGGTGTGCTCCATGAGACTCCTCCGTACGCAAGAGCTGCACTCTTGAATCATTGTTCAGGCACTTCGTAGAAGCCGTGTGGAAAAGCCATGTCCAGAACGGCGGGATTCGGTTCAGACAGCGGGTTGGCGTCCATGAGAGCCAGTTCTGTATCACACTGGGCGACGATTTCCTGATCCTTGAATTGGACGGCGTAGACCCTCAGCCATTGAGTGGCGAACCGCCTCATGTCATACCGTTCCCCCGCCCAATAAAAATCTTCCACAGGATCGGATGAGACAATGGCGAGCAGTGCGTTGTAACTGGCGAGACAGTTCGTCCAGTCCCCGAGTCGACCATGCAAAAACCCCCTCATGTGATAGGCCATACAAGTTTCCCGTATTCTTCCGGGGTGACGCGTTTCGAAACCGTTGAAAGCGGTAAGCGCCTCAGCATGTCTGCCCTCGTACAGATAAGACTCGCAGGCGATCAGATCAGCAACGGCGTGTGCGCGTTTGTAGGTTGATGGAATCGTCGATTGAAGGTGGGACGCCAGATCTCGCACGTCGGAGTACTCGGCCCTGCCGGCTCTCGCCAAAGCCAGCAGGCAGCCCGTCATCTCCACAAGAACCCGTGCTTTGACACCGGTGTCATCCGGGCCGTGAAGCTGCAGAATTTCCTGATAGGCCTGATAAGCGGACAGGAAATCGCTCGAGTAATAATGAATCGAATCCGCCGCGAGCCAGCGAGCCTCCAGCCTGTCCTGATCCGTGGCTGTGACGACACCGTGCGCCACGTTCAAAAACAACGGCTGAACGGCTGCTGCCGTCTTTTCATGGCGGACCATCGCCCGTCCCATCCGAACGATGGCCCATGCCTTGGCCGGATCATTGTCGGGAAGACTGTCGATCAGCGTTCGTGCAGCCAGGACTGCCGCATCGTCGGGGTCGGACTGAAGACTCGCCTCCAAAGCCAGCATGCTCGCCGTCGGCGTCACTGTACCCGTCGCACAGGGCGTTTCGCCGTTGGGACACAGCACCAGGGGCGCTCCCGCCAGGTTGAACTGAGAGGCTGTCGGCGCGGTGAACGTCACCTCCGATGCCCAGAACCGCGTGTAACCCTTTCGCCGCAGACTGCGTGTCAGAAGTTCCGCATCCGCAAACGTCGGACAGCGCCCGACATGCACGACCTTTCCACCGGGATCGTCGACAGTCCATACCGGCGCGAAACCGTCGGTTTCCAGCCGTGAAACAAGAGCGGTCGCTGTGGTGTTATCCAGTGGAGTGCGATAGACGGCGCTGTGGGACGGCGGAAGGGCCGAATCGAAACCCTCCGCGGCCGGCGCGCCGTGACAGAGCGCCGCCACTCCGAGAACCTGCAACAGGCGGGATATCGGTTTCTTCATGAGAGCGAGCCTCCCTTTGAACTCGGTCCGTTATTGGGGAACGGTGTCGGGCATTGTATCCGTATCGAGCCGCAGCGTCCGCGCGAGAGCGTCCGCGCCGGATGTCACAACGGTGGAGTTAATCAGTTCGATTCGTCCTCCGCCGCTGTTCTCGAAGCCGGAAGCGGAGGAACCGCGAATCGTTGAACTCTGAAGTTGAAGCACCAGAGTATCGGGAACAGTGGAGTCCAGTTTGACATTGGCGTAGGGACGATCCGAGTGCCCCGTTGGCGCTCCCTGGCCATTGTTTGCAAAGTCCGTATCCGTCACCGTGTAGGTGACGCTTTGAGGCGGAGTATTCGCGATCATCAACCCCTCGGTTCCGTTCTCCGCAATGAACGCATCGGCGAGGGCAAAACTCTCCACTCCCGACGCCTGGACTGCGATTCCGAAGTAGCCGTTACCATGGCTTCGCACGTTGCTCAGCGCACATGAGGCGGCGGAAAAGACCTGAATGCCGGAACGTCCGTTGAATGCGCTGACAAGAGCACTGTCGGTTGCGATAGCGGGCGTGACTGTTTGAACCGTCCCTCGCCCGCCAATCTGAATACCGTAGCGGGAGGACCCGACAAGAGTCACATTGTCGAAAGAGATGCTTCCGTTGCTCACATGGGCGACAATCCCGTCGCCTTTCGGCGAATTGAACCCCGCCCCGTTGATCACAACATCCTTGAGCGTGAGATCAACGTCACCATCGTAGCCCCCGAATCGGGAGTCCACGATGTGGATGCCATCATCGGGAAGACCCGCCTCCGCCGGGTCACCGACGGGCAAACCAGTCACAAGGTCCGGCGGAGAAACCGGAGCGCCCAGACCGTCGTTTCCGGTCATGGTGACGTTCTCAAGAGTCAGCGAAATGGAGGACGCATTTTGTGCCGTGGCGACAACCATGTCGTCCTTCAGGGAACCGTCGAGACTCGGAATCAGGATCAGGTTTTCAAGACTCACTGTGATCCCGCTGCCGCAGACAAAGATGCCGTCTCCGGGACCGAGCTTTTCCTGACTCGTCGTTCCACTCAGAACCAGTGTCGTGGGACTCGCCGAATTCGACCCCCGCAAAACGACACTTCGGGAAATCACCAGACCGTCCGAATCCAGACTCGCTCCGCTCAGCTCAATCTCCGCCGCCGGGCCCGCCAGAGCGTCATTGATGGAGGATCGCCCGGCAGTGGCCGTATCGATCACTGTGGTGCCCTGCGCCATGGAAACGACGGGCAGCAACACCATTGCCCCGATCTTCAACACAGTCAGTCTCATGGATAGCCTCCAAATCCCGCTCTCCGGAACAAACAAGGTATGAGCGTCCGCCACACGGCTTCGCGCATGGCGCGATCCGCTTCCGTGTTGCGTTTCGTTTGTCGGAAAAAGGACTCCTCGAATTTCAGGGATCAGTTACACACATGTTTCCTGATACGTCAAGGGATTAATGTATTTTATCTGCCACTAAACAGTTTTGAAGCGATTGGACACGACGGCAGGGCGAAGTATCAGTCTTGTCCCAACCGTCGAAGGATCCGGAAAACTCATTCATGGGGTGGAGCACTTTTTAGGGGCGGATTCGTACCATTTGAGGATTCTCAGGGCTCTCAGGGTCACCCACCGACTTGGCTTGCCGACTCCCGCCTCCATCACAAACGGGGCTTTCCCCTCGTGCGTCCTTTCCAATAACCATGTCCCATCCGCACGCCTCTTTGAGAGAAGCAGATCCATCGCCTCGTGAATTCGCGGGTCCGGCGGTTCTCCCGTTCTACGAAAGTATTCCAACCCGCGTAAGACATCGTAGTGCCATTGAGTGGGAAACGCACACAATAACCAGTCCACGTTCACGAACTCACCGGTGCTCTTTCGCCGGAGTAGACTTCGTTCCAACAGGTATTCCTCGCCTCGTCGCCGAGCCGCGACGGCCTCCGCTGAACCACCCGTCATCTGCTCATGGGCCAGCAATCCCTCCAGCACATTGATCGTCGAATGAAACGAGGAGCGAATAGAGCCGTTCTCCGCCTCGCAGTTCCATCCGCCGTCGGTCAGTTGTTCGGTCAGCAGTTGGTCGACGATGCCATCGACCTCCTGCCCGAAATAAGCGCCAAGAAGTACAGCTCTGCCGTTGATGCACGGTTCCACCTCGCCATCAAAAAACCGCTGCCCGGCGTGTTCCCATCGGCAGTTTTCACGGACCATCTCCACCGCTCGCCGCACTCGGTCATTTAGAGGATCGATTCCGTATTCATACAGGAGGTGCATTACCGGGAGAGTGGAGATCCACGGCTGTCCGGAACACTCCTCTCGCCAGCCAATACCTGTTCCTGGAAAACAAGCGCCGCCTGCCCACTGGCCGTCTTCTCCCTGCAAATCCAGCAGACATGCCCCCCACCCTTCGGTAGCCATTCTGGTCCGCTCCCGTGCGACGTCACCACTGGGTGCATCAACCAGATCCCGCAGCACCTGCCACCGAATCGCAGGATCGGAGTTCAATAACCACTCAATCACTTCCATGGCCTCGTCAGAATAGACGATCGGATCTTATCAGCCTCTCCATGTCAGGCAATTCATATCTCCATCCGATGTTGCCGCAGAGGCCTTCATCGGCACGCTGAAACGGGAGGGCTTGAATCACTTCGTCTGCTTCGGGCAGGAGCACCTCAACCACATTGTCCGAACATGGGTGAACTACTACAATACCCGCCGGCCACACAACGGAATCGGAATGAACAACGAGGTTCTCGACGAGGACTTCAAGATTCAAACCATCGGGAAAGTCCGATGCCACGAGCAACTCGGCGGCATCATCAAGCACTGCCACCGCGACGCCGCCTGAGTTCCGGTCCGACAAACCATCCTGACAATCGTGGTCGTTCACGGAAGGCAATAGGGTCGCCATGGAGCAGGGCGCTTCCTGAAACATTTTCGGGCTGTACGTCGTGCTCTCCGCTCACTTCGATCTCGGCATCCGATGCAAAATCACTGATTATCATGGTCGTTACGATGAAGTTCATCGTCGCCTATATTTTGGGTCACATCACTCTGTTTCACGGGTTCGTTGTGAAGGCCCTCGAAGCCGGAACTTCGTCAGAAAACACTGACAAGTTTTGGCAATGCGAGCAGATCAACGGGGAACCCGAACATGCCGTAAGTTGAGTAAATTGAGTGGTGGCCCAGGGCGGAATCGAACCGCCGACACGCGGATTTTCAGTCCGCTGCTCTACCGACTGAGCTACCGGGCCACACTTTGGGTCCTGCAGAACCGCAGGCCCCGCGGGAGCCGGGAAAGCAACAGAATCTCCTGCCTCGTGGCAAGGCCGAAATCGAGGTCTCACTCCGTCGATGTGGTTCTTCTTGCCGCTCCACGGTCCGAGTCTTTTGGATAAGATATTATCAGAGACTATCGGCGTTGGCGATCCGGCCGGCGAAGCGGAGCTGAAACGATGCTCGGACTGTTTGCAAAACGGGCTCTGGCCCTTGCGGGGACGGGACTATGCCTTGGGGTGGCTCAGGGGGCGGTAACGGCTGTTTTTCAAGGAAACACACTGAGCGTGAGTTCAGATGCGGACGACTCCATCACTCTGACAACTGACGCCACCAACGTCAAAATCAACGGATCGAATCCTGACAATCTGAATGATCCGGGAATGCCGGTGGCCGTGTCGGACATCGCGGGAATCAACCTGACAGCCGGCCCGCTGGGGAGCACCCTCGATGCCAGCGGCTTCCCGGGCGCCGCAACTCCCCAGCAATTCCTCAGGATCGATTTTCAGGGTGGCGACGGAGCCGACACCATCATTGGCAGCCCCTTGACGGACCAGGTAATCGCCGGGCCCGGAGACGACTCCATTTCGACGGGTGCAGGCCTCGATGATATGATTTGGGAGGTTGGCGATGGAACCGACACTGTCGATCTTGGAGACGAAAACGATCGCGCGCGCTTTGACGCTCCCGTCGGTGGGACTGTTCCCCTTAACGCCGTGTTCGAGGACAATGGCTCCGGCGTCCTGCAGTTCCGTCAAACTGATGGCGCCATGACAACCATGCTGTTGCAGGGTGCCGAGGAACTTGTGTTCATCGGAAGAGGTGGAGACGACAGCCTGACGGTTACCGATCTCTCCGCCACCCCCGCAACGCGTATCGAGTTCAGGGGCGAGGGTGGAACAAACAATCTCGATGCAAGCGGATCATCGACGCCTGTTTCGGTTAATCATGAGTTCTCCGAGGGAAACGACACCCTGAAGGCAGGCAGCTCCGGCAACGACTCTCTGGCAGTCTTTCCGAACTCCTTCGATGTCGCCGACACATATACGGTCTCTCAGTCAGGTGCCTCACTATTGGTCAACGGCTCGGGAACAGGCACGTTTACAATCGACGCCGCCGGATTTGAGTTTGTCTTCCTGAATCCCGGCACAGGCAACGACACCATTACAATCCAGGAACTCACCACGGTGGGCGTAACAAACCTCAATGTCCAGGCGGGCGAAGGAGATGACATGGTGTCAATTGCTCCATCGACTGTTGCCGAAATGAACCTCGACGGATTCACGGAAACCACCGCGGACACGCTTGTCTACGACACGCTCAGCCTGCCCCTGCAAACGAACGGAGACACCTTCACAACACAGGGCCGGCAACCCGTCGTTCAAAACGGTTTCGAGAACGTTCAAATCCTGAATCCCGCCCCCAGAGAAGGTGATCAATGGGAACTCTAAAGGACCAGACGAATTGTCGACAAGGGTGGCTTGTAAGGACCCTGGCGGCAGCAAGCCTTTGCACAGGCAATGCTCACGCTGCGGTGAACACATTCTTTCAGGGAAACACTCTTCAGGCGACATCCGATGCCGCGGACGCCATCGTTCTCACCACTGACGGAACAAACGTGAAGGTCAATGGTGCTGATCCGGACAACCTGAACGACCCGGGCATGCCTGTTGCCGCGGATGCCATCGTTCGAATTGTCTTAACTGCGGGGCCGCTGGGCAGCACTCTCGATGCGAGCGGCTTCCCCGGAGCGGCAACGCCCTCCCCAAGCCTTTTTCCCATTGAGATGAACGGTGGTGACGGGGTGGACACGATCATTGGAAGCCCGGGCCGCGACCAGGTCATTGGGGGATTGGGCAACGACTCGATTACAACAGGCGATGAAAACGACAGCTTCGTCTGGTTTTTTGGCGACGGGACGGATACAATTGATCTTGGCAGCGGCAGTTTCGATAGAGCCAGGTTCGACGGGCCCGGAGATGCCCTGATGTCTTTGAATGCGGTCTTTGAGGACAACGGGTCGGGAGTAGCCCGTTTTCGTCAGACCGATGGAGCAATGGTAACAATTCCTGTCCTCGGCGTTGAGGAACTCTCGTTTCTTGGGGGGCCGGGTGCGGATTCTCTGACTGTAACGGACTTGTCCTCAACCTCCGTCACTGATGTCGAGTTCGAGGGCCGGGGCGGTGACGACACTCTCGATGCCAGTCTGTCCAACACCCCCGTGAGAGCGGACCATGGATTCGCGGCGGGAAATGACACACTGGTTGCAAGCCAGTCGGACAACGACAGTCTCAGTATCTCTCCTGGCACATCAGATATAAACGACACCTATACAATTTCCGAAACGGCATCGGTGCTCAAGATCGACGGAGCGGGCTCCAGCACGTTCACACTTGAAGCTTCCGGCTTCGAATCGATGAGCCTCGGCACTCGAGGCGGAAACGATATGGTCACCGTTCAGGAACTTGCAAACTCCGATCTGACCTTTCTTTCCGTTTTTGCAGACTCAGGCGATGACACCGTTTCCGTGACCCCTTCGTCGACGGTGGAGATGAATCTCAACGGTTCATCGGAAGACACTGCTGACACATTGATCTACGATGCATTGCAGCTGCCTCTCGAAACAAACGGAAACACCAGAACAACGCAGGGGCGACAGCCTGTTCTGGCCAATGATTTCGAAACCATCCAGATTCTCAACCCCCAGCCTCGCTCGGGCGATCAATGGGAGTTCTGAGAAATCATTTTGAACCCGCGCCTTCGGCCTGATGCTCATTGATCTTCTAGAGCTTTTGAAAAAGATCGGTAATCGGAGTTGTTATCCGCTTCAAGTCTGCAGCAATCCGGCCGCATGCGGAAAGCCCCCCACAAAACCACGGCTCCGTCGCAATCGTCACGAGAGCGGCATGCCGGATGATGTCACTCAACAGTGCGGATGATTCACCGCTGAATTCCATCAGCCAGTCGTTCTCATTCCAGACTCTGACGGAGTCGTCCTCCTCACGGCGGGTGGCAAAGTCCAGGTCGATGTCGAACCACACCGGACGGGATGCGAGCGCCGCTCTGATTCTGTCAGCGTGTCCGGATAACATTGCTTCCTTCAGGGACGAAAACGTCCGCAACCGATGGTGGTTGCCACGATGGTCCTCATACGTTCCGTCATCTCCCGGAAAACGATGATAGTCATGTACAAAGCAGGAGATGACATCACCGCAAAGACCAAACTGCATCGCTGAAATCACCCAGCCGCCATCATCGGACCGCTGGCTGTTTGCAATGGCGAGAGTGTTGTCGATATCTTTGAGTTGCGAACACTCCCAGGCCCAGGGGCGTGGTTTTTCCCCCATGTCAGGATGGGCATCAAACCGTACGAGCAGAGGTGGTTCATCGCCAAAAAATCCCTGCTTCCGCGCGGCCCACGCCGCGACCAGAACCGCTCGATGATCCATGGTGACGATTGCCGGAGGATCATTGTGAATTCGCTCGAAGTTGGCGTAACGGCCAAGCGCTCCCAGTGGTGTCAAGGCATCGGGTTTCGTCATCGGAGAGAAATCATCGATACAGGTTGTGTTGAGAGATGTACTCGACCACACGAGCGGGAATCAAACCGGTCACGTTCCCGCCACCGGCGAGCCGTTCCCGGATATCGGTTGAAGAGAGCATCGGAATCGCACCTGTGCGGGCGGAGTGCTCGGCGGTGATACGTGGCACTTCAAGAGGCGGTGCAATACGAACAAGCTCATCGCCTTCGTGCCACTTTGGCAAGTCGCCGACGATGTCAGAGCCCATCGCAACCCGGAAGCGGGCTTCGGGATTGAGGCGCATGAATTCCCGGACGGTGTCGATCGTGTAGGATGGCTTCTCACGTTCACCTTCGATGCCGGAAACTTCGACAAGGCCCTGCGCGAATCGGCTCACGGCAAGACGACACATTTCCACCCGATGCCTGAAGGCCGCCGCAGGTTCTTTTCCGAAGGGATGATGAGCTGTCGGCACGACAACCACGCGATCCACTTCCGGATGCTGGAGCAGCCACAACACTGTTGCCATATGGGAACAGTGCGGCGGGTCGAACGTGCCTCCGAATACGGCGATGTTCACTTCAACTCCTCTTCTTCTTCTTACTGCGAAATTCCTTGAAGGCACGGCGCTCCTTTTCTCCCCACTTCGATTTGAGTTTGCTGAAGCTGATGGATTCCGTTGTCAGTTTCTTCCAGTTTTCGAATCGTTCGATGGAGAGTTCCCCCCCCTCGATGGCTTCACGAATTGCACAGCCGGGCTCGACGGTGTGCGTGCAGTCTCCGAAACGGCACTTCGCCACAAGTTCCTCGACATCGGCAAATGTCTCACTGATGCCTTCGTGTGCTTCCATCAGCTGAATTTCCCGAATACCAGGGGAGTCGATCAGGATGCCTCCGCGTGGCAAAACGATCATTTCGCGGCGTGTCGTCGTGTGGCGTCCGCGGCCGTCGCTTTCGCGCACGGCTCCGGTTTCCATGCGATCCTCGCCGACGATGGCGTTTACAAGAGTCGATTTGCCGGCGCCGGATGAGCCGACAAACACAACGGTGTCTCGGCTGCCGACCGCCGCACAGACCTCATCAACGCCGCTTCCTTCCTTCGCGCTGGTCAGGACGATTTCCGCATTCCCTGCAACCTCCTCCACCTCCGCGAGGGAGTCGGCAAGCATCTCCTCGTCGAGGAGGTCCGCCTTGTTAAGGACGACCAGGGGACAGGCGCCGCTTTCATGCACGAGTGTGAGATAGCGCTCAAGACGGCGAACATTGTAATCCTCGTTCAGACCCATCACGATCACGACAATCGTCACGTTCGCGGCGAGAATCTGTGCATCGGTGCGAATGCCTTTGACTTTGCGCTTCAGTTCCGTGCGGCGCTTCAGGACGCCGTGGATTCTCCAGAATCGATCATGACTTTTTCTCGTCAGCGCAACCCAGTCGCCAACCACCGGCAGCTCCGCCCAATCCTCTGCATGATAACGCAGCACGCCTTTGATGCGCGCATCGACCGGACCCTCTTCCGTGAGAATTCCGTACTGCCCCTTGTAACGTACGGCAACGCGTCCGGGGGTGCATTCGCGATCGGAGAACCCGGTTTCAAATTCGCGCTGATATTCGCTGTCCCAGCCGAGGGATTCGAGAGTCGGAAGGTGTCTTTGGTCTTTCATGGCCATGGGCCTGAGATGAATGAGGTCACGGGCTGCACGCAAGGCCATCCACGGTTTTGCGGTTCACGCAGGCCCGTGGACGGGCTGTGCGCGAGAGTTGGGTGTTGCTCGTTTTGTCCTGGATCTGACTTGTTCCTGTTTTCTTCCGACTCTTTTTCCCCCGGCCGGCACAGCAACTCCGAAGCCGATCAAGCCCGGCCAGACTCGACCTTTCGAATACCGAGCCAGTAAAGACAGCAAACGACGGCTGTTCCCCCAAAGAGAATCACACGCCATTTCGGATCCCACCAGTCCGTCAGGCGAATATACAATACACCCATTATGCAGGCGGCATAGAGCCAGTTGGAGACAAACGCGAGGGTTCGCGAATGATCTTCGCCGACAGCAATCAGGTAGCGCTGGTAAAGATGCTCGCGGTGAGCTTCGAAGATGTTGCGGCCGGAAAACAATCTTCTCAACAGGGTGAAGGTTGTGTCGAACAGGAAGGGGGCGAAGAGGATCACTCCGGCGAGGAAGGGATCGAACAGTTCGCGGCCAAGGCTTTCGTCCCAGAGGCGGATGTCGTTGTTGACGAGCAGTAAAATGGACGCACCGGCAAAGGCACCGAGAGCCTGGCTGCCGCAATCGCCCATGAAGGTGCGGGCATCGGGACGGTTCCAGGGCAGAAAGCCCGCACCGGCGCCCCAGAGAGCTGCGCCAATGACGGCGAATTCGTTGCACCACGAGCGGTTCATTCCAACGAGCACCAGGGCAATGCCGGTGACTTCGGCAAAGCGTCCGGCGAGACCGTTGATGCCGTCCATGAAATTGACGGCGTTCATCATCAGCATCATCCAGAACCAGGCGATGGCGGCTCCGGCAATGAAGGGGAGGTCGATCACCGGACCGTAGGGCACTTGTACCTGGCGGACAGCAAGCCCCGTCAGAACCGGAATGGCCGAAACGACAGCCTGACCGAAGAGCTTTACAAGGGCGGGAGGCGCTAGAAGGTCGTCGATGAGCCCCAGAAGAAACCCAACAGCGGTGGCTCCCAACAATCCGCCCATGGCAATCATGTCGATTTCATCGATGTCGGTAAACCCCTGCCAGTGCTGGATGTGGTTGGAGAAGACCGCATAAATGGTAATGGGAATGATGGCCCCCCAGACGAGCCCGATTCCGCCCACTCGAGGTGTGGGTGAGAGATGGCTCGAGCGGTGGTCGGGCCGGGCCAGAATGCCTCGCGAGTTGGCAACCCGGATGGAGAGGCCGGTGAGCTGGTAGGCAACGGCCCAGGCCACGAGACCCGCGATCAGCGGGGGAACGAGAATGAGAAGAAGACCATCCATGTGACAGGTGAACGCTCGTGAGAGGGGAGTCTGTTGACAGGAGCGGGCGGGGCGCCGAGACGGTCAAGATGGGTTTGCCGGCCCGGCAGCTTTGCTTTCGCCGCCTGACAAAGAGATTATGTACCAGGCGGGTTTCGATTTCAGGAATCCGTGGGAAGAATGGGAGAAATGGGAAACTTTAATGATTTAAGCTGATTTGGGAAATATGGAAGGAATGGGAGAAATGGAAAACAACGCCGCGAAGACGCAAAGGAGCGAAGGAAGAGCAAGGAACAGCCGGTGCCAAACAAAGCACTCCCGGAGTCATTGATATTGCAATCCGGGGTGAGCAGGTCTCAATCATTGTCGAGGTGAGAGAGATGGAGATCGACGAAAAAGGTTCTCATTTGCTACTCGGTGCATTCGTTGCAGTCTTTCCGTGGATCGTCATTTTATCGACGATGGAATACCTCAAGCGATACCCGGACGTGATCGATCCAATGAGTCTGGCGGGTCTCGCAATCCTGAGCTGTCTGGCTGTGGTATGTGGTGGCTGCCGGCTTTTGCAGAAGAATACGAGGCTAATGCTAACGGTCCTTGCGATTCATCTCTTCGGCTGGTTTTGTCTTGCGATATCGTGGCCGACGCTGTCGGAACCTTTGTGACTTAGTCGGCTGAAAACGAAGAAGTGTGGCGATTGCGATACCGATACCGATTCAGTCTTGAACTCTTTCGCCTTGCTAAACGTCGAAACCAAAGTCCGCTGCGCGTTCCCAGGAAGCGCACTCTTCGATCCGTTTGCGATCAAGGCCCGGCGACAGGGCTGCGGCGAGTTCGACTTCGCGAGCCATGTTGAGAGCTTCGTTGCTGGCGAGGCTGTCGGTGCCGATATAGGTGGGAATGCCGGTGTCAAGAAGGCGCCGGAGGGGAAACTCGCCGCGGTCAAAGTAGACGTGGGTGCCCGGGCAGACAACGGCGCGAGTTTGTTTTTCGCGAAGAGTTCGCAGGTCGTCGTCGTTGATGTCGTTCAGATGGGCGAGAAGGGTGCGCGGTCCAAGAACTCCCATGGCGTTGAGGTACGCGACAGGCCGCATTTCGGGCGGCTTCCATCCCGGCGGTAACACGGCAACGTCTCGCAGGTAGTCGTGCAACGCACCGGTGCCGCCAACGAACATCTCTGTTTCCTCGGGCGTTTCGGCGGCGTGTATGCAAAGCCACTGCCGGTACTCGGCGGCTTTTGACGCGGCGGCGCGCAGAAGGCGCGGTGTGGTGGTGTAGGGAGCATGGGGGGAAATGCCGAGGCGCAGTGTATCGGGCAGGTCGCCGTATTCGCGCTGACGTTCCATCGTCTGATCGACGGCCCAGGCGCCGAGGGCGGGATCGAAGTCAATGATCTCGGTAAACGAGATGGCAGGGAATTTTGCGTCCCGCAGGGCGGCGTTGCCGGTGCCCATGGCATCGATATCGAGAACGGCTCCGGTTCCCGATTGTGAGAGTTCGCGGATGGCGTCGGCAGCGGCGGCGCGGCTCTCTTCGGGCGAACGGGAGCGCTTGAGAGTGACGATGTGGCTGAGCCAGTCGACGAAGGCCAGCCCGGGAGGAACGGCGCCACGCAGGTGGCTGAGTTCAAGATGGCAGTGAGCGTTAAAATAGAGGGCTTCGGTCATTGGTATCCCATGGTGGACACGTTACTCACGGGGTGCGACCGAAATTGAGCGCGGATGAAGCTGTACGCCGTCACGCCGCGCCTGGACGAGGGTGGCGAAGGCGAGCCACGCCACGGTTGCGGGAAGAAAACCGTAGAGAAGGGCGATTCTCAGCCGGGCCGCTAGATGAACGTCGTCCGGCAAAATCATCAGCGCCGTGTAGGCAAGGTAGCCGAGCACGGCAACAAAGCCCTCGAAACGGTTGACGGTGAAGCCGCTGTAAAACATCGGCCAGCACAACACGACGATCAGCAGCATTACGGGAAGATCGAAGTCGATGGCGTGGCGCGCGACCGTAACGCCTTCGGGAGCGACGGCGGCGGTGGCGCCCAGCACGGAAAGAATGTTGAAAAGATTGCTGCCGACAACGTTGCCGATGGCGATGTCCCTCTGACCGCGAAAGGCGGCAACGAGGGACGCGGCAACTTCGGGCAATGAGGTGCCAACGGCGATGATGGTGGCACCAATAACGAATTCGCTGACACCGAGGGACCGTGCAATCTGAACGGATGATTCCACAAGCCATCTCGATCCCAGAACCAGCATCGCCAGCCCCGCAATCATCATGAGAATATCCGCAGCCACATTTCCCTTCGGTGTCTCTTGCGTTTCACCACTGTTGCCGTTCCACCGACGGCCAAAGTACAGCATGCCCGCCGTATAAGCGACAATGCCTGCAAAAAGGATCAATCCCTCGGCCCGGTTGACGATGCCGTCGGCACACATCAGCACCATCAAAACCGAAGCGCCAATCATCAGGGGGACATCGAAACGCACGAGCTGACGCTGAACGACGAGTGGCGCGACAAGCGCCGAGAGGCCGAGAATCACAAGGATGTTGAAGATGTTGCTGCCGACGATGTTCCCAACGGCGATGTCCGCCTGGCCGGAAAAAGAGGATTTCACGCTGATGGCCAGTTCCGGTGCGCTCGTTCCAAAAGCGACAACCGTGAGGCCGATGACAAGGGGCGTCATGCCAAGGCGTGCGGCGAGTTTCGACGCGCCGCGGACCAGGGCTTCGGCCCCGGTCAACAGCAGCACAAGGCCGAAAACCAGCATTCCCGCAACGATGGGGGTCATCAACTTCTCCTCGGAAACCAGGCTGTGCGGAGCGCCGACTGCACGCGGTCTGACGATGGCTAACACAACGCGGGCCAGAAGCGCTTTCGATTGAATACGGGGCGTTCAGGCTCGTAAAGTAAGCAGACAAGAAAACCGGGCGGAACCACGCGACAAACTGCCGCGCCGGCCATCTCTGACCGGAGGACAATAATGCTGCCAAGATTCACAATCGTCAAAGAAAAGACCGCCGCCATTATCGAGCGGGTCGGCAAGTTCCACAAGGTGGCGGCACCGGGTTTCCACATGCTGCTGCCCTTCGACCGGGTGGCGGGAACGCTGAGTCTTCGCATTCAGGAAATGAACGTTCACGTGGAAACGAAGACCATCGATGATGTGTTCGTCCGCATTGCGGTCGCGGTTCAGTTTTATGTGATGCCAAACCGCATCCGTGAGGCGTACTATGAACTGAGCAATCCTCACATGCAGATCGAGTCCTATGTGTACGATGAAGTTCGCGCGCAGGTTCCCAACATGAAGCTGGACGCGGTCTTTCAGAACAAGGATGACATCGCCAATGCGGTGAAGGAGGGCCTTGAGGAGACGATGACGCAGTATGGCTACGACATCGTCAAGACCCTGGTGAATGACATTGATCCGGACGCCAAGGTCAAACAGGCGATGAACGAAATCAATGCCGCGCAGCGCATTCGCCGGGCGAGCGAGGAGCGGGGCGAGGCGGAGAAGATTCTGCGGGTGAAGCAGGCGGAAGCGGAGGCGCAGTCGGCCATTTTGCGAGGCCAGGGCATCGCGGGTCAGCGCAAGGCGATCGTGGATGGTCTGCGGCAGAGCGTGGAGGAATTCCAGAGGGGAGTGCCGGGTGCATCGGCTTCGGATGTGATGCAGATTGTGGTAATGACACAGTACTTCGACACGCTGAAGGAAATCGGTGCAAGTGCCCGGACAAACACGCTGATGATGCCTCACACGCCCGGGGCCATCGGGGACTTTGCAAGCCAGATTCAGAACGGTGTGTTGATGGGAAACCTGGCGTCGGATTCGGTCGACAGTGACTCTCCCCCGCCGCCGCTGCCGAAGAAGTCGGCTGATCCGGAAGACGACTGGCAGCCGGAACAGGCTTACAGGGATGCCGTCGCGCAGGATCAGCTGACGGAAGGCGGGGATGAGGATTACCCGCGGGTCAGCCCGCCCGGACGATAAAGGCCTGTCGAGTCACATCACCGGTTATGAAAACGGCCCCGCATTGCTGCGGGGCCGTTTGTTGTTGTCGGTTGCGTGAGACTTTTATTTGATGGAACGGACGTTCAGCGCTTCGGGACCCTTGCGGCCTTCGCCGATGTCATAGGTGACCTTCTCGCCTTCGTTAAGAACGCGGAAGCCCTGGGCATCGATGTTGGAGTGATGAACGAAGACGTCTTTGCCACCTTCGTCGGGGGCAATGAAACCAAAGCCCTTCTGTTCGTTGAACCACTTGACTGTACCTGTACTCAAAACACTTTCTCCCGGCTCTGCATTGGAGCCTCTTGGTCTATCTTCGAACACTTGAACGATCTTTTGCCGATAAGGGGAAACAGACGGTAGCAAGGACGAAGCGGGGAAAAAAGGAGGGACGGGGGGTGCCCCTGTCAAGGGGTCTCGCAGAGTTTTTGCCGACAGGAAGAGAAACTCCGCGATTCGAGACACCGCCTCAGGAAGTGGGAATCAAAGGCTGCGGCGACGGGTACACTCATGATATACAAGGGGTTATCAGGAGTGTTTGAAGGGGGCTGGATGGAGGTCGAGGCGCTTTATTCGTCATCGGCTTTTTTTGCGGGAACGACAAGAACAGGGCAGCTCGCATGGCGGATAAGCCCTTCGCTCACGCTGCCAACGAGAATGCTGTAAACAGCGCCGTGACCATGAGAGCCGGCCACGATGAGCCCGGCATCGAGGCGTTTGGCCTCGTCAAGCAGTGTGCGAACAGTGGGGCCCTGGATGAGGAGCGCTGTGGCTTCCAGGCCGCTCTGCCGAAAGCCCTCGGCCTTTTCCTGAATGCGCCGGTGTTCATGCTGATAAGTATCCGCCATTTGATCGCGCACAACCGGGGGACCCGCTTCAAATCCCACAAAGGCCGGTTCCGGTTCAGCCACATGGATCAGGTAAACACGAGCAGAGAATGCGCGAGCGAAGCGCTCCGTCTCGGCAAGAACGACGGGAGTCATATCGGAAAAGTCGATGGCGGCAATGATGTTCACAAGAGTCCTCCGGCGTGACGTTGAGGCATCCATGTGGCGGTAAAGCTATCAAACCGCGTGAGTGAGTTCAATCCCTTTGCGACTCGAAGAGTGCGAGCCGGGCGGCGGTAAAGCGCTCTTTCACCATTGGCTGAAGAAGAAACGGGTGCAGATGAGGAGTCTCGCTCTCGAATTCCCACACGATTTGCGGAGTCGATGCGGACTCCGGATCAGCAAGCTCGGCAAGCCAGGTTGCGGGGTTTCGAATCGGGTCGG